>NZ_JBNCAN010000007.1:0-167792 GCF_049808615.1 Halomonas sp. GXIMD04776 | reverse complement strand
AAGGCGGCGGTCGGCGTGGTACATTTTGTCATGGCGGCTGAGTCGGTTGGTTCTTGTATAGGAGCTTGAATTATAACCGATTTTCAGCCGCTTTTTGCATGTCTGGTGCAATATCCGGGTCTCAGACACTGCGGCTGGGGTGGCGCCTGCCAGGCTGCGCTTTGCGATCGAGCAGTGACCGCCAACGCATCAGTACCGGTGCATCGGTCTTGTGCACGTCGTGCAGCAACTGACGGAATTCATCGCGGGCTTCACGATCGTCGGGCTCGATGCTCTCCAGCCACAGTTCGAGCGCAAACAGTAAATGATGAATATTGCCATGCTCGCGAGCCAGGGCTCTGGCTTGCTCAACCAGACTGCGTACCGACTCCACCGGACGCTCCAGCCTGAGACGAACACTGGCCAGACGCACTGACAATTCGGGCACGTAGAGTGAATTGCGCTCTCGCGCCACCAGCAGACATTGATCCAGATAATCCTCCGCCTTGGTCAATTCGTCCAGACTCAGGCAGGCGTCCACATACCATAGATTGGGACGCTGATAACGATCACGTCCCACCAGTTCGGCAAACTCATCGAGCCCGCTTTCGATCGTCACCAGCCCGGATCGATCGCCCTGCATCGTCTTGTACCAACCCAGCGTACATTGCGCACCGACATGCCAGAGATGCAGATCGACGGTATGCGTCAGCCCGAAGGCGCGCTCGGCTCGGCTCCCGGCCAGATGAACGTGACCCAGCTGGCGATAAATAGTGGCGGCGAACATCAACGCCATGGCCAGGGAGCCCGGATGCTTGACATCCTCTGCCAATCGGATGGCGGCTTCCACATGCTGTTCCGCCGCCAGATAATCCCCACACAGGCACAGCGTCCACCCCTGATAACAGGCTGCCGCGACCTGCGGATGATCCGAAAATGGCAGCCATTCGATCATCATCGGCTCATGCAAGGGATCGATTTCGCGCAAATGGTCATGGGCCTGACGCAATCTACCCGCCCAGTATTCGCAGTGCGCCTGAGCATATTCGGCCAGGCGCGCATAGCGCGGATCGGGAAGCTGTCGTGCCAGTGCCGTCATACCGGATGCCAGAGAAAAGGCGTCCGCATTGGCATGGCGTTGACTGCAGCCCACCCAAAGCCCCCACTTGACCAGAAAGTGCTGCTCGAGCTCGGTTTCCTCATCGACGCAAGCCGCTCTTTCGAGCACCTCCCGAGCACGCACGAAACTTTCGTGGGCTGTAGGAGAGCCATGCCCTTCTAGCGCAAAGGCTGCCTGTCCCTTGATGGTGAGCAGACTGATCTCACGCTCTTCCTGTCCTTGCACAGTCTGCAGGCTCTTGAGGCCCGCATCCGCCATGCGCAAGGCCATGCGGTTGGCACTCACCTTCAAGGCCTCTCGGGCGGCCAGCTCGAAATAACGTGCCCCACGGGCGTGATATCCACTGCGCTGCAGATGCAGGGCAAACTCCTCGGGATGACGGCTGATGTACATCGGGTGATGCTCTTCTATCAGCGTCACCACCTGCTGATGGATCGCTGCCCGAATATCGGTCGGGCAGGATAGATAGGCGGCCTCATGCAGCAAGGGATGCGTGAACTGATAGTCATGTCCGCTTGGCGCGGCGCAGGGCTCGATGATCTCCAGACGCTGCATGTGCTCCAGTCCCTGTTTGAGCCGGGCCTGTTCGACGGTGCTGCAGTGACGCAGAAAATCGAGTCGGAATTGACGACCGAGCACAGCGGCGGCATGGGCCACCGAGCGGTCGCTATCGAGCTGATCGATACGACTGGCGAGCAGCCCCAACAACCCCTGAGGCAACTCATCGATCTGCAGGCTGCGCCCTTCACGGCGATTGCTGTCAAGGCGTCGGCAGACTTCCTGCAGATAAAGCGGCACTCCCTCGCAACGCTCGATCAGCTGATTGCGCAGTCGTGGCGTGAGATGCAGACGGTAGTGCTTGGCCAGCTGCGACAACAGGCGCGCTGCCTGAACCGCATCCAGCTGTGTCAATACGATCTGTTGATCCCAGTGCAGCCTGATGGGCAACGGCTCCTGCCCCCGTATGCTGGCCACCAGCAAGAACGGGCAATTGATCGGCAAGCGCGCCTGCAACCCGGACAGCATCTTGAGCGAGAGCTCATCGATCCACTGCAGATCATCGATCATCACGACCAGCGGACTATTTCGGGTGGCACGTTCAATCAGCCGATGGAGCAAGCGGATGACCAGCTCGATCGTTTCATTACGCAGCCCCCCTGCCTCGCTACATTCGATCGGGACCATCTGCAACGCTTGCTGCAACAGTTCATAACGCTGCGCATCCTCGAGAATCGTCGCATCGTCGCTGTCGCTCAAAAGCATCTGCAATGTGTCGCAATCAGGCTCACGGTCGGCGTACCAGCGCAGCAATGAACGAGCCAGGCCATAGGGCTCTCGCATTGACATGCGGGTCATGGACTGCCAGCAGATGGTGGTGTCCTGGCTCTGTTCCAGTTGACGGAACCCCACCATCAAGGCCGATTTCCCCATACCGGAAGCCCCCTGCACCAGCACGCTCTGGCGCAGACCGATGCCGGCGCGGGCCAGCGCGTCGCGCAACTTGCGCAGGGCGTTCTCGCGTCCGATCAGAATCGGCTGCAGTGCATTGCGCCCATGTTCATTGACCCCCAACACCAATGCTCGCAGACGTATCTTTCCATCGCAGACCAGCAAGCGTGTCGTCAGGCGTGGCTGAAGATCCAGCGCCGGGGGCATGTGCTGACTGGCCACCTGAGAAATCACCAGCTCACTGCCCTCCGCAGCCCCCATCAACTCCAATGCACGCTGGGTAACCTGCCCCAAGGGATCGACCAGGTGTCGCTCGGGAAGATAAACCACGCGACCGCTATCGAGTCCTGCGGCCAGATCAAAGGAGGGTTGTGGTGTCTCTTCCGTCCAGTAACGCGCGACTTCCTCCGGCAAGGCACGCCGACAATGTTCATAAAGGGCCACCAGTTCGGCAAGCTGATGGGCCGGCCCATGCGTACCGAAGCAAGCGAGTCCCATTCCTCCAGTGACACCGGGTAACCAGAAGCCACCCAGATAATGGCACTGCTGCTCAAGCCAGCGCAGCAATTCGATCTGCAACGTCAGACAGGCGCGTACCTCGTGGCGCTGATCGCGCTCGTCCTGCAACCGCAACCTGATGGCCATGACCGATAATTGACGCTGCTCGATTTCCGCATCGAGCAGCGGAACGCTCTCTGAATCGAGCGTGCGAGCATAGGCGGTTTGTGAGGATGGCCGTTGAACATCACCACTACTGTCGCTCCAATGCCGCGCCAGATGCAGAATTCCGGGGTCCGGCTGTTGCCCCGACAGCGCCAGCAGTTGCAGATAGGCGTTGTACTCCTCGTGAGCGGCGGCGGGCTGGTCATGCTCGATCAACTGATGCATCAGTCGTTCATGGAAGGGAGCATAACCGGAAAAACGACTGACCAAGGTGCGCAGAAGCTCGTCGTCCAGCTCATCGGTGGTCGCCAGTACCTTCTCGGCATAGGCAATGACTCGCTGACGCCATTCACCGCGAAGACGTACCAACCAACGCTGGTAATCGGTGCATTGGCTGAGCTGCAGCTCCTCGGCGAGATCGCCGCGGTAGAGATCCAGCAGCTCTTCGAGTCCTTGTGTAGTGGCAGGCTCGCTCAGCAGTCGATCCACCTGGTTGAGATCGAAGTGCCATTCCTGGGGCAACTGAAAGGCGATGGTCTGACGCGTTACCGTCAATACCTGATCCGCCTGTTCGCCCAGACTCTGGCGCAGGCAATGCAAGGCGTGACGCAGATTGGTGCGCCCCGATGAAAGTCCTTGATCGGGCCACAACAATTCCGCCAATGCCGCACGATTGACCTGTTGCTCATTGAGCAACAGATAGACCAGCAGCGCCTTGACCTTGTCGTAACTGAATTGGGTCAAGGCATCCTCATCGACACTTAGGGAAAAGTGACCGAATAGCGTCAACTGGATAGTAGCGGATGTATTGCGTGTCATTGTTGTGGTTTCCTACATTGTCGTGATGCCATCGGGTTCTTGCTCGTCACCACGACGCTCATTCAAGCGGCTATCGGCAGACCGCTATGAAAGCGAAAAATGGGATCCGGTGCCTCGATCAACGCACGTTCACGTTCGGCAAAGAAAGCAATGCGCGCCTCCAGGGGCTCATCGGCGTAGTGGCGCGCCAGCATGAGATAGTCTTCGTAATGACGCCCTTCCGACTTGACCAGTCCACGATAGAATTTGCCTAGCTCATCGTCCAGATGCGGAATCAGGCAGGCAAAACGTTCACAGCTTCGCGCCTCGATGAAGGCGCCTACGATCAACACATCGACCAGACGATGCGGATCTTCTCGGCGAATGCAGTCGCGCAATCCCGTCGCGTAACGAGATGCGGTGATATGCCGGTAAGCGATGCCCCGCCCCTCCATGAGCTTGACGACCTGCTCGAAATGCAAGAGCTCCTCTCGGGCGAGCTGCGACATCTTGGTCAGTAGCAACGGATGCTCGACATAGCGATACATCAGACTCATGGCCGTGGACGCTGCCTTTTTCTCACACTGGGCATGATCGATCAGCAGCAGACTAGGATTGGCGAGTGCGGCGTCGATCCATTCCCGAGGGGTGGCACAGGGTAGAAATGCCAGCAGTTCGGCAGGCAATAATGTGTCGGTAGTTTCCTGAGTCGTCTTTATCATCTCGGGTCAGTCAAGCTCCAGGTTCAGGCGACGCGATTCAGCACTGGCAAGCAATGCACGCGTGATGGCCTCATGCAGTTCATCGGCGGAAAGTCGCAACCCTTTACCCCTGGGCCGCAAGCCATAACGAGAAAGAACACGAATACGCGTTCGACCCACGCGTAACAACTCGATGGCCCGAGACAATGACGGTTGATCGTCACGAAAGCGAATACGGTGACGCTCGAGTTGGCTTTGCAGCAGACTCGCATCCATGACTTCCAGAAAATCGCCGGCGACGCGGGCGCGTAGCCTGTCCAATTCGGCCATGCGTGCACGACGTTGTTCATCGGCATACCCGAACCAATTGCGAATCTCGCCTTCTGTACGTTGGCACCCCCGACATACGGGGTCTCCAAGGGTGGTGGAGCAGAGTCCAACGCAGGGCGAAACGATCGTTTGTCCCATGACGTCCTCCTCGGTGGCCCATGGTAGCGCGCCAACTCCGCGTCAGCGACCGGCAAAGAAGTAAAAAGCGTGATTCCGAACCCAACCAAAGTCGAATTAGCTAACGAGTCAACACCCTTAACATTGTCGACAATTTCACGTACTATCCGCCCGCCTAACTGCGAAACCCATGCGAGCGCCCAGCCAGCGCCGACGACGCCCCATCGTCGTGATTTCGCCTAGGGACCGTTCACGATCCGGCGAGTCAGGGTCAGACAAGGCGAAAGCGATTGAAGAAAGGACCGGGCTCGCGCTCGAGTTTACTGAAGTAGATGAGTATTCTGAGATCGGTTTCAACGACGTATGACCGACACGCAGCGGGTCATGGGCAGGTTCGTAGGGTTTCCGACTACTGAAAAGGACACCATCGTGCTTGAAGCCTACCGTCACCATGTCGAGGAACGCGCTGCCGAAGGCGTGCCGCCGAAGCCGCTGAATGCCGAGCAGACCGCTGCACTGATCGAGTTGCTCAAGGCCCCACCGGCGGGCGAAGAACAGTTCCTGCTGGAGCTGATTACCGACCGTGTTCCCCCGGGGGTCGATGAGGCCGCCTACGTCAAGGCAGGCTTCCTGAGCGCCATCACCAAGGGCGAAGCACAGTCACCGCTGATCGATAAGACCCACGCGGTCAAGCTTCTCGGCACCATGCAGGGCGGCTACAACATCGCCACCCTGGTAGAGCTTCTCGATGACGATGCGCTCGCCAAGGAAGCCGGCGAACAGCTCAAGCACACCCTATTGATGTTCGATGCCTTTCATGACGTGGCCGAACGCGCCAAAGCCGGCAATGCCATTGCCAAGGACGTTCTCCAGTCCTGGGCGGAAGCTGAATGGTTTTTGGCCAAGCCCGCCCTAGCCGAAAAAATCACGCTAGCAGTCTTCAAGGTGCCCGGTGAAACCAATACCGACGATTTGTCTCCGGCCCCGGATGCCTGGTCGCGCCCGGACATCCCACTGCATGCCAATGCCATGCTCAAGAACCCTCGCGAGGGTATCGAACCGCTCGAAGCAGGCACCAAGGGACCCCTCGAGCAGATCGAGGCAGTCAAGGCCAAGGGCTACCCGGTGGCCTATGTCGGTGACGTGGTCGGCACGGGCTCCTCGCGCAAGTCCGCTACCAACTCGGTACTCTGGTTCTTTGGCGACGACATCCCTTTCGTACCCAATAAGCGTGCCGGCGGCTTCTTCTTCGGCAGCAAGATCGCGCCGATCTTCTTCAATACCATGGAAGATGCCGGCGCCCTGCCCGTCGAGATGGACGTCTCGAAAATGGCCATGGGCGATGTCATCGATGTCTACCCCTATGAAGGCAAGGTCTGCAAGCACGATACCGACGAACTGCTGAGCACGTTTGAGCTCAAGACCCGCGTCATTCTCGACGAAGTGCGTGCCGGCGGGCGTATTCCATTGATCATCGGCCGCGGCCTGACCGACAAGGCACGTAGCGAACTCGGTCTGGGGCCTTCCGAGGTATTCAAGACGCCGGAACAACCGGTCGATACCGGCAAGGGGTTCACTCTGGCCCAGAAGATGGTGGGCAAGGCCTGCGGAATGGAGGGCGTGCGCCCTGGCATGTACTGCGAGCCGAAAATGACCACCGTCGGCTCTCAGGACACCACCGGACCGATGACTCGGGACGAATTGAAGGACCTTGCTTGCCTGGGCTTCCAGGCGGATCTGGTGATGCAGTCGTTCTGTCATACCGCGGCTTACCCGAAGCCCGTCGATGTGGAAACTCACCACACCCTCCCCGACTTCATCATGAATCGTGGCGGCGTGTCGTTGCGTCCGGGGGACGGCATCATCCACTCCTGGTTGAATCGCATGCTGTTGCCGGACACCGTGGGTACCGGCGGCGACTCCCATACCCGCTTCCCGATGGGTATTTCGTTTCCCGCGGGCTCCGGTCTCGTCGCCTTCGCGGCAGCCACCGGCGTCATGCCCCTGGATATGCCGGAGTCGGTGCTTGTGCGTTTCAAGGGCGAGCGTCAGCCCGGCATCACCCTGCGCGACCTGGTCCACGCCATCCCGCTATATGCCATCAAGCAAGGACTGCTGACCGTCGAGAAGTCCGGCAAGAAGAACGCCTTCTCGGGGCGTGTACTGGAGATCGAAGGCCTCGAGGATCTCACCGCCGAACAGGCCTTCGAGCTCTCGGATGCCTCCGCCGAACGCAGCGCCGCGGGCTGTACCATCACGCTCTCCGAGGAGCGCGTCAGCGAGTACTTGACCTCCAACATCACGCTGCTCAAGTGGATGATCGACCAGGGCTACGGTGATCGTCGTACACTGGAGCGACGCATCGAAGGCATGCAGGAGTGGCTGGCCAACCCGAGTCTGATGCGTGCCGACGACGATGCCGAGTACGCCGAGATCATCGAGATCGATCTGAGCGAGATCACCGAGCCGGTCCTGTGCGCCCCCAACGATCCGGACGATGCGCGGTTGCTCTCGGAGGTTGCCGGCGAAACCATCGACGAGGTCTTCATCGGCTCCTGCATGACCAACATCGGACATTTTCGAGCTGCTGGGAAGTTGCTGGAAAAGCAACCGGCAGGTAGTCTTAAGACGCGTCTATGGCTGGCACCACCCACCAAGATGGATCAGCATCAGCTGACCGAGGAAGGTTATTACGGAATCTACGGGCGCGCAGGCGCACGGATGGAAATGCCGGGTTGTTCGCTGTGTATGGGCAACCAGGCTCGCGTAGCACCAAAGTCCACCGTGGTCTCCACCTCGACCCGTAACTTCCCCAACCGTTTGGGTGATGGTGCCAATGTGTACCTGGCCTCCGCTGAGCTGGCGGCCGTCGCCGCTGTCGTGGGTCGCCTCCCCACGGCCGAGGAGTACCAGGGCTATATGGGCGAGTTCAACGCCATGGCCGGAGAGATCTACCGGTACATGAATTTTCATGAAATCGAGGAGTTTCAGAAGGCGGCCTCGAACGTGATTCCTGTTGCACAGGAAGCATGACCCATCGATTCCGATGCTCGCAACATCGATGGAATCCATGAGATTCCGAATCGACCACAGAAGCGCCCCGTTATCGGGGCGTTTTTTTGTAACAAAAACTTACTAATACCCGCACCTCAAGACTTGTAATCGAACAGCGTTCGCATTAGCGTTCTCCTACCTGATTGAACGCCTTTTCCTGTCCCATCAGTGCGGGTCCGTCGTGTCATCTGATAATCACGACTCGCCTCACGATGAATGTTTGGAGAATACCGATGAAACTCAAAACGCTGGTTGTCGCTTCTTGTGCTTCTACTGCCATGCTCGTCGCTGCGCCTTCGGTTCTGGCCGCACCCAACGCAGATGGTCTGTACCTGGGCGTCGGCACGGGTTTCAGCTCTCTGGAAAACGATGATGACGAAGTGGGTGACTTCATCTCGGACGGCGCCGAGGACTTCGATCTCGACGACGACGACGACAACGTCTTCAAGGGATTCGTCGGCTACGAGTTCAACCCCTATTTTGCCACCGAGCTGTTCTATGCAGATCTTGGCCGCACACGTCTGGAAGGCAGCAACAATGCCAATACCGACCTGGAATCCGATGCATATGGCATAAGCGCCGTGGGTCAGCTGCCTCTTACTTCCTGGTTCACGCTGTTTGCCAAGGCCGGTATCGCCAAGTGGGAAACCGATGTCGATGGCAACCTGGGCAACGCCAGTATCGATCTGGATGATCAGGATGGCACCGATCCGGTCTATGGCGCCGGCGCCCAATTCAATTTCGATCCGTTCCTGGTGCGGGCCGAGTACGAACGTTACGATTTCGACAGTGACTATCAGATCGACACCTTCACCGCCTCGGCGGGTTTCAGCTTCTAAGCCTGGATTCACGATTGATGCTGCGCCGGGCTTGTCCCGGCGTTGTCGTTTCTGGAATCCTGTCAGTGGTAAATCCATTCCCACTCGCTCAAGGAATCATGCCATGCCTACCATCGTGACCCCGGATATCTGTGATGCGTACCCGGACGTTCAGATTCTCGATCCTTTATTCGTCAATTTTGGCGGCATCGACGCCTTTTATGGACCCGTGAAGACCATCAAGTGCTTCGAGGATAATTCTCGCGTGAAGGAAGCCGTAAATGAACCCGGTGACGGCGCGGTACTGGTAGTGGATGCCGGCGGTTCGCTGCGCTGCGCAATGCTCGGCGATATGCTCGCCGAAAAGGCCGCTGCCAATGGCTGGGCAGGCATTCTCATGTTCGGCTGTGTGCGGGATGTGGACGTACTGGCCGACATCGAACTCGGCGTTCAAGCGCTGAGCGCTCATCCTCGGCGTAGCGAAAAACGTGGTGAAGGTCAGCGTGATCTTTCCGTCACCTTTGCCGGCGTGACCATTCATCCAGGGCAATGGTTATATGCCGATAACAACGGCATTCTGGTTGCCGAGGAGCGCCTGGCGTTGAACGACTGAGAACCCATTTATGATCTGCTGCGTGTCGGTCATACGTCGTTAAATTCGGGCTCGTGCGCGAGCCCGGTCAAAATACTCATTTACACCAGTAAACTCCGTTTTTTCGTCCGAATTCGCCTTGTCTGACTCTAGCTCGCTAGATCGTAAACAGGTTCTGAATCGCACATTTTAACGAGCGCTTCACTATCAGCGCTCTCTCTAACGCTATTTGTCATAACGAGCATGGAATGAGACGCTTGCTCCATGCTCCCTCAACGGCCCCCTATCTTGACGCCATACCATTTACTGACGGCAGTGATCGTTTCGTTACGCGAACACTGGCGCCCCTTGGTGGCCTACCATCTGTTCTTCACGCTGCTGGCGACTACCTTGCTGCTACCTTCCTCCGCGGCGGCCCTGTCAGCACTATTGAGACGTATTGGGCGACCTGTATTCACCAATGGTCAATTGCTCGATATCGCGCTTTCCCCGATTGGCTTGTTATGGCTGCTGGCAGCCATCGGCGCCACCTTCCTGATCCTATTTCTGCAACAAGCCGGCATGTTATTGGTGGCGGTGCGCCCTGACGCCAGCCGTTATCGGGCTGCGCTGGAAGCGCTATGGAGCGTTGCCCGGCGCTTTTTTGCCATCGGCACGCTGACACTGCTGCAGGTCGGTACACATCTGCTACTCGCCTTACCCTTGCTCATCGCCCTGGTTCTTCTCTACCAATGGCTGCTCGGTGGCATGGAAAGCTACTACGTGCTGCGCGTCAAACCTCAGGAGTGGTGGCTGTTCTTGGCGAGTGGTTTGCCTTTCGTTCTGCTTTGGCTGTGGTTCGCGGCGCGTCTTTATCTACGCTGGTCCCTGGCCCTGCCCGTGTTGATCCTCGAGAGTGTGTCTGCCCGCCGCGCCCTGGCACGGAGCCGCGAGCTTACCCGAGGCGTCAAGAAACGGCTGGCACTGCCGATTATCATGTCGATCATGGTGATCATTGCCCTGCCGGTCGTCATCACCAGCCTGTTCGATGCCTTGATCACACCCTCACTGGGATGGTTGCCGGAGCGTAGCGCGGTGCTGATTCCCGCCATGCTGGCCTACCTCACCACCTATGCCCTGCTGACCCTCGCCGCCACCTTCGTGGGTGTGGCGATCAACAGTCTCCTGCTCACCTGCCTCTATCTGCGCCTTGCTCATCAACAACCCAAACCCCAAGCACCGTCCAAAGGCAGTCATCCGGGCTGGGTGGCCTGGGGCGCGGAAGCGATTGTTCTGGTGCTGGCGCTGAGCCAGGCAGCAATGGCGCTCACCAGTTTCGAGATTCGTGACCGGGTCGGTATCACCGCCCATCGTGGCAGTTCGTTCAAGGCACCGGAAAACACTCTGGCATCGATCGAACAAGCCATCGAGGACGGTGCGGATTATGTCGAATTCGACGTACGCCTGACCCAGGACGGTCATGTCGTCGTGGCCCACGACAATAGTCTTCGTCGACTGACGGCACTCGAGCAATCCCTCTCCGACATGACGCTGGAAGAGGCGCGTCAGATCGATGTCGGTAGCTGGTTCGGTGATGTGTTCGTTGGTGCACGGATTCCTACCCTCGACGAAGTCATCGCCATGACCCAAGATCGCATCAAGCTGTACATCGAACTCAAACCGGCACGCGGAGACGAAGAGGCACTGGCAACCGCAGTGATCGATAGCCTGTCATCGGTACCTCGTGACGACATCGTTCTGGCATCGCTTTCTCCTTCGGCACTCAAAGAAGCCAAACGTATCGCTCCTGAGTTGCGCACCACGCTTTTCGCTCAATTCGTGGTGCGAGGGGGCATGGATAGGCGTTTATTCGACGCGCTTGGCTTGCGCCATAACCGAGTAACGCCGGCCTCCATCAGAGCGGCTCAGCGGCATGGGTATCAGTTGCATACCTGGACGGTGAATGGACAAGCGGAGATGTCGCGTCTGATCGACCTGGGCGTCGACAACATCATCACCGACCGGCCCGATCTGCTCGGCGAAGTGCTGAATGAACGCGCTGCACTCAGCGATGGGGAATTGCTGTTGCTGAAGCTGCGCAACTGGCTGCGCTCTTAATAGTGGCTGATAGCGACAACGAAAACGCCCAGCCTATTCGAGGATAGACTGGGCGCACTTTTCTTGCTTGTGAAGGCGATCAGGCCATGGTTTCACCGGCAAGCATGAACCACGTCTCGAGCACCGCATCCGGGTTCAACGACACCGAATCGATCCCCTGTTCCATCAGCCACTTGGCCAGCTCCGGGTAATCCGAGGGCCCCTGGCCGCAGATGCCCACGTACTTGCCCTGTTCCTTGCAGGCGGCGATGGCCATCGCCAGCAGTTTCTTCACCGCCGGATTACGCTCGTCAAACAGGTGGGCCACGATGCCGGAGTCCCGGTCGAGCCCCAGAGTCAGCTGGGTCAGATCGTTGGAGCCGATGGAGAAGCCGTCGAAGTGCTCGAGAAATTCCTCCGCCAGCAGCGCATTGGCCGGCAGCTCGCACATCATGATGATCTTCAAACCACGCTCACCACGCTTGAGGCCGGCTGTACCGAGCAGCTCGACGACCTCTCGCGCTTCGTCCGTGGTGCGTACGAAGGGAATCATGATCTCGACATTGTCGAGCCCCATCTCGTCACGCACCCGCTTGATCGCCTGACATTCCAGCTCGAAGCAGGGACGGAAGGACTCGGAAATATAGCGCGAGGCGCCACGGAAGCCCAGCATCGGGTTCTCTTCACCGGGCTCGTAGAGCTTGCCGCCGATCAGATTCTCGTATTCGTTGGACTTGAAGTCCGACATGCGCACGATGACCCGCTTGGGATAGAACGCCGCCGCCAGGGTCGAGATGCCCTCCACCAGCTTGTCGACATAGAAGCTCACCGGGTCATCATAACCGGCGGTGCGCGCATCGATGACCTGTTGCAGGTCTGTAGGCAGGGTGGCGTAATCCAGTAAGGCCTTGGGATGTACTCCGATCATGCGATTGATGATGAACTCCAGCCGCGCGAGACCAACACCGGCGTTGGGCAGGGAAGCGAAGTTGAAGGCGCGATCCGGGTTACCCACGTTCATCATGATCTTGAAGGGGATTTCCGGCATCGCATCGACACTGGAGGTCTTGCAGTCGAAGTCGAGCAAGCCTTCATAGACATGACCCGTATCACCCTCGGCGCAGGAGACCGTCACCTCGCGACCATCAGCAAGCACCTGGGTGGCATCACCACACCCCACTACCGCGGCAATACCCAGCTCCCGGGCAATGATCGCCGCATGGCAGGTGCGTCCGCCCCGGTTGGTAACGATGGCGGAAGCACGCTTCATCACCGGCTCCCAGTCCGGGTCGGTCATATCGGTGACCAGAATGTCGCCGGGATTAACCTTGTCCATCTGCTCCGGGGTCTCGATGACCTTGACCGCACCACGGCCGATGCGCTGACCGATGGCCCGCCCCGAGACCAGCAAGCGCCCTTTCTCATTGAGCTGGAAACGCTCGAGCTTGCCGCCTTCCTGTTTGGAGACCACGGTCTCGGGACGAGCCTGAACGATGTAGAGCTTGCCATCGTCACCATCCCGAGCCCATTCGATATCCATGGGGCGGCCATAGTGCTGCTCGATGGTCATTGCCTGACGCGCCAAGGCCATGACGTCCTGATCGTCGATGCAAAAGCGTGCGCGATCCGCCACCGGCACATCGATGGTCTGCACGGAACGACCCGCCGCTGCATCGTCGGTATAGGTCATCTTGATCAGCTTGGATCCCAGAGTGCGACGCAGCACGGCGGGGCGTCCGGCAGCCAGAGTCGGCTTGTGTACATAAAACTCATCCGGATTGACCGCTCCCTGAACCACCGTTTCACCCAGCCCCCAGGAGCCGGTAACGAACACCGCGTCGCGATAGCCGGACTCGGTATCCAGGGTGAACATGACCCCGGCAGCACCGGTCTCGGAGCGCACCATCTTCTGAATACCGGCGGAGAGCGCTACTAGGCTGTGATCGAAGCCGCGATGCACGCGATAGGAGATCGCCCGGTCGTTGAACAGGGAGGCGAACACCTCATGTACGGCACGCTTGACGTTATCGAAGCCTTCGATATTGAGGAAGGTCTCCTGCTGACCAGCGAAGGAGGCATCCGGCAGATCCTCTGCGGTCGCAGAGGAGCGCACTGCCACCTTGAGGTTTTCATGACGCGATTCGAGCTCGTGATAGCTCTCTTGCAGGGCTTTCTCGAAGGCCGGCGGCAGCGGTGTGTCGATGACCCACTGACGAATCTCGGCGCCGACCCGTGCCAGCTCGTTGACATCGTCCACATCGAGTCGATTCAGAGCATCGTTGATGCGCTCATTGAGTCCTTCATGGGCCAGGAACTCACGATAAGCGAAGGCAGTGGTGGCGAAGCCTCCGGGTACAGTGACTCCGGCGTCGGCCAGATTGGAGATCATCTCGCCCAAGGAGGCATTCTTGCCTCCCACCCGCTCGACATCGTTCATGCCAAGACGATCGAACCATTCGATGTATTGTTCCAAGAGACCCCCTAGATCGTGATGCAACGAGTGCCCTGCGAGAAAATCTTATCGGCATACAATGCGACGATAGGCAGGACATGCTTTTTCGGATGTTGGCTACCCTAGCAAATCACGAGTCTTATTCGCCATTAGTCTAATAGCGAAGTCACTGGAGTATTTTTACAACACCGCTGCTTTTTGCACCCTTATTGTAGTCTCGGGGCAAAAGCCTCCATGATCTTGGAAAGTGATTGTGGCCATGCAGACGAACCGAGACAATACGCGGCATATCGCCTATCGCCGCCAAGTGGACATACAAGGGAAGACGCCATGCCGCGCACCGCTTTCTTCATTTCCGATGGAACCGGCATCACCGCCGAGACTCTAGGCCGTAGCCTGTTAGCCCAGTTCGAGAACGTCGAGATCATCATGGTGACCAAACCTTATATCGACTCGACGGAGAAGGCGCATAATCTGGCCACGGTGATCGAAGCCACCGCAGCGAAGGACGGAGAGACGCCGATCATCATCGACACCATCGTTGATGAGTCGATTCGTGAAGTCATCTCCCAGGCACCAGGCTTCAAGGTGGATATCTTCACTACCTTCCTTGCCCCGCTGGAAGAAGAGTTGCATACCCACTCTTCCTACTCCGTGGGCCGCACTCATGCCATCGGCAAGGATGAGGTCTACATGCATCGCATCGACTCGGTGCATTTTGCCCTGGACAACGATGACGGCGCCCGGGTACATCAGTATGACAAGGCGGATATCATTCTGGTGGGGGTTTCCCGCTGCGGCAAGACGCCTACCTCACTCTATCTGGCGCTACAGTTCGGTATCCGTGCCGCCAATTACCCGCTCACCGAGGACGACCTCGACGAAGACGGCACCCTCAAGATGCCCAAGGCGCTGGCCCCCCATCGTCACAAGCTATTCGGACTGACCATCGACCCAAGGCGGCTATCGGCGATTCGCAGCGAGCGCCGGCCCAATAGCCGCTACTGCTCCATCGATCAGTGCCTTCAGGAAGTGCAACAGGCGGAGGCGCTCTACCGGCGCTATCATGTGCCTTTCATCGACACGACCCGTTTCTCCATCGAGGAAATCTCGACCCGCATGATCGCGGAAACCGGACTGCAGCGGCGTTTCAGCCCTCGGTAAAGGTGCTTGGTCTGCGGGCTTTCCGGCGGCAAGCCTTTATCGCAAGTTACTAGAAAACTTCATGCAGTCTGTCGATTTGTAGAAGGCATGTTTTTCACACCTTCAGCCGCTGGCGCAGTGTGCGCCGCATCTGATGCCAGGAGATCAGCGCCATGATCAGATTGGCGGACATCATGCCGAGGAAGATGCCCAGCGGCCCTTGCAAGTAACCTCCGAGCCAGGCCAGGGGCACGAAGAGCACGAACAACCGCACCACGGAAAGCTCCAGGGCGCGCCGGGGCTGATGCAGCGCATTGAAGGAGGAGTTGGTCAGGATCACCACGCCCTGCGCGCCCAATCCCAACGGCACCCACCACAAGAACAGCCGCAGCACCTCCCCCACTTCCGGGCTCTGCGCGTAGCTGCTGGTCAGCCAGGGCGCCAGCAACTGCAGTACGATCCATACCCCAAGCTGCCAGACCAGCACGAAAACGAAACAGCCTAAAATCGCCCGTTTGACTCGATCGGGTTGATCGGCGCCATGGTTCTGGCTGACAAAAGGAGACAGAGTCATCGACAACGATAGCACGGCGATCTGGGCGATGGCGTCGATGCGGGTACCGACCCCAAAGGCCGCTACCGCCGCATGACCGTAATCCGCGACGATGCGCGTCACCAGTGCCATGGCGATGGGGGTAAAGATACTGGTAATCGCCGCCGGCAGTGCAATCTTGCCCAGCTCGCCCCAGGACTCGATCAACGCGGCGAGCTTGAACCCGCCCAGATCCATCATCCTGCGTAGATCGTGTTGAGCGAACAACGCCAGGGTCATGGCGGCCCAACTGATGACCGTGGCCAGTGCCGCCCCACTTACGCCCAGCGCCGGGACAGGCCCTAGACCGAAAATCAACACAGGGTCGAGTATGGCGTTGAGTACCGCTGCGCCGCCCATCATCAACCCTGGCACCACCGTATTGCCTTGAGCGCGCAATACGCTACTCAGCACCCGAGGCGCAATGACGAACGCCGCGCCCAGGTACCAGACGCTCATGTAGTCACGAATATAGGGCATCAAGGCCTGGTCGGCGCCCAGAGCCGTGAACAGTGGCACGACACTCGCCCGCCCGACCAATGTCACCACCACGCCGACCAGCAGCGCCATCAGGAAGGCGTCCGTGGCACGCCGGCGCACCGTTTCTACCTCGCCACGCCCCAAGCGCCTCGCGACCACCGCCGAGGTCCCGATGGCCATGCCGATTGCCAGACTGATGGCGGCAAAGGAAACCGGAAAGGTAAAGGAAACCGCTGCCAGGGGCTGGGTACCCAGTCGCGCAATGAACCAGGCATCCACCAGGTTGAACATCAGCATCGCGATCGAGCCCGCCACTACCGGTAGCGATTTTTTAAACAGGGTGGAGGCGATCGGCCCGGTCAGTAGAGGGTTGGCAGACGCTGCCGAAGAAGAATCACCGGGCTGAACGGAAGAACGCATGCAGGCTCTCTGTTATGCAATCAGGCAAAGCCGCTATTGTGCCCGGCGGTGGGGCTTTATCCCAAACCAAAATCCCAACCAACTGATATAAGCTTTACGTAAAAAGTCGGTGAGCGAGATGCATTTCGAACAACGCTCACTTTTCGATGGGCCCGTCGGCACCGCGCCAGGCCGAAAACCCGCCGCCCACATGGCAGATCGGCCCGAACCCCATGCGCTGCAGCTGCTGAGTCGCCAAGGCCGAGCGCTGACCCTTGGCGCAGAACAGCACAAAACGATCGTCTCGGGCAAACACCTCGCGATGATAGGGGGAATCCGGATCGACCCAGAACTCGAGCATGCCCCGGGGGGCATGTACCGCGCCGGGCACCCGACCCTCCCTGTCCAATTCCCGTATATCTCGGATATCGACGAAGGTCACGCCGGGCTGATCGTGAAGGGCCAGGGCTTCTTCGGCGGTCAGGGTCTCGATCTCGGTTTCCGCTTCGGCGACCAGCTCGGCAACACTCTTGCGCAGGGGCTTCATCGTCCTGTTATTCCTCCCCAGCGCGGTAAAAGCGCTGAATGCTGGAGAAATCGAGTCGACCATTCCCCTGGGCGGCATGTTGCACGTACAGGTTGCGCGCCTGGGATCCCATGGGCACCGCCGCCTTGGACTCCAGCGCCATCTGCCAGGCCAGGCCCAGATCCTTGGTCATCAAGTCGACCAGAAAGCCGCCCTGATAGTCGTTGGAGGCCGGTGCATTCTCCATGACCCCCGGCCAGGGGTTATACACATTGAGCGCCCAGTTGCCACCGGAGCTTTGCTTCATGATTTCGGACAATACCGCCGGATCGAGACCGTTTTTGACGCCCAGAGCCAGGGCCTCGGCGGTGCCGCTCATGAGAATGCTCAACAGCATGTTGTTGCAGATCTTGGCGACCTGACCCGCACCGCTCTCACCGGCATGAAAGACATTCTTGCCCATCGCCTCGAGCACCGGTTTGGCCTGTTCGAAGCCTGCTTCGTCGCCCCCCACGATGAAGGTCAAGGTGCCGGCCTTGGCACCGCCGACGCCACCGGAAACCGGGGCATCGAGATAACTCAGACCGCGTTCGCGAGCCGTCTCGGCGACCAGGCGCGCGTCCTCCGGGGCAATGGTCGAGGCATCGATGATCAGCGGTTTGCCGTCAAGCGCATCGAGCAATCCCGGTTGATTTTCCTGACCGAGATAAAGCCCTTTCACATGAGCACCGGCGGGCAGCATCGATACGATAACCTCGGCACCGCGAGCCGCTTCCGCTGCGGAAGAGGCACTTTGCGCGCCAGCGGTTTTCAGGGTCTGGATGGCGGACTCGACCAGATCGAAGACCACGACCTGGTGGCCTGCGTTGACCAGATTAGTGGCCATGGGCGTGCCCATGTTGCCCAGACCGATGAAGGCGATTTTCATGGCGGGTCTCCTTTAAACACTCTTGTTGTCAATAACGTTGCTGGGCTGACGTTGCAGGACTATAGATCGCGCAACGGATGCGCTTGCGGCGACCACAGCGAACTCAAGAAATCCTCGACGTCGCGCTCCGGGACGCTGGCCACATCGACATGTGACCAGCGCGGATTCTTGTCCTTGTCGACAAGCAAGGCACGCACCCCTTCGGCGAGTTCTCCATGGCGACAACACTGCACGGACAGGTTGAGTTCATCACGGAAAGCCTCCGCCAGGCTGGCATGACGATGACGCGCCAGCATGCGCCAGACCAGATGAGCACTCATCGGGCAACCCACGGCCAAACGCTGGCGGTTGGCCGCAAGCCACTCGTCGGCATCATCATCATCGAGAATACGTGTGACCGCTTCAGTGACCGTGGCGGCGTCGACAAGGGACTGAATCTTGTCGAGACGCGGCATCACCTGAGCCTGGGGTGCTTCATCCCGGGCTTCGAAATCCCGAAGCACGCGGCGCAGGTCGGTTTCCGGTGCACCGAGATCCGCGTCCACCAAGGCATCGAGCACTTCCTGACGCCGGGCATGAGGAATCAGGCGATCCGCCAGACCAAGATCAAGCGCATCCCGGGCATTGAGCTGCGCCCCGGTCAGACCCAGATAAGCCCCTACCCCCGGGGGCATACGATTGAGGAACCAACTGGCGCCGATATCCGGATACAGCCCGATGGTGATCTCGGGCATGGCGATGCGCGTTGATTCGGTGGCCACCCGTTGGCCGCCGCCCGCCATCAAGCCCAGGCCACCGCCCATGACGATGCCATTGCCCCATACGATCAACGGCTTGGGGTAGGTGTGGATGTGGTGATCGAGTCGATATTCTGCAGTGAAATAGGTCTCGGCGAAGGCAGCCGCCTCATCCACATGATGTGCCTCGGTCATGGCGCGATAGAGCGCCACCACATCGCCACCGGCGCATAGCGCCTTGTCGCCGGCGCCTTCGAGCCATACGACCTTGATCCGGTCATCCTCGGCCCAGGCATCGAGCCTGGCGCTCAGCTGCTCGATCATCTCCAGGGACAGCGCATTGAGCGACTTGGGAGCGTTCAGAGTAGCGATGGCAATAGCGCCACCGTCTCGAGTCGATAGTTCATTGAACAGGACGAGAGATTCAGACATGCGAAATGCTTCCCTGCCAAAATAATGGATTCATTGCTGCAAGGCATCGATGGCGCCTTCTGCGAACAGGCGGCGGGCGACGATCAAGCGCATGATTTCGTTGGTGCCTTCGAGGATCTGATGTACTCGGGTATCGCGTACCAGACGTTCCAGCGGATATTCCTTGATATAACCGTAGCCGCCGTGCAGCTGTAGAGCCTCATTGCAGACATTGAAGCCGATATCCGTCGCCAGGCGCTTGGCCATGGCGCAATGCGCCGGAGCCTGGGGATCGTTATGATCCAGACGCCAGGCAGCGTGACGTACCATCAGGCGTGCGCTGACCAGTTCGGTGGCCATGTCGGCGAACTTGAATTGCAGGGCCTGGAACGACGCCAACGCACTGCCGAACTGCTTACGCTCATGCAGATATTCCCGGGACAGCGACAAGGCGTGTTGGGCAGCACCCAGGGAGCAGCTGGCGATGTTCAACCGTCCACCGTCGAGCCCTTTCATGGCCAGCTTGAACCCCTCGCCCTCTTCGGCAAGACGATGAGTTGCCGGCACCCGCACGCCATCGAAGCTGACCAGCCGGGTCGGCTGGCTCTTCCAGCCCATCTTGTCTTCGTTCTTGCCGTATTCGACCCCGGCGCTGTCTGCGGGTACCGCAAAGGCCGTCACGCCTCCGGCGCCGGAATCCGGCTCCCCGGTGCGGGCCATGACCACCAACATGTCGGTTTCTCCGGCGCCGGAGATGAACATCTTACTACCGGAAATCACATACTCATCGCCTTCCCGCACCGCCTTGGTGCGCAGGTTAGCGGCATCCGACCCAGAACCGGGTTCCGTCAGGCAATAGGAAGCCAGACGCTCACCGCTAATCAGGGCGGGCAGCCAGGCTTCGTGCAAGATCTCGCTGCCCCAGTTGGCGATCATCCAACTGGCCATGTTGTGAATGGTCAGATAAGCGGTGGTGGAGATACACCCCTGGGCCAATTGTTCGAAGATGAGGGAGGCGTCGAGCCGCGACAAGCCCAAGCCTCCGTGGGCTTCATCGATGTAGATCGCCAGAAATCCCGCGTCACCGGCTCGCTTGATCACATCCACAGGAAAATGAGAGGTCGCATCCCATTCGGCGGCATGAGGGGCGAGCTCGACTCGAGCGAAGTCTGCAGCGGCCTGCTGCAGTGCGCGTTGGTCCTCGTTAAGGGCAAAATCCATGGCAGCCTCTCTTAGCGCAAGCAAATACACAACAAGGATTGCATCATCTATACAACCTAGCATCTGTCGACCGGCATGAAAGCTATCGCTTGGTCTACTTTACGTTAACGTCAAGCTGATCTAGCCTAGCCCCACCGGGAAAACAATGGCGATAACACGTCACCCACTACGTCAAGGATAGCAGCATGTCCGAGGTGTCCCCGCGCAACGCTCTTCAGCACGGCTCTACCCAGCGCCGCTCTTTGTCGCGACGTCAGTATACGATTGGCGAACTTGCCAAGATCTTCGAGGTGACGCCACGCACCATCCGTTTCTATGAACAGGAAGGATTGCTGACACCAGAGCGCCGCGGCCGAACTCGGGTCTATCATGAGAAGGATCGGGTGCGGTTGAAACTGACCCTGCGCGGCAAGCGTCTTGGATTTTCCCTGGCGGAGATCCGCGAGGTGATCCAGCTCTACGATCACGCCCCGGATGGCGATGAACGACAGTTGCAGCTTCTTCTCGACATACTCAGTGAGAAGCGCGAGGCCATGCAACAACAGTTGGAAGACATCCGCATACTGCAACGAGAACTCGATGAGGTCGAAACACGCTGTCGCGAATCCCTTGCACTGCTCGAGGCAGCCCGCGGCAAACGTTGAATCACGATACGAATCGTCTTTGTCATGCACGAGGCATTCCACTGCCAACAACAAGCAGGAAGCACCATGACCCAGCACGCCACTAATTCTACTGTCTCTACTCGATCATTCAGTTATGCCAGCGGCATCAGTGAGCTGCCGCTCAAGGGCCAGACCATCGGCGACTGCTTCGACGAGACCGTCGAGCGCCATCCCGAGCGGGATGCACTGATCAGCCGCCACCAGAAATTGCGTTATACCTGGCAAGAGCTGCACATCGAGGTCGAACGTGCTGCCCGCGCCCTGCTCGCCATTGGCGTGACCAAGGGTGAGCGCGTCGGCATCTGGGCGCCCAACTGTGCCGAGTGGGCGATCACGCAATTCGCCACAGCGAAGATCGGTGCGGTACTGGTCAACATCAATCCAAGCTACCGCACTCATGAACTCGAGTATGCCCTTACCCAGTCCGGCACCTCGACTCTGATCCTGCAGGGTGAGTTCAAGGCATCAAATTATGTCGACATGATCAGTGAGTTAGCGCCGGAGCTTGCCAGCGCTTCGTCCGACACGCTGAGCAGCACACGCCTGCCCAGTCTGAAGCGGGTGATCTGTCTCGATGCCGCTCTCACCCTACCCGGCATGATGCACTGGAAGACGCTGCTCGAGCAGTCGGACAAGATAACGACCGAGGAGCTGGCGGCGCTGCAGGCCACGCTACAGTTCGATGAGCCGATCAATATCCAGTACACCTCCGGCACCACTGGTGCCCCCAAGGGCGCGACGCTATCGCACCACAATATCCTCAACAATGGCTTCTTCGTCGCCGAGCGCATCGGATTGACCAACGAGGATCGCATGGTGATCCCGGTGCCGCTGTATCATTGCTTCGGCATGGTCATGGGTAACCTGGGGTGCATGACCCACGGTGCCGCGATGATCTATCCTGATCACGGATTCGATCCCCTGACGACGCTACAGGCCGTCAGCGAAGAGCGAGCCACCGCCCTGTATGGCGTGCCCACCATGTTCATCGCCGAACTCGAACATCCGGAATTCGAGCATTTCGATCTGGGCTCGCTGCGTACCGGCATCATGGCCGGCTCGATCTGCCCCATCGAGGTGATGCGCCAGGTCATCGACAAGATGCACATGAAGGAAGTCAGCATCTGCTACGGCATGACCGAGACCAGTCCGGTCAGCCTGCAGACCCAGACCGATGCCCCGCTCGAGAAGCGTGTCACCACGGTGGGTACGATCCATCCGCACATCGAGGTCAAGCTGGTTGACCCTTCCACCGGGGCGGTGGTGCCAAGAGGTGAGAAAGGCGAACTCTGCACTCGCGGCTACAGCGTGATGCTCGGCTACTGGGACAATCGCGAGGCTACCGACAAGGCCATCGACCCGGCCGGCTGGATGCACACCGGCGATCTTGCGATCATGGACGATGAAGGCTATACCACCATCGTCGGGCGCATCAAGGACATGATCATCCGAGGCGGCGAGAACGTCTATCCTCGCGAGATCGAGGATTTCCTCTACACCCACCCGGCGATTTCCGACGTGCAGGTGATCGGCGTGCCTGACGAGAAGTACGGTGAGGAGATCATGGCCTGGGTCAAGCTGGTCGACGGCGAAACCCTCGACGAGGAAGGCCTGCGCAGCTTCTGCAAGGGCCAGATCGCCCACTACAAGGTGCCGCGCTACGTCAAGTTCGTCGATGCCTTCCCCATGACCGTGACCGGCAAGATCCAGAAGTTCAAGATGCGTGAAGAAGCGACCCACGAGCTGGGGTTGAAGTAGGAGTCGTCACGCACTCCAAGCCACCCGACAGCAAGGCTGTCGGGCGGCTTCGCTCATGTCGTCAGCAGCGCGTCGATCACTCGCTTGACACGATCGATGCCGTTCTCGAGGGCCGCTTCGATCTCGGCCATGGTGATCTCGCTCTCGACCACGCCGGCGGCGGGATTGACCACCAGCGCCAGGCACGCATAGGGAATCGACAGTTCACGCGCTAGAACCGCCTCCGGCATGCCGGTCATTCCCACCAACCGACAGCCGTCCCTCGCCATGCGGGCAATCTCGGCGGCGGTTTCGAGGCGTGGCCCCTGGGTGCAGCCGTAAACGCCACCGTCCTCAATTGTCTCACCGGCCTGCTTGCCTGCCATCACCAGAACATCCCGCAAGTCATTGTCGTAGGGCCAGGAAAAATCGATGTGTTTCAAGGACCGAAAGCGCCCGTCGAAATAGGTGGACTCGCGCCCTGTGGTGTAATCGATCAATTGATCCGGCACCACCAGCGCCCCGGGCTGCAGCGTGGGGTCGATGCCGCCCACCGCATTGATCCCGACAATACCGGTGGCGCCAGCTTGCTTGAGCGCCCATAGATTGGCGCGGTAGTTGACCCGATGCGGCGGCAACTTGTGCGGATGACCATGGCGGGCCAGAAACAGAATGTCTTGACCCTTCAGCTTGCCCTGCATAACCCCTGCGGACGCCGCGCCCAGCGGCGTCTCCGCGGAATGCCGCTTGACCACTTCCAGCCCCGCCATCTCGGTCAGACCGGTCCCACCAATGATCGCCAGCATCGCCAGTCTCCTGAGAGTGACCTACATGCCCTTGGGGGCAAAGATCCCTGGGGCATTGCGCCAATATCCCTTGTAATCCATGCCGAAGCCGAACACATAGCGGTCTTCGACTTCGAGACTGCAATAATCCGCCGTCAGCCCCGGTACCGCCTTGCGTTCGTGGCGCTTGTCGACCAGCACGGCGGTGGAAATGCTTGCCGCCTGAGCCTCGCGGCAATAGGCCAGAATGGCCGCCAGGGTCGTGCCCTCATCGAGAATGTCGTCGACGATCACCACATGGCGCCCCGCCATGGGAATCTCCGGCGAGACCCGCCAGAACAGCTCGCCGCCCCGGGTGCCGCCGCGATAGCGGGTCGCATGCAGATAATCGACTTCCAGTGGAAAGCCCAGTCGGGTCAGCAAGTGCCCCGTGGTGATCAAGCCGCCATTCATGACGCAGTAGAAGACCGGCAGCTTGTCTCCGAGATGATGGGTGATCTCCTCCGCCATGCGATCCAGGGCACGCTCGACCTGCTCCTGAGTGATCAGGCAGTCGGCGTTCTCCATGAGATCGCGCATGGTGGCCAAGGATTCGTGATAGTGGGTATCGAGTTTAGGCATCGGCATCCTGGTTGCTGGCGTTTGCAGAAGAATCGTCCGCCTCTCCTCGCGCTGGGGAAGAGGCACGCTGGGATGATGAAGAATGGGATGAAGCAGCAGAAGAGGTACTGCGCTTGCCCGGCATCGCGCGAGACGACGCTTTTTCGTCTCGTTCATTGCTGTCATGACCCTCGGCCTCGCCGCGCTCCAGAGTGAGCGGATCGGCCAGATGTAGCGTCCGAGTCGGCATGGCAATATCCGCTCCCGCTTCATCGACGATCGAGGCGATGCGCAGCAAGATATCCTGCTTGATATCCAGGTGCTCCGCCCAATCCGTGGTGCGGGTATAGGCGTAGATCACGATATCAAGAGAATAGGCACCAAAGGACTCGAAGTTGACCAACATGAAGTTGTCCTGGTCGATCGACTCGTGCTCTTCAAGCAGGCTGCGAATGCTCGAAACGATGCCCTCGACCTGATCGACGTCTTCATAGCGTAGGCCGATGGTCTCGTAGATACGGCGATTGAGCATCCGCGACGGATTGACGATCGCAATCGAACTGAAGAGCATGTTGGGAATATACAGCGGGCGCAGGTCAAAGGTGCGGATTCGCGTCAGGCGCCAGCCGATATCCTCGACGGTTCCTTCGATCTCGCGATCCGGCGAGCTGATCCAATCACCCACCTTGAAGGGATTGTCCAGATGAATGGCCAGGCCACCGAAGAAGTTGGCCAGAATGTCGCGCAGGGCAAAGCCGATGACCAAGCCACCCAGGCCGCCAAAGGCCAGCAGGCCGGACAGCGACATGCCCAGCGCTTCCAATATTGCCAGCGCCACTACGGTCAGAATGACGGCGCCCAGCAGCTTGCTCACCGCCGAGGCGGTCGAGGCATCCATGGGTTTGGCGGAATTGCGCTGCGGCGGTACCATCAAGCGACGCTTGATCTGGCGCACCAAGCGTAGACCGGTCCACCCCAACATCAACAGAACGAACACCCATAAGGCAGTCGGCGTGTGAGCAACGACGCGACTCAGCTCCAGGCGGGCCGCTCCCAGACTCGCCAGGGCGATAAGGGCACAGCCCCAGACGCCGACCCAAAGTGGGCGCCGCAAGGCCAGCAGTACCACGTCGTCCCAACGATTGCGCGTCTTTTCCAGCGCGTTGCTCAGCCGCCAGATCACCAGACGCAGGAATAAGTCCGCCACTAGCGCCAGGCTAAGAATCGCCACCGGCGCCAATAGCCAAGAAGGTAGGTCAAACGTCGCCTGGAACCACTGCTCGACCGGATCTAGAAATTCCAGCACGCTCAACTCCCCGTGGTGCTATCCGAAGGGGCATCGGTCAACGCCTCGAGACGCGCGTGTACGCGTCGCCAGCGGCTCAGGGCCGGCAGAGTCTCGAGTCCGGGGCGTGCACGCGCATAGCGTAGGCGGGCCTGGCGCTTCGACTCATAGCCTACACAGGCATCCGCCACCATCAGGGCGGCATCGCGATCATTGCACACCAATACCATGTCACAGCCGGCCTTCAATGCCGCCATAGCACGATCACCGGGGCCACCGGCAACATGGGCACCGGCCATGGACAGATCATCGGAGAAGATCGCCCCCTTGAAGCCCAGTTCTTCGCGCAGCATACCCAACCAGTTCGGGGAGAACCCCGCGGGACGTTCATCGAAGGCGCTATAGACCACATGGGCCGGCATCACGCCATTCAGACGATTGGCCAGCGCCGCAAAGGGCACCAGATCATGCGCGCGTAGCGTCTGCAAGGGTCGATCGTCGATGGGTAATTCAAGATGAGAGTCTGCGGCGACACCGCCATGGCCGGGAAAATGCTTGCCGATAGCCGCCATTCCGGCCTCGTGCAGACCATCGATGAAGGCACCGGCCATGGCGGTCACGGCCTGGGGATCACTCGAGAAACTACGATCACCGATCACGCTGGAGCGACCGGTATCGACATCGAGCACTGGCGCGAAGGAGATATCCAGACCACAGGCCGACATCTCCATACCCAGTAGCCAGCCGGCATCCTGGCACAGTTGCAGGCAATGCTGGGGCTCGTCGGGATAACATTGCCCCAGGCGAGCCATGGAGGGCATACGCGTCACGCCCCTGCGTAAGCGCTGCACACGACCACCTTCTTGATCGATGCCCAGCAATATCTCGGGACGCAGCTTGCGAATGGACGCGCACAACTTGATGACCTGTTCAGCATCGACAATATTGCGTGCAAACAGGATGACGCCCCCAACTTCCGGTCGTGACAGCAATTTGCGCTCTTCACGGGACAGTGCGACGCCTTCAAGATCCAGCATCACCGGACCGAGTGGTTGGGTCATGATCGAGTTCCTCTGCATGAAGGGGGCTGATTCTAGAACAAAGACCGACATCACAACAGACGCTTTGGTCGCTACGAATCTACTTCATCCGTGCCGATCACACCGGCGCCGGATGAACAGCCTGGGGCAATGGCGCATTCATGCCGGCCACCACCACGGGCCCCAAGCGGTGGATCAGATCGCGCACGCTGACCTGCTCACCGTAATCCTTGGCAGCGATGTCGCGCAGCGCATCGAGTCCCGACAGAGTAAAGATCACCGTGCCCAGCATGAAATGCAACCGCCAGAAGCGCTCGGCGTCCGGTAATTCGGGGGTGGCGCGACGTACGAGTTCGGTAAAGCGCGTAAAGACACTACCGTAATGCTGCTGAATATAGCGCCGCAGATGCCCCTGGGCCTGGGTATAGGCCAACCCCAGCAGACGAATGAACACCTTCAGACTATTGCGCTCTGCCGGCACCTCCAGCACCGTGCGCGCCATGCTCTCGAGCAATACCTCAAGCGGAATGGGCTGAGCGCCATATTCGATTTCAAGCCTGTCCAGTGTCTTGTGAAAGCGCTCGGTGAAGGGATCGAGATAGCGCGCGAATACCGCCTGAATCAAGGCCTTCTTGGAACCGAAATGGTAGTTCACCGCCGCCAGATTGACCTTGGCCTTGCTGGTGATGGTGCGCAGTGAAGTCTCGGCAAATCCGCGCTCGGCAAACAGCACTTCAGCGGTATCGAGAATACGCGTTACGGTATCGGTCTGGTTCATGCAGGATCTCTTGGACTGATAAACGCCTGTTTTAAACATCGTCATAATCTCCTCAGACTACTCAATCACGACCACCGACGCTATTACACCGCTAACGATCGATTTCCAACGCCTGTATTACTGGATACAATCCCATGCTGTATACTTGCACAAACCACCAGTGGTAATCGCGGAGATTCCATGACCCGTCCCCTCACCCCCCGTCAACAGAATGTCTATGACTTCATCGTCAAGACCATGCAGGAACAGGGCTACCCCCCGACCCGTGCCGAAATTGCTCGAGCGCTGGGCTTTCGTTCGCCCAACGCCGCAGAGGAACATCTACGAGCGCTGAGCAAGAAAGGCGTGATCCGCATGATTCCCGGCACATCCCGAGGCATTCGTCTCGCCCAACCGGAAAACGACGATCATCCTGCCGAGACCGGCCAAGGCTTGCCTGTCATCGGCGAAGTCGCCGCGGGTAGTCCGATGCTGGCCGCCGCCCATATCGATCGTTACTGTCCTCTGCCCGCAGATTATTTCACCCCCCATGCCGACTATCTCTTGCGTGTGCGCGGGCTCTCCATGCGCGATATCGGCATTCTCGAAGGCGATCTTTTGGCGGTACACCGGACCACCCGGGTGCGTGACGGCCAGATCGTCGTGGCCCGCATGGAAGACGATGTTACCGTCAAGCGCATTCAGCGCGACGGCCATCGGGTCTGGTTGCTGCCGGAGAATGCCGACTTCTCACCTATCGAGATCGATCTGCGCCGCGAGCATCTCGAAATCGAGGGAATAGGCGTCGGCGTGATTCGTGGTGGCAATGGCCAAGCCCTCGGCTAATCGTTAGAGGCCCGCGTGCGCAAGATCCTGCATGCCGACTGCGACTGTTTCTATGCCGCCGTGGAGATGCGCGACAATCCGAGCCTGCGCGAGATTCCTCTGGCAATTGGCGGTAGCGCCGATCGACGTGGCGTCATTGCGACCTGCAATTACCCGGCCCGGGCCTTTGGCATTCACTCCGCCATGCCTACGTCCCAGGCAATGCGGCTGTGCCCCGAACTGACGCTGATGCCGGCGGACTTCCCTCGATATCGCGCAGTTTCCGAACGCATTCAGGCGATTTTTTACGAACTGACCCCGCTGGTCGAACCCCTTTCCCTGGACGAAGCCTTCCTGGATGTCAGCGCGGTCACCCGATTCAAGGGCAGTGCCACCTGGATGGCTCGCTGGCTCAAGGATGAGGCCTTGAGACGCACAGGGATCACGCTGTCCATTGGTGTGGCGCCCAGCAAGTTCCTGGCCAAGATCGCCAGTGACTGGGACAAGCCCGATGGGCTCCACGTCATTACTCCCGACGACACCGAATCATTCGTCGCAGCCCTGCCCGTGGGCAAGCTTCACGGCGTCGGCCCTGCCACGGCGACGAAGCTACGTAACATGGGGATTACCACCTGCAGCCATCTACGCGATTGGCCGCTGGAGACCCTGCTCGAGCGTTTCGGCAAGTTCGGCACCCGACTGTATGAACTGGCTCGAGGTCAGGATGACCGCCCGGTCAGGGTCGAGCGCGAGCGTAAATCCGTGAGTGCCGAAAACACCTTCCATCGCGACCTGGCCGGGCTCACCGAGTGCCGAGCCGAACTGCCGGCGCTGATCGAGCGTCTCGGCCAGCGTCTCGAACGGCATGGGAACCCGCCGATCAAGGGCCTGTTCGTCAAGGTACGCTTCAACGATTTCTCCATGACCACGCTGGAAGGCCTGGGCCGTCAAGCATCGACCGAGCGTTTCCTCGCCCTGCTCGATGAGGCCTGGAAGCGCGGTAGCCGTCCGGTACGCTTGCTTGGTGTAGGGGTGCGCCTGGTGCCTGCCGACAGCGCAAGGCAGTTGACTCTGTTCGATGAACAGCAGTAACCCTTACTTCGTATCGATGTAACGATGACTGTCAAAGGTCAGGACCCAGTGAGGGTGATAGACCAGTAACAAACTGAGTATCGTACCGGTGACGAATGCCTCTGAAGGCAACAACAATGGCAGGAATAGAGCATATTCGCCAATCAAGCGCAGCACCTCCGGGTCATTGCTGCCCAACCATATGATCCCGATGGTGCAGATCCCGCTGATCAGCGTTGCCAGCGCCGAGCCGAAGAAACCACAGACAAAAAGAAACACAAATAGATTGTCCGGCATGCGTCGGTCCACCAGGCGCCAGGTCGCCACACTGATCAGGGCCGGTATTACCCCGGTGACCAGTATGTTGACCCCCAACAAGGGCCAGGCAATCTTGCCGATCACGACCATCGCCAGATTGATCAACGCATTGGCCAACAGCGCCAACGGCGCGGTGAATACCAGTGTTAGAAACACCGTAAACATCAGATGCAGGGTGAGCCAGTCGATGGCTTGGGCACGTAGCTGCCACATCAGCATGACAAAGACCGTGGCGCCTAGCAGGCGATGCTGCAGTGGACGATCCTGCTCGAGCCGCTGCCAGGGAAACAACCAGAATGCTCTTACCAGCACGCTCATGCTAAGCAGTGCGGTTAGAATCAGTATCCAGGGGGCGAGGACAACAGCAGCAAACGACATGGAGAACTCATACGAACTCGAGAAAAAGATCATACGGGGTCAATCTGTGTAGTGAAGCCAACGACCCGCGTTCATTCATTGTGACGTCGCCCTAGCATCACGTATAGTAAAAATCTTTTTAGCCGCCAATGCCTATGATGCTTCACTCCCGCGTACAGCTTCGTCCTCGCCGTCGTCCCCCCTTACATTTCCTGCCCTTGGGCGGCTGCGGTGAGATCGGTATGAACCTGAGCCTCTACGGTTTCGGCGACGACTGGATAGCGGTCGATTGCGGCATGATGATCCGTCAGGATCTACCCGACTCCCCTCTGCAAGTCCCCAACATCGATGGGCTGCCGGCGCTGGGCATTACCCCGCGGGCCCTGGTCATTACCCACGGTCATGAAGATCATATCGGTGCAGCCGCCTGGCTGTGGCCGCATTGGGGCTGTCCTATTCATGCGACACCGCTAGCCGCGGGCCTCTTACGCGCCAAATTCATCGAACGCGGTCTCGCCACCGACGCCATCCGAGTCGTCGAACCGGGGGACGCCCTGGAAATCGGCGTTTTCGCTCTGCGTTATCTTCCTCTGCCCCACTCGATTCCCGAAAGCTGTGCGCTGTTGCTTTTGACGCCTCACCATCGAGTGCTGCACAGCGGGGACTGGAAGCTCGACCCTGACCCCTTGATCGGCTCTGCAATCGATGAGGAACTCTTTCGCTCTCTGGCACCCATCGATCTGCTGGTAGGTGATTCCACCAACGCCCCGATGCCTGGCCGATCGCGCAGCGAAGGCGATGTTGCTCGCGCCTTGGAAGAGACGCTAGGGAACTGTACGGGTCGCGTCATCGTCTCCTGCTTCGCCAGCAATCTGGCTCGCGTGCTTGCCATCGGACGCGCCGCGTCGCGTTGTGGTCGACGCGTCAGCCTGATGGGGCGCTCCATGGAACGCATGGTACGCATCGCCCGCGGACTGGGTTATCTGGAAGATTTCCCGCCTCTGGTGCCGGTACGCGATCTCGGGTATTTACCCGCGCAGGAAGTGGTAGTCATCGCGACCGGCAGTCAAGGCGAACCGCGCGCAGCGCTATCCCGGCTTGCCCAGGGCCGCCACCCGGATTTCGAACTGCAGGAGGGAGACACGGTCATCTTCTCTGCCAAGGCGATCCCCGGCAACGAACGTCTCATCGAACGACTGTACAATGGCTTGCGGCGTCTGAATGTCGCTATTCTCGAGGAACGCCTGCATCCCGAATTGCACGCTTCCGGCCATCCCGCCCAGGAGGAACTGCATACTTTCTATGAATGGCTCAAGCCGCGTTATCTACTCCCGGTGCATGGCGAGCATTCTCATCAAAGCGCCCACCAGACGCTGGCTAGAACCAGAAACATCAACGCACCGCTGATTCCGATCAATGGCGATCTCGTACGCTTCGATCATGAAGGATTGACGGTAGAAACCCGCTATTCGCAGACGCCGCGGATCATCACGGAGGATCGAGTACAGGCGTTGGCGGGTCTGCAAGCGCCCAAGGGAGATCGCCGCGAGCGTTTTGGTGAGCTGTTCATTCTGATCGCCGTCGCTCCCGAGTCGACGGGCTGGCTGCGTATCGGGCGCTTGCTGATCGATGCGTCGGTCCCATTGGCACTCGATGAAGACAGTTTCGCCGATTGGATCGACACCACGCTCGAGCAAGCAGCGGCGACCACCCTTGTTCAACTTCGAGAACGCTTGCAACCCCTAATGATGCAATGGCTCGCCGACCACCTGCGTCATTTACCCACCGTTCATCTGCAACTGACACCTGCGGAGATAAATTTCACGACAAATGCCGAACAATCTTTATAAACGCATATGTGAAAGACAGCCTCGAATCTTACCTACTTGAACTGCGCATACTAAAAAAGAAGCGGAGTGGTTATAAACCGCTTCTTATATTCTTATAACGAATCGAGCATGGTAGCCAAGAAACGTTTTCCGCGAAGGTGGTTATGTCTTGGCATTCTTGGGCGGGCGTCCTCGACGGCGGCGAGGTTGCTCGCCGACCAAGTCATCGACGGAAAGGCCCGCATCATTAATGGCTTCACGAATCTCGGCGAGCTTGCGAGCCTTTTGCTCTTGTTCTTCACGCCGATAAATATCTTCCTGCTGTTTCTGCTCGATCACTTCGCTGATGACTTCTGCCAATTTATGTAGCTGCTCCATGCTCAGCTGTCGAGCAGCGGCACGAGCGACATTTTTATTACGTGCGATTCGTTCAAGAGATTCGGTGGACATCGGACTCCTCCGTGCGAGAGATTATTGGCCACTCAAAGCTTATTATCATAAAAGTATATGCTTACTTACCCGATTGACAAGACATGCCAACGACTAATAACAAAAAAAGAAGTATTCATCCAAAAAAACAGCGATCATGGATCGCTGTTAATCGGAAAAAGCAATCGATAATCGCTATTACCCGCCGGTCATGTTCATGAATCGCACGACTTGTACATCGCCATCGGTCGTGAAATGGTGACGCTCCGGTTTGAGAGCCATGGCATCGACAATACGTGCTTTCAACGCATCGATATCACCGGGATAGCGTCGCAGGGTCTCGCGTAAGTCTACAGAATGCTCATTGCCAAGACAGAGCAGAAGTCGCCCTTCCGCCGTCACTCGCACACGATTGCAGGTCGAACAGAAGTTGTGGCTATGCGGCGAGATGAAACCGACTCTAGAAGAACTATCCGGCATGCGAAAATAACGTGAAGGCCCTAGGGTGGTTTCGGTGGTCGGCAAGAGTACATGGCGAGATTCAATGATGGCTTGAACGTCATCGCTGGAGCAGTAGGTTTCACCCCGAGAGTGATCCGATACGTCGCCTAAAGGCATCTCCTCGATGAAACTGATATCGACAGATTCACGTCGCGCAAATTCCACCAGGTCAAGCACCTCATTGTCGTTCCGACCCTTGAGAATGACGGCATTCAGCTTGATGCGATCAAAGCCGGCATCTTGGGCCGCATGCATTCCATCGATCACCTTGTGCAAATCGCCGGTACGGGTCAGTTTCTTGAAGAGCGCAGGATCCAGCGAGTCCAGACTGATATTCAGGCGCTGCAATCCCCCCTGACGCAAGGCAGGGGCATGTTTGACCAAGCCGGCCCCGTTGGTGGTCATGGCGAAATCCCGGAGGCCGTCGAGCTTGCCGATTTCAGACACCAGCTCATCGATTCCCCGACGCACCAGGGGCTCGCCCCCCGTCAGGCGAATCTTTTCCACCCCCAGTTCAGTGAAGGCCCGGGCGACGGTTGCCAATTCTTCTAACGTGAGAATCTGCGCCCGAGGCAAGAAGGTCATCTCTTCGCTCATGCAATAAACACAGCGAAAATCGCAGCGGTCGGTGACGGAAATCCGGACATAGCTCACCACGCGCTGAAAATCGTCGATCAATTGCGTCATGATACCTCCCAACGCTTGGCATCCTGCTTGTCGGAGTCACGTTCTGATACCCAGTAGTGCCCCCCCGCCGTGTGCTCCTTTTTCCAGAAGGGCGCCTGGGTCTTGAGATAATCCATGATGAAATCACACGCCTCGAAGGCGTTGCGGCGATGAGCACTGGCGACCGCCACCAGTACGATCGGATCGCCAGGTTCGAGACGACCGATACGATGAATCAGACGCACGTCCTGCAACGACCAGCGCTGCTCGGCCTCGCTCACAATGCGGGCAAGTGCCTGTTCGGTCATGCCCGGATAATGCTCGAGAGACAAGGCCTTTACTTCCGGACTCTCATTGAAATCCCGTACCAGCCCGGTAAAACATACCACGGCCCCGACGTCGGTACGTCCTTCGAGCAAGGCCTTGTGCTCTTCACCGACATCGAACGGTTGCGTCTGTACGTTGATCATTCTCATCCCCCCGTCACCGGTGGAAAAAAAGCCACTTCATCCCCTTCGGTCAACAGGGTCTCTTCAGCGCTCATCACCTGATTGACAGCACACAATACACGCTGTTCGCGCAGCAGGGCAAAGCGCTCGTCCTGTTGCTCGAGGGCGCTTTTGAGTCCTGCAATGGTGGGCGAGGGAAGGGCCGTATAGGCAACACTGATATCGCTGACGCCGAGGCGTTCCCGCAGTTCCGCAAGACACTTGACATGGATGCAGGACTGCTCCGTATCCAGCATGACACCGACATTGCCCTCGAAACACTTGCCGGTCACGATGGGAGTCATACCGCCGGCCTGCTCCGGCTCCGACGTCACAGTGTCAATCGCGGTCGAAGAGGCACTGGCCTCTCCGGCTGCACCGGGCTGGCGTTGATAATCTCCGGACTTGCCGCCGGTCTTGGAGAGCAGTTGAATGGCATCGATACGCATATCCTTGTCCACCGCCTTGCACATGTCGTACAAAGTCAGACAGGCTACCGATACAGCGGTCAACGCCTCCATCTCGACCCCGGTGCGGCCGGTCAGACGACAGGCGGCACTCACATCGACACTCGCCTCCGCCTCATTGAGAACGAAGTCGATACTGACCTTGGACAGCGCCAGGGCGTGACACAGCGGGATCAATTCAGAGGTCCGCTTGGCCGCCTGTATACCGGCAATACGTGCCGTGGCCAGGACATCGCCCTTGGGCAGCCCCCCCTCGGCGAGGAGCGCCAGGGTCTCCGCGCGCATGTGAATTCGTCCACTGGCTACCGCTTCGCGACGAGTTTCTGTCTTGTCGGCGACATCGACCATGTGCGCCTCGCCACGTGAATTGAGATGCGTCAGGCTCATGTCAGCTCCCCAAAGGGTTGTAAGGTCACGGTTTCGCCTTGTGCCACACCGGCGCGGGCCGCCTCGATTTCGATCAGACAGTTGGCCGCTACCATCGATGACAGGATACCCGAGCCCTGGCGTCCGGTCGTGCGCACATGCAGGCGCCCTTGATCATCGCAGGCATAGACGCCGCGTAGAAAATCGACGCGCCCCTGACGACTTTGCAGCGGCTCGTCGGCAATGGCCGTCAGACGACGCGGCTGCCATTGGTGTTCTCCCAACAGCGTGCGTAGCAAGGGCTGCACGAATTGCAGGAAGGTCACCATCACGGCTACCGGGTTGCCCGGCAGCCCAAAGAAAGGAATCTCGTGCTCCCCCAGGGTGCCGAAGGCCAGCGGCCTTCCCGGTCGAATGGCGATACGCCAGAAGCCGAGTCGGCCCGTGTCATCCAGCGCCTTTCGGGTCAAGTCCGCCTGCCCCACGGATACGCCGCCGCTGGTGATGACCATGTCAGCTTTCTGCGTCGCCTCCTCCAGGGCGCCCCGAATGTAAGTAAAATCGTCGGCAAGAATCCCTAGATCGATCACTTCGCAGCCCAGCCGCGTCAGTAGCCCGTGCAGAGAAAAGCGATTGGAGTCGAAGATTCCCGCCGCAGGTAGCGTTTCACCCGGTGCGGTCACTTCATCGCCGGTGGAAAAGATGGCGACCCGCGGGCGACGCACGACCCGCGCCTCGATCATCCCGAGAGATGCCAGCAATCCCAGATGCTGGGGTTTCAACCGGGTCCCTGCACTCAAGGCTTTCGTGCCGCGAGGGATGTCCTCCCCCGCCTCACGCACGTTCTGGCCCCGGCGTACCCGATCCGCCTGCTGTACCTCGACCCAGCGCCCCACGCCTTCTTGTGACTCTTCCTGTGCCCAGAGCAGCTGCTCGGACATGATGACGGTATCGGCCCCTTCGGGCAGTGGCGCACCGGTCGTGATGGTCACCGCCTGGCCAGGAGAAAGACGGCCATCAAAGCGGCTGCCGGCAAGCACCTCTCCCTGAAGCGCGAACCGGGTTTGTCCGTTATCACCGGGCCAGCTCATGGCGATGCCATCCATGGCCGCATTGGTATTTTGCGGCACATCAATGGGTGATATCGCATCCTCCGCCAGCACCCGATCCAATGACGCCGATAGCGATACAGACTCACTTTCCAGTGAGTTGGGCGCCAACTCACGTAAGGCATCGAGGGCTTCATCGACGCTGAGCATGCGCTCACCAAGCTCGAAACAGGACAGGCTCATTGCCGGCCTCCCGTCCCGCGAGGTTGGCGTCGCTGGGTCCACTGTTGCGGCCAGGCCGCGATATAGTCGGTCAGAGCATCGAGATCATTCAGATCCAGGATTTCGACGCCCTCGGGCAGCGTCAGCGCGTCGTCGCTGGCGACAACCTGCACCCAGCCATCGCTGTCGGCCAATAGTGGTTTTTCAAGAACGGGACGGAAGAGTTCCAGCTTGGGCACTGGCCAGGCCTTGAAACCTTCGATGAGCACCAGATCCGGATGCAAGGGCCTAACCTGATCGATCAGCATGGCAAGATCCGCCTCGGTGCGATCCGGCGTTTCCATCATCAGCGCGAAACGTGCCTTCGAGGCGACCAGCATGGGTGCCGCGCCGGCGGCGCGCAGACGATGGCTATCCTTTCCGGGCTGATCTACATCGAAGCCGTGGTGGGCATGCTTGATGACCGCGACGCGGACTCCTCGTTCCGCCAGACGCGGCAACAAGGCTTCGAGCAGGGTGGTTTTCCCTGTGCCGCTCCAGGCGGCGATACCCAGCAAGGGCAGTGTTTCGTTGGCAAGATCGAGTGTCATGATGTTCTATAATCTGCGAATTTGTGGTGTGCGGTGACGCTCTCACCCAGGTTACGCTGTCAATATTCAAGGCAACCATCGTACCGAGATTGCGCCCATGACAGCGAATAAAATCCTGAAATCACCGGCTTATCATTTTGTCACTGCCGGTGACTCATCCTACTGTGTCACGTTGACCCATCACGCTCGAGTCGCTGGGCCAGGTTCGTCTTGTCTTCAGGGGTATTGAGATTGGTAAAGGCCAGTGCCTGATCGCTGAAATCCACGTGACACCAGACATGACGCTCATACCAGCGATCGATCTTGCGCTCACCGGCCGCCAGGGCCTCGCGGAGATCCTCGGCCAGCTCGCGACGTATCAGCGCGATGACCGGATGTGCGCGCTCGCCGTCATGAGCCACGGCGATATCACACCCGCCGATATTATCGATCATGCGCACGACCAGATCTTCCGGTAGCGCCGGTGTATCACAGGGTACGACGAGCACCCAGGGGGTCGATGCAGCGGATAATCCACTTAGAATCCCCATCAAGGGGCCCTTGAAGTCGTCTTCGAGATCGGTAATCACCGGATAGCCAAGTCGCTCATAGGCCTCGAGTGTACGATTGGCATTGATCAGCACCGAGCCCGCCTGCCCTGCCAGACGCGACAGAACATGCACGATCAAGGGCTGGCCGCACCAACATATCCAACCTTTGTCCACGCCGCCCATACGGCGTCCCTGGCCGCCGGCCAATACCAGCAGGGTAATGTCATCTTGAGTCATGGGAGTCCGTGATTAATGGCCAGTGCCCAGCATAACTCTCATGGGGTGCGGATGGCATGATCAAGATCAGGACTGATTCAATATGAATGCGCTCAGCGCAAGATGCGTTCTGCTTCAAAAAAGGCGTTCGGCGCACTCTCCTGCAGAGTGCCGTCGCGGAGTTGCCATAAGCGCTGACAGCGCTCGGTCAGAACGCTTGAATGATGGGCGCTCATGATGACGGCGCAACCGGCCCGCGCCAGATCGGCCACCAGGGTATCCACATCGGCAATGGCCTGGGCATCCAGATTGGCGGTGGGTTCATCTAAAAGAAGTACGTCGGGTTGCATCGACCAGGCCCGAGCCAATGCCAGACGCAAGCGTTCACCACCGGATAATGATCGTGCCGATTGGTGTCCTTGCCGTTCGAGGCCGCACCAGATGAGCATGCGCCGGACGTGCGCCTGAGTATCACGCCGCCCCAGACCATGCCAGCGGGCCGCCAGACGAAGGTTCTCGGATACGCTGGTATCGAACATGTAGGGCGTTTGATGCAGATAGATCACTCGTCCCGGACAAGGAGGAAGCTGCCATTGCCGATCGAGCCGCCAGTGTACGGTGCCTTGGCGAGGCGTCTCCAAGCCCGCCAGTATTCTCAGTAACGTGGTCTTACCACTGCCATTGTCGCCCAGCAGGTGCACCATATCTCGACCCGACCATTGCAGCCGATCGATCATCCATAGCGGCTTGGCCGCGAAGCCATGAGAAAGCTGATTGATGTCTAGCATATTCAGGAACTCAAGGTCTGCTGTCCGCGCCCGCGCAACATTCCCAGCAACAGGTTCAGGATCAGCGCCAGCACCAGCAATACCAATCCCAGGGCGATGCCCTGAGCATATTCGCCCTTGAGGGTCTCGAGGGCGATTGCCGTGGTGATGTTGCGAGTAAAATGTTCGATATTGCCGCCTACCATCACGGCGCTACCCACTTCGGCGATGATCCGCCCGAAGGAGGCGACGATCGCCGCCATGACGCCGAAACGCGCCTCGCCCAGCAAACGCCACAAGGCCGCCCCACGCCCGGCGCCATGCAGGCGTGCGGTCTCCCAGGCACGTTGATCGACCCCCTGCAAGGCACTGTGCAGCATGGCAACCAGCAAAGGAATGGCCAATAACCATTGACCGATGACCATCGCCGGCTGGGTGAACAATAGCCGCCACTCTCCCAACGGGCCGCTGCGCGAAAGCAGCATGAACAGCACCAGCCCCACCACCACGGTGGGTACCGCCATCAAGGTATTGGCCAGGGAAATCAGCAGCCAGCGCCCCGGAAACGTAAGGCGCGCCAGCATCAAGGCGATCAGCAGTGCCGGCGGAATGGCAAACAGCATGGCGGCCAGCGATACCCGAAACGAGACACCTATGATCTCCCACAGATCGGGATCGAAGGAAATCAGCAGTATCAGGGCTGCCCGGGTGGATTCCAGCAATTCAGACATCGCCGGCCCTTGTCATCATTGGCTGCCACCCCCGCTCACTGCCTTTTGCGGCGATACCTTCTCACCGGCGCTCGCATGAAACAGCGCCTCGCCTTCGAGACGGAACGCACCAATCGCCTGCTGCCCTTCCTCGGAGATCAGCCACTCGGCCAATGCACGCGCGCCATCGGTATTGAGATCGTCGTAACGCTCAGGATTGACCAGAATCACCTGATAGGGATTGAACAAGCGCTCATCCCCCTGCATGAGCAGGCTCAAATCCAGCTTGTCCTGCATCGCCAGCCAGGTACCACGATCGGTCAGCGTATAGGCCTGAAGCTCGCTCGCCATTTGCAACACCTTGCCCATGCCCTGACCCACGGCACGATAGCCTTCGAAGCCGGGCTCGATATCGCTCGACTGCCACAGTGCAAGCTCTTTCTTGTGGGTACCGGAATCGTCTCCTCGAGAAACGAACAGCGCGTCACTGTCGGCGATGCGCTGGAAGGCTTCCGTTGCGTTCTCGAGACCCTCGATGTCGGCGGGATCGTTCTCGGGCCCGACGATGACAAAATCGTTGTACATTACGCCGTGGGGCTCGACGCCATAGCCGGCCTCGACAAACTCCTTTTCCGCCGCCGGCGCATGAATCATCACCAGATCGGCGTCGCCATCCTGGCCCATGCGCAGTGCCTTGCCGGTTCCTACGGCAATGACCTGGACCCGATAGGGATGATCGGCCTGAAACTGGGGCAGCAGCTCATCCAGCAGACCGGAATTGTAGGTGCTGGTGGTGGTGGCCAGACGGATGATCTCATCCTCTGCCGCCAGCACCGGAGATGCGAGCAAAGTAGCGCCTATGACGATCGCGGCTTTGCGCAGGGGAACGGATAACCTCATCATGATTCTCGATCCTTACTGGTACTGTTGTCGAAGCACTAATGTAAAACGACATTGCCTAGCGGCGATCGCCGCTAGGACGCCATCGAATGGTCGCGGACATTTCGCTGTCGTGCCCGTTCCATCTTCTTTCACTAGCAAGCAACATGCCCATTCTCGCATCCTTGTCGCGACCCTTGGCGGATTGCCGTTTTAAATCGCCTTCTTTACCATGAAAAAAATCATAGACGCACCCGAAGTGCGCCACATTGACCCGTATCGGGACAAACTGACTCGCTCGATGGAGGGTTGCCTGCATGACCGTGCCTAGTGAACTACCTACCGCCTCGGTGCTGATCGTCGATGACGAGCCCGGCATGTGCCGTTATTTGAGCAAGGCGCTGGCGCCTCGTTTCGCCATGCTCGAAACCGCCGGCACCCTGGCGGACGCCGAGGCGCTGCGTCAGCGGCTACATTTTGACCTCTTGCTGGTGGATGTACGTCTACCCGATCGCAGCGGTATCGAGTGGCACGAGGCGTTGGGAGCGGATCGGCGCAGCGATATCATCTTCATGACCGCCTATGCGGATCTCGAAATGGCCATCCATGCGCTGCGAGTCGGTGCGAGCGATTTCATCATGAAGCCATTTCGCCTCGAGCAGCTGCTCAATGCCGTGGATCGCTGTCTGGAGCGCCGCCGCCTGGCTCGGGAAAATTTTGTTTTGCGCCGTGAAGCGGCGCAGCTACATCCGGCCCAGGACAGTATGCTGGGCAACAGCACGGCCATTCGCGAGGTTCAGGCCATCATCGAGCGCGTGGCGCCCACCCCGTCCGCCGTCATGATCACTGGGGAGTCGGGTACCGGTAAGGAGCTGGCCGCCCGTGACCTGCATCGCCTCTCCCGTCGCTTGGGGGCCTTCGTCCCCCTTAACTGTGGCGCCGTGGCCGGTGAATTGCTCGAGTCGGAGCTGTTCGGTCATGTCAAAGGTGCTTTCACCGGGGCGGTCAAGACCCGCGAAGGCCTGTTCACCTACGCCGATGGCGGCACCCTCTTTCTCGACGAAATCGCTGAGATGCCGCTCGCCATGCAGGCAAAGCTGCTGCGGGTCATCGAAACAAAACGGATTCGCCCGGTGGGCGGCGAGCAGGAACAGCCAGTGGACGTACGCATCGTGACCGCCACTCACCGGGACATGGAACAGGAAGTTGCCGCGGGGCGCTTTCGCGAAGACCTTTACTACCGGCTCAATGTATTGACGATCAGGCTGCCGTCCCTGCGCGAGCGTACCGACGACATCGCGTTGCTCACGCATCATTTTTCCCAGCATCTATCCCATGAGTTGGGCTTGCCGGCGCTGCCCTGGCAACATGACGATCTCGAGCGCATGACGCGTCACTCCTGGCCCGGCAACATCCGCGAACTCAAGAATTTCGTCGAGCGCTGCATCCTGCTGGGCAAATTACCCAGAGAGCTTCTCGAAGAGGGTGCGAGTGAACAGCACGAAAGCGATGCCATCAATGTGCCTCTCGACTGGTCCCTCGAAACGCTGGAACGGCACCATCTATTGACGGTACTCCACGCCAACGATGGCAACAAATCGCGGGCTGCCCGCAGCCTGGGCGTGTCACGCAAGACCCTCGATCGCAAACTCGCTGCCTGGCAGGATTCGATGTGAAGAGTGCAATGTGAAGAGATTGCGACGCTGGTTGGACGTCTCGATTCGGCGTCGTCTGCTATGGATGGCCAGCGTTCCCCTGTTGCTGTTCAGCCTGGCCCTGGTCGGTCTGACCTACTACTGGACCAATGCCTATAGCGATCGACAGCTCTACATGAAGGTGAGAGCCGATCTGGCCGTGGCCAGTCGCTTGCTCGAGGGCCTGATCGAACAGCAGCAAGCGCGACTGGAGGAACTGGCCGACAGTTATGCCTTGACCACCGCGCTGGAAGGCAATGGGATACAACCCCTTGATGCCGTACTCGAAGAAACCCGGATCGCCAACGAACTCGACTGGCTGCGCCCGCTGCCCCCTGGCGACTTGACGGCTCAGCTAGGGATCGGGGTGGCACAACGCTTGCGCCAGGACGAAACGGTCGCTGGGCTGGAGGCACTGGCACCGGGGCGACTGGATGCCATTGACCCATTACTTTCCGATCTCGCGCGGCTGGCCTTGCAGGACACACCGCGGGCACGGCCCACTGCACGCCAGGTCGAACGCCGAGGACTGGTCCTGCGTATCCTCTACCCGCTCAAGGACCGTCGAGGGCGCTTGCGTCTGGTGCTCGATGGGGGACGCCTGCTCAACCGGGATGCAGCGCTCGTCGACGATATTCGCGATCTGCTTTATGGCCCCGGCACACTGCCGGAAAACAGCGAGGGCACGGTCACCTTGTTTCTGAGCGATGTCAGAATCGCCACAAACGTCCGCCTGACCAATGGTGAACGCGCCATCGGCACTCGGGTGTCGCGCCAGGTGGCTCATCAGGTACTCGAGCAGGGCGAACGCTTCATCGATCGTGCCTTCGTGGTCAGCGACTGGTACGTCGCCGCCTATGAAGCCTTGAGAAACATACAGGGCGAACGTATCGGCATGATCTATGCGGGTTATCCCGAAGCGCCCTTTACACGACTGTATCGCGAGACCCTGTTGCAGATTGCCGTCACGCTGATACTGGTCACCTTGCTTTCCCTTGCCCTCGTCCTGCGTGGTGTCGAGCGTTTGTCAGCACCGATTCGACGTATGCATCAGGTCATTCGCGGAGTCCGGGAAGATAATCATCTGCGCATCGGCGAACTTGGCAGCGAAGATGAACTGGCAGAACTGGCCCGGGAATTCGATGCCATGCTCGATCGCCTGGAGGTACACCAGAATGAATTGCGCCGTGCCGCTGCCGAGCTCGAACGCCGTGTCGATGAGCGCACCCACTCTCTGCGTGACAAGACTCGCGCCCTCGAGAAACACGTCGCCTTGCTCAAGCAGGCACGCACTCGGCTGCTGACCCAGGAAAAGCTGGCGGCGCTGGGTGAGTTGACCGCCGGCATCGCTCACGAAATCAACAACCCCGCCGCGGTGATTCTCGGCCATGTCGAGCTCATCGAACAGCAGCTCGGTCCCGCTGCGGCGGCGCCGGTCAAGGAAGAGATCGACATCATCATTGCCCAGGTGGAGCGCATCCGCGCCTTGATCGATAACCTATTGCACTATTCTCATCAAAGGCATTCTCATCAGGGGCATTCTCGTCCCGGCCATCCACGCCCCCCGCTACAGCGTCACGATGTCAACGACATCGTTACCAGCACCGACACGCTGGTACGCCACACCCTCGACAAGCATGACCAACGGCTGACGCTGGAGCTCAATGCACGGCGCCAGGTGGAGTGCGACAGTGCCCAGCTGCAGCAGGTATTGATCAACCTGATCCTCAATGCCGTGCAATCCGGCGATGCTGGCCAGTGCATCGCACTGACGACTCGGGACAGCAATCAGTATACCGAGCCTGGCGTAAGTATCGCCGTCAGCGATCAAGGCGCTGGCATTCCCGAGCATCTGAAAGCCCGTATCTTCGACCCCTTCTTCACCACTCGCGAGGCCGGTTCCGGACTTGGCCTGGCGATCTGTGCCGGCATCCTTCGACGTGGCGGCGGCGATATCAGCGTTACCTCGATACCGGGCCAAGGCGCCACCTTTCATGTCTGGCTACCCTGTCACGCGCCCTCCGGCGCCTTCGAGGATGACATCGCCCGCAAACTGCTCGAGGGTCTCAGCGATGCCGCTCAGCCAGGCGAATACGGCCCTCCTGGATGAAGGGATCGATTTTCCGCGCTTATCGAGCCCTTGATGAAGAGGTATCATACCGTCAAGGATGTTCAACAAGGATGCTCAATGAGCGGATTCAATGTCGGCACACGTCTCAAACAATTGCGTCAAAGCCGTGACCTTTCTCAGCGCGAACTGGCCAAGCGTGCCGGGGTGACCAATAGCACCATTTCACTGATCGAACAGAACAGTGTCAGCCCCTCGGTCAGCTCGCTGAAGAAGATACTCGACGCCCTGCCCGTTTCCATCAGTGAATTCTTCGCCGGAGAAGAACTCGCCAATGCCCAGGTTTTCTATCGCGCGGCTGAGTTGACAGAGATCGGGGACGGCATGCTCTCCTGGCGTCTGGTGGGGGCACGACGCCCCAATCGCAGCATGTCGATTCTCTACGAGCATTACCCTCCCGGCGCCGATACCGGCGAGGACATGCTCGAACACGCAGGCGAGGAAGGCGGCGTCATTGTAGCGGGCAGCATCGAGATCTCGGTCAATGGCGACACTCAGGTGCTGACCCAGGGCGATGCCTATTATTTCGACTCCCGACTGCCTCATCGTTTTCGCAATACCGGCGACAGCGACTGCGTGATCGTCAGTGCCAATACGCCGCCCTCCTTTGCTGAGGGCGGTGATACCCAGCATCACGGCTGAGGATGGATCAGTGATAATCCTCCCGGGCTGGTGGCAGCACTAGATTCAGCAGAATACCTACCACCGCGGCAAGACTGACACCCTGCAAGGCAAACTGGCCGCCACCGATCTGCATACCACCGATACCGAACACCAGGATCAGCGATACCACCACCAGATTACGCGGCGCGGTCAGCGGCGCGCCCGCACGCACGAGCGTATTCATCCCCACCACGGCGATCGAGCCGAACAGCAGCGTCATGATGCCGCCCATCACCGGCCCAGGAATGGTCTGCAGCAACATGCCAAGCTTGGCGACAAAAGCCAACACGATCGCAACGCCGGCGGCCACTACCATGATATTGGGATTGAAGTTACGGGTCAGCGTTACCGCCCCCGTCACCTCGGAATAGGTGGTATTGGGCGGTCCACCGAAGAGCGCTGCGGTAGAAGTGGCCAAGCCGTCGCCCAGCAGGGTGCGATGCAGACCCGGCTTGACAAGATAATTCTCTCGGGTTACCGAACCGATAGCGATCATGTCACCGATATGCTCGACCGCCGGGGCGATCGCCACCGGGATCATGAACAGAATCGCCGATAGATGAAAAGTCGGCGCAACGAAATCCGGCAGCGCCAGCCAGCTTGCTTGTTGCACCGGCGACAGGTCGACCACCCCCATCATCAGGCCCAACAGATAACCGATCAGAATACCGCCGAGGATCGGCACCAATCTCAGCATGCCGCGCCCGAAGACAGCCAGTATCAAGGTGGCCAGCAGGCTACTCATGGACAGAAAGATCGCCTGACCGTAGCCGATATTGTCGCTGGTTTCACCGGTGGCCATATCCACCGCCACCGGCGCCAGCGCCAGTCCGATGACCATGATCACAGGCCCAACCACCACCGGCGGCAGCAATCGATGTAACCAGCCGGTGCCCTTGAGCCGCACGAACTGGGAAATCACCGTATAGACCAGCCCTGCGGCAAACAGACCACCTAAGGTTGCGGGAATACCAAAATTCGCAATCGAACCCTGAATCGGGGCGATGAAGGCAAAGGACGAGGCCAGGAATACCGGCACGCTCTTACGGGTCACCCCATGAAACACGAGGGTACCGATACCCGCGGTGAATAGCGCCACGCTGGGATCGAGCCCGGTCAGCAGCGGCACCAGTACCAGTGCCCCGAAGGCGACGAACAGCATCTGCGAACCGGCCAGCAGCGTACGTGGCCAGGACTCGGTCGAAGGAGCCGAACTTACGGCATCGGTCATCAGAGAATCTCCAGAGTTATCGTTCTTGAGTCGTTACCTGCTCGGTCCACAGGCAAAAAAATGCCCCTGACGTTAGAAACGAAAGAGGCTTGTGATCACTTGCGTCCAGCCATCAAAACAACATTATCTAGTGCCAAAAATCCTGTCTCCCGCATCTCCTAATCCCGGCACGATATAACCATTCCCATCGAGTCGTTCGTCCACTGCCGCGGTATAGATTTCCACCTCTGGATGGGCCTCCTGCACGCGGCGAATGCCCTCCGGTGCGGCGACAAGCACGATGACCTTCATCCACTTGCAGCCGCGTTCCTTGAGCTTGTCCAGGGTAGCCACCATGGAACCGCCGGTGGCCAGCATCGGGTCGATGACGATCGCCAGGCGCTCGCCGAGGTCGTTGGCGAATTTCTCGAAGTACGCCACCGGCTCCAGGGTTTGCTCGTTGCGGTATAGCCCCACCACGCTTATTCGCGCACTGGGAATCAGATCGGTGACGCCATCGAGCATGCCCAGTCCCGCTCGCAGGATCGGCACAATGGTCACTTTCTTGCCTTTGAGTTGCTCAACCGCCACGTCGCCGCCCCAGCCCAGCACGGTGGAGGACTCGAGCTTTAGATCCTGAGTGGCTTCATAGGTCAGAAGCTTGGCGACTTCGCCGGCCAGCTCACGAAAGGCCTTGGTACTGACATCCGCGGCGCGCATGAGGCCTAGCTTGTGCTTGACCAGTGGATGATCGATGGTATGAACGCTCATTGCACGGTGTCCTCATGATAAATGCGATAATAAAGAACGCTTCAAAATGCGCTGAAAATTGTCGGCAATTTTACCGCGCTTGGGCTGACAACTGCCAATCGATGGCGCCCTTACCTTTGGCTTCGAGAAAGGCGTTGGCCTGGGAGAAATGCCGTTGCCCGAAGAATCCCCGATGTGCCGAGAGAGGCGAAGGATGCGGCGAATGCAGCACCAGATGCTTGTCCCGATCGACGAAAGAGGCTTTTTTCTGGGCATAGCTGCCCCACAGCAGAAACACCACATGGTCGCAGTGTTCATCGACGACCTGAATGGCACGATCGGTAAAACGCTCCCAGCCCTGGTTGCGGTGTGACCCGGCATTGCCCTGCTCGACGGTGAGCACACTGTTGAGTAACAGCACCCCCTGCTGAGCCCAGCTTTCCAGAAAACCATGATTGACCGGTGTCATGCCGACATCCTCGGCCAGCTCCTTGTAGATATTTTGCAACGATGGCGGTGTAGGTATATTCGGGCGTACCGAGAAGCACAATCCATGTGCCTGATTGGGACCGTGATAGGGGTCCTGCCCTAGGATCACCACCCGCACCTGATCGAGGGGTGTGAGTTCAAACGCGCGAAACCAGTTCGATGAATGGGGATAGATGACCTTGTGTGCGTCTTTCTCTCGTGCCAGGAAAGCACGCAGGGCCTGCATGTAAGGCGCATCGAACTCATCGCCCAGATAACGATTCCAGCTCTCGGGTAAAGGATTGGCGGACACACTCATCTCCTTGGAGCCTGCTCACGATCTAGCGAGTTAGAGTCAGACAAGGCAAATTCGGACGAAAAAACGGACTGGGCTCGCACGCGAGTTTGCTGGTGCAAATGAGTATTTTCACCGGGCTCGCGCACGAGTCCGAATTTAACAAAGTATGACCGACACGCAGCAGATCGTAGTTCATGTGCTAGGTCCTCGCACCTGATCCACCAGCGGCTCCACATAGGCGATGCCCATGTCCCAAGGGAACTGAATCCAGCAATCCTGAGCGACCTCGGTCAGGCACTGATCGACCAGCGGGCGCCCTTCCGGCTTGGCGTAGACGGTGACGAAGTGCGCCTTGGGCAGCATATCGCGTACTGCCCGGGCGGTCTTGCCGGTATCCACCAGATCATCGATCAGCAGCCAGCCATCACCGTCATGATCGACCCCTTTCATGACCTCGAGCCCGCCCTGGTCCATATGCTCATAACTCTTGATGCAGACCGTATCGATCAGTCGCACGTTGAGTTCGCGGGCAATCAGTGCGGCTGGGATCAACCCGCCGCGAGTGATCGCCACGATACCCTTGAAATCCCGCTCGACGAGTTGATGGCACAGTGCACGCACATCACGATGGAGCTGATCCCAGGAGACGGTAAAGTGTTGCTGATAGCGATTGGCAGTCATGGTCGGGTCACTCATCTTCGAGGAAGGAGCACACGGCAAACACCTCATGGCCGGCCTCTCGAATCTTCTGCGAGCCGCCCAGCTCGGGAAGATCGATGATGGTGGCAGTCTCCACCACCTGCCCGCCACTGCGCTGGATCAACTTGGCTGCGGCCAGCATGGTGCCACCGGTGGCGATCAGGTCATCCATTACCAGAATGCGATCATTGGCACGAAACGCATCGGAATGAAGCTCCACCGCGGATTCACCATATTCCAGCGTATAGGTCTCGCTGATGGTCCTGAACGGCAGCTTGCCTTTCTTGCGCACCGGCACGAAGCTACACCCCAGCTCGTAGGCCACCGGCGCGCCGATGATGAAGCCTCGCGCATCGATCGCGGCGATGGCATCCAGCTTCGAATCCTGATAGCGATGCACGAAACTATCGATCAGCTTGCGGAAGGCCGAATGATTCTGCAGCACCGGAGTAATATCCCGGAAGTTGACCCCTTTTTGTGGCCAATCCGGCACGGTGCGAATCACGGACTTGATGTAGTCGCCATAGATGCTCATGAGAAGCCTTAGTCGATGAACAGGAATTTAAGCGCAAACAGGATAGCCAACACGATCACCGCCGGATTGAGTTCCTTATAGCGACCGGACAATAGCTTGATGCCAGCATAGCTGATAAAGCCCAGGGCGATGCCGTTAGCGATGGAGTAGGTCAAGGGCATCGACAGCGCGGCGATCAGCACCGGACCCGCATCGGTGACATCCTCCCAGTTGGCATGAGCCAGGCTACCGCACATCAGCACCGCCACGTAGAGCAGTGCCCCGGCGGTGGCATAGACCGGGATCGACCCCGCCAGCGGCGCGAAGAACAGGCTGACCAGAAACAGGAGGGCGACGATCACTGCGGTCAGACCGGTACGCCCGCCGGCGGCAATGCCCGAGGCGCTCTCGATATAGCTGGTGGTCGAAGACGTACCCAATAGCGCGCCACTCATGGTGGCCGTGCTGTCCGCCATCAAGGCCTTGTTGAGCCGCGGCAGCTTGCCGTCCTTGTCGAGCAGACCACCGCGCTGGGCGACGCCGATCAAGGTACCGGCGGTGTCGAACAGATCGACGAACAGGAACGCAAAGACCACGCTGATCATGCTGATGTTCAAGGCCCCGGCAATATCCAGTTCCAGAAACACCGGCGCAATGGAAGGAGGCGTTGAAACGATACCGCCGAACTCACTGTGACCGAGTAGGATGGCCACGAAGGTGACCCCAAGGATGCCGATCATGACCGCCCCGATCACGCGCAGATAGGACAGCGCCGAGATCACGAAAAACCCGGCCAGCGTATACAGCGCCGCGGGCTGGGACAGGTCGCCGATAGTCACCAGCGTCGCGGAATGATCGACGACGATCCCCGCATTCTGCAAGGCAATGAGCGCCAGGAACAGACCGATACCCGCTGCAATTCCGAGGCGAAGTGACATGGGAATCGAGTTGATGATCCATTCACGGATGCGGAAGATGCTGAGCATAAAAAAGATGATGCCCGACAGGAATACCGCCCCCAGAGCGGCTTCCCAGGTATAGCCCATCCCCAACACGACGCCGAAGGTAAAGAAGGCATTGAGCCCCATGCCCGGTGCCAAGGCGATGGGATAATTGGCCCACAGCCCCATGATCAGACAGCCGATGGCGGCAGCGACACAAGTGGCGACGAATACGGCGCCGCTGTCCATCCCCGCCTGCGCCAGAATGCTGGGGTTGACGAAAATGATGTAGGCCATCGTCAGGAAGGTGGTGATACCGGCAACGATCTCGGTGCGGACTGAAGTGTTATGCTCATCCAGCCTGAAATAGTCGTTCAGATGCTTTTTCAACATGGGCTCGACCCCGTACATGATTGTTATAGATAGGTTGTGACTAGATCATCCCACACGATGCGACGCGAGCACTCGCTCCACGGTCTCGACGATGGCCTGGGTCTGAGGATCGATCTCGATGTTGACGCGATCCCCCGGAACACGTTCACCCAGGGTGGTGCGGGCCAATGTCTCGGGAATCAGATTGACGCAAAAACGTCGCCCCTGCACGTCGCCGATGGTCAAGCTGATCCCATCGATACCGATGTAGCCTTTTTCGAACAAAAAGCGCGCATACTCCGTAGGCAACTCAAACCATAGACGTTTATTGTTTGGTGCCTCTTCGATATCCGTGAGCTCGGCCATGCAAATGATATGTCCGGACATGACGTGACCGCCGATCTCATCGCCGAAACGGGCCGCGCGTTCGATATTGACCCGATCGCCCGGCACGAGGTCGCCCAGGTTGGTCAAGCGCAGGGTTTCGCGCATCAAATCGAAACTGACTCGCTCGTCGTCGATGGCGGTGACGGTAAGACAACAGCCGTTATGAGCCACGGAAGCCCCCAGCGCCAATCCCTCGAGCAGTGGCTTTGGCAGCGCCAGTACATGGGTGCGAAACTCGCTTTTTTCTTCGATTGACACCAGCTCGACCGTGCCCTGAACGATTCCAGTGAACATCCTGCTCTCCTGTTGCAAGACCGCTAGTCTAGGGAAAATTCACCCCGCGCGTCCACGCCGTATTACAGAAGTTCGACCGAGACGATGGGAGCATGAGCACCCGATTTCTCTGGCGTTTTCACTCCCATCATTGACAGCGAGCGCCGAGCTTTCTAACATCTCGCGCACATCATACAGGCGCCGATTTGATCCCGGATTGCGGGCGCCGAAGCCCTTGGGTCCCAGATTCCAGGGTTTGGAAATGCAGCTAAAAGGGTGTGTCCAGCATTAATGGCCGCCCTAATCTGTATCGGGTGGCTTACTGGTTTCGCATCCGCGGTGAAGCCACCCTCCTTGTCCGCACTTGTTCGCATCTTCGGTCAATCAACGCCCCGCGGCGGCCTATCTGCTTCCGCGTCCAAGCACGGCGCCACGACTCGACCAGGATAATGATCACACTCGAAAACGTTTCCAAGACCTACGGCAATGGCGCTCAGGCAATCCATGCCTTGAAGCCGACCGACCTGCATGTGCCCCAGGGCGCCATTCATGGCGTGATCGGGCTCTCCGGCGCGGGCAAGTCGACGCTGATCCGCTGTGTCAATCTACTCGAGCGCCCCAGTAGCGGTCGCGTTTTCGTTGATGGCCAAGAGCTTACCGCCCTTTCGTCTCGGGCGCTCAACCAGGCACGCCACCGGGTCGGCATGATCTTTCAGCACTTCAACCTGCTCTCCTCGCGCACGGTATTCGCCAATGTCGCCCTGCCCTTGGAACTGATGGGCGTTCCACGGCGCGAGATTCGCGAGCGCGTGCACCCACTGCTCGAGCTGACCGGCCTGACCGACAAGCACGACAAGTATCCTTCGGAGCTTTCCGGAGGTCAGAAGCAGCGTGTGGCGATCGCCCGGGCCCTGGCCAGCCGCCCCAAGGTATTATTGTGCGACGAGGCCACTTCGGCTCTGGATCCCCAGACCACCACGTCGATACTCGAACTGCTCAAGGACATCAACCGCAAGCTGGGACTGACCATTCTGCTGATCACCCACGAAATGGAAGTGGTCAAATCGATCTGCCATCGTGTCGGCCTGATCGCCAGCGGTGAACTGGTCGAGGAAGCGGATGTCGGCGATTTCTTTACCGCTCCCAAGACGCATCTCGGTCGCACCTTTCTCAATGCCTTTCTCGAACTGGAACCGCCTCAGGCCCTGGTCGAGCGCATGCAGGCTCAAGCCGGAGAGCATACCCATCCGGTGGTGCGTCTCGCCTTTACCGGCGATTCGGTGTCGATGCCTCTGATTTCTCGTCTGACGCGGGACTGCGATGTCGATGTCAGCATTCTTGAAGCCAAGGTCGAGTCGATCCAGGATCGCACCCTGGGGCTGATGATCGCTGAACTGATCGGCCCACAGGATCGGATTAGCGCGGCGCTGGACTATCTAAAAGCTCACGACCTGCAAGTGGAGGTGCTTGGCCATGTCCAACGCGATGCTTGAACTGATTCTCAAGGCCACCCTCGATACGCTCTACATGGTGGGGCTGTCCGGGCTCGTGGCAGCGGCCCTTGGGGTGCCGCTCGGCGTATTGCTCTATGTCACGCGTCCGGGACAGATACTCGCCCGGCCACTGACCAATCGCATCCTGGGCATCGTCACCAACGTCGGCCGCTCGATCCCCTTCATCATTCTGATGGTGGCGATCATTCCTTTCACGCGCCTGATTGCAGGCAGTTCGATCGGCACCAATGCGGCCATCGTGCCACTGACCATTGCCGCGATTCCCTTCGTGGCACGACTGGTAGAAGGAGCGCTCAACGAAATCTCTCCGGGGCTGATCGAAGCGGCCCAGTCCATGGGCGCAACGCCCTATCAGATCATCACCAAGGTACTGATTCCCGAGGCGCGCGGCGGCATCATCACCGGCCTGACCATCACCCTGGTCACTTTGATCAGCTACTCGGCCATGGCCGGCGCCGTAGGCGGCGGCGGTCTCGGCGACCTGGGTATTCGCTACGGTTACAACCGCTTCGACCCGATGGTGATGTTGATTACCGTGGTGATCCTGGTGGTGATGGTGCAGGGCTTTCAGAGCCTGGGGGATGCAATGGTACGCAAGGCCGACCACAAATGAGAACTCGCCCATGACGCCCATGAACCGGCTCTTCGGCAGATAACGTTGTTAATTTAAATAAGGAGCAACACGCATGACCTTCTCTCTCCCTTCCATTGCTGGTTCGACCCGGCTACTAGGCGCCGTTCTGTTTGGTGCCACGCTTCTCGCCGGTTGTAGCGGCGGTGACGATGGTGATTCGAATTCGATCAAGGTCGGCACCGTGGCCGGTCCGGAGACCGAGGTCATGCAGGTTGCCAAGCGTCTGGCCAAGGAGCAGCACGACCTCGAGGTGGAGATCATCGAGTTCACCGACTATGTCTCACCCAACGCCGCGCTGGCGGATGGCAGTCTGGACGCCAATGCCTATCAGCACGAGCCCTACATGCAGAGCATGATCGAGGATCGGGGATACGACTTCGCCATCGCCGGGCGCACCTTCGTCTATCCGATCGGCGCCTACTCCGAAAAATACGACAGCATCGAGCAGTTGCCGGATGGAGCCACCATCGCCCTGCCCAACGATCCTTCCAATGAAGGCCGTGCGCTGATCCTGATGCACAACGAAGGGCTCATCGAACTCAAGGACCCGTCCAATCTCGAGGCAACCCCCATCGATATCGTCGGAAACCCGCACAAGTACGAGTTCCGCGAGATCGAAGCCGCGCAGCTGCCGCGGGTACTGCCGGATGTGGACATGGCTTTCATCAACAATACCTTCGCCCAGCCGGCGGGCTTAAGCCTGGATGATGCGCTGATCAAGGAAGGGCCCGAATCTCCCTACGTCAATCTGATCGCGGTGCGCAAAGGCGATGAGGAGCGCGAAGCCATTCAACAATTGGTGAACGCCTATCAGAGTGAAGAGGTGAAGGAAAAGGCCAAGGAGTTGTTCAAGGGAGCCGCAGTACCTGGCTGGGAAGAGTGAGCATTCATCATGACGAATTACGATCGCCTAACACGCCAACTCGAGGCGCTGCTCGATACTCGAGACTGGCTGACCAATGCCGCCCAGACCTGCGCCTTCATCATGCAGGAGGTGGATCGGATCAACTGGGCAGGCTTCTATCTGCAGCGCGAGCCGGAAATACTCAGCCTGGGACCATTTCAAGGCAAGCCCGCCTGTCATCCGATCCCGTTCAGCAAGGGCGTGTGTGGTGCGGCGGCACGTAGACGTGAAATCCAGCGGGTCGACGATGTGTACGCCATGGCCGATCATATTGCCTGTGATGCTGATTCTCGGGCGGAGCTGGTCATTCCTATCATCGCTGAGGATCGTGTCTGGGGTGTGCTGGATCTGGACAGTCCTATCGCGGGGCGCTTCAGCGAGGAAGACCAGTCGGGTTTCGAGCGTCTGGCGCGGGTATTCATCGACGCCAGTGACTTGCGAAGGGCTTGAGCACTTCCAACACACTGGCCTGAAAAGCAAAACGCCCCGGCGAGATTATCGTCAGGGCGTTTCTGAATCTGGTAGGACCAAGCGGATTTGAACCGCTGACCTCCACGATGTCAACGTGGCGCTCTAACCAACTGAGCTATGGTCCTGCAAGTACAAGCTCTGCACATTCGCGGAACTGGTAGGACCGAGCGGATTCGAACCGCTGACCTCCACGATGTCAACGTGGCGCTCTAACCAACTGAGCTACGGTCCTATCGAATTGTGTGTGAAGCTGCGCGGCAACGGATGCGTATTCTACGCATGGCGCTGTTGAATGCAAGATCGAATTCTCTACAAACCGGACAGCGAATCTCGTTTTCGTATCCAGACTCGGGAAGCAGAAAGTAAAAAATTGGGAAGCGCACCACCCTGTCGGCGCGTCCTGCTAAAATGACGCCTTGGCGCCAACTTTCACTGAGATTGGCAGAAACGCTTGCAGCACCGCGGATATACGATGAATCAACATAGACGTCACGATGCCATCCTCACGCTACTCAAACGCCAGGGCTATGCCTCGATCGAACAGTTGGTTCAGGATTTTGATGTCACCCCTCAGACCATTCGCCGGGATCTCAACCTGCTCGCCGCCGAGGGCTATCTGCGGCGCGTTCATGGCGGTGCCGGGCTGGAATCGAGCACCGTCAACACCGCCTATCAAACTCGTAAGACACTCAATCTCGAGGCCAAGCAGCGCATCGCTCAGCTCGTAGCCTCTCGTATTCCCGACCACTCGTCACTATTCATCAACATCGGCACCACCAATGAAGTGGTTGCCGAGGCGCTGCGCAACCATCAAGGTCTTGAGGTCATCACCAACAACTTGAATGTGGCGGCCATTCTTCAGCACAAGGAAGATTTCAATGTCATCGTTGCCGGGGGGCAGGTGCGTTCCAGGGACGGGGGCATCATTGGCGAGGCGACTATCGACTTCATCCATCAGTTCAAGGTGGATTACGGCATCATCGGTATCAGCGGCATCGATGAAGATGGCTCGCTGCTCGAGTTCGACTATCAGGAGGTACGTGTCGCTCAAGCCATCATCGCCAATTCCCGCCAGGTCTTTCTGCTGGCGGACAATTCCAAGTTCCGCCGCAATGCGGTGGTCCGCCAGGGCAACATCGCACAGATCGATGCGCTGTTCACGGATCGTCAACCTCCGGACAGCATCCTGCATCTGATCGAGGCGAACGATGTCGCTTTGTATATCGCCGAGAACGCACCTTCACTTTAGAGCCCTTCGCACTTACGTCATAGTTCAAATCATCCGTAACGCATTGTCTAATCAGGCAGTTCATGCGAAAGCACATCTTTGCGCTTGATGTTCGTTTAATATTTAATTACTTTCGATAACGAACATAACTCGAATTGTCGTCGACTCGCCCTGCGAGCATGGGCGACATTCACGCGGAGCGGATCATGGCCGGAGTACAACATGAACAGCAGGACGCGCTACTCGACCTTTTCGTCGTCGGTGGTGGCATCAACGGGACCGGTATCGCCAATGATGCTGCCGGGCGCGGCTTGAATGTCGGCCTGTGTGAACAAGCCGATCTGGCCCAAGCCACCTCCTCCGCCAGTAGCAAACTGATCCACGGTGGGTTGCGCTACCTGGAGCATTACGAGTTCCGCCTGGTGCGTGAAGCACTACGTGAACGGGAGGTGCTGCTGAAAAAAGCACCACATATCGTCTGGCCGCTGCGCTTCATCCTTCCCCATCAGCCTCACCTGCGCCCCGCCTGGATGATTCGCGCGGGGCTGTTCCTTTACGATCACCTGGGCAAGCGCGACAGCCTGGCCGGCTCCAGCGGTCTACGCTTCGACGACACCAGTCCGCTGGTACCGGAAATCAAACGCGGCTTCGAATATTCGGACTGCTGGGTCGACGATGCGCGACTGGTGGTCTTGAATGCCATGCAAGCCCGGGAAAAGGGCGCCGAGATTCTGGTGCGAACCCGCTGTATCGGGGCGAAAGACGAGCAGGGCCAATGGCGTTTGACGCTTGAGGATACGGTCAGCGGCGAACGCTTCGAGCGCCGGGCACGAACGCTGGTCAACGCCGCTGGTCCCTGGGTGGAAAGCTTCATTCGCGATCAGGTTCAGCGCCCATCCCGTTACGGCATTCGCATGATTCAAGGCAGTCATGTCGTCGTGCCACGCATCAATACCGATGAACGCGCCTACATCCTCCAGAACAAGGATGGTCGCATCGTTTTCGTATTGCCCTATGAAAACGATTTCAGCCTGCTCGGCACCACCGACGTGCGCTACACGGGCGATCCCTCGGCAGTCAAGGCAAGCGATGATGAGATCGCCTATATCCTCGACGTGGTCAATGCGCATTTCAAGATTCAGCTCCACAGCAGCGACGTGGTGACCCGCTTCTCCGGCGTACGCCCCCTGTGCGATGACGAATCCGCCGAACCTTCGGCGATGACCCGGGATTACACCCTGGACCTGGACCGTCAGGGCGCACCGCTGTTGTCAGTGTTCGGTGGCAAGATCACAACGTATCGCAAGCTGGCCGAGGCGGTTCTGGAAGAACTCAGCCCCATGCTACCGGCCATGGGTAACCCCTGGACGGCGCGCGCACTGCTACCGGGAGGAGATATCGATACTCAAGCAGACTTTACTCGGCGCTTGTTACGCGATTATCCCTACCTGGGCGAGAAGCGCGCACGACGCTTTGCCTCGAGTTACGGTAGCTTGTGTCTCGAGTTTGTCGAAGGTTGTCGCAGGAATGAAGATCTCGGTGAAGCGTTCGGTGGCGGTTTGACGCGGCGCGAAGTGGATTATCTTATCGAAAACGAATGGGCCCACGAGGCGGACGACATTCTATGGCGACGCACCAAGCTCGGATTACGGCTGGATGACGCTCAGCGCCAACGCCTGAAGGACTACATGGCAAACAGGGTATACCCGCAGATAGCGTAAGAGAGCGGTTCTGGCAAGGCCAAAGGTTTGTGATGATTCGCACCCCCTTGAATGGCACCATGTCGAGCAAGCAAGCAATAACAATTTGCGTGCGAGGGGAAACTCGCCTTGTCAGGAGAACTCAATGCTCGACATCATACTGGGAATCGCGGCAGCTACCCTGCTGATCGCGACTCTGCTCCCTTTCCTACCCTTGCACCATTGGACCGTGCGCAGCCTGGATTTTCCACGTCTGCAATTGGCGTGTCTGGCCATTGCCGTCGGTATCGTCCAAGGCCTCTGGGGCGACGCCGAATGGCGCTGGCTGTCGGTGACGGCCTGTGGATTGGTCGCACTCATTCAGGGAGGTTATATCCTGCCTTGGACACCGCTGTGGCCGACACAGGTCAAGCGTATCGGACAGGACAGTGAGCGACGAAACGTCACCTTGCTGGTTTCCAACGTGCTCACTCCCAATCGCAATGCCCAAGGGCTTCTTCGCCAGATCCACGAACATCAGCCCGACGTGGTGCTGACCCTGGAATCCGATGCCTGGTGGGGCGTACAACTCGAACACTCCCTGCATCAAGAATGGCCCTACAGCGTCAAGATCCCTCTGGACAATCTGTACGGCATGCATATGTTCTCGCGCATTCCACTCGAGGACACCGAGGTCAAATGGCTGATTCAAAGCGACATTCCCTCGATCCATACCTGGTTACCCATGCCCTGCGGGACGCGCATACGCCTGCACGCGGTGCATCCACGCCCCCCGGCGCCTAGCGAGAGCGACGTATCACTTTGGCGCGATGGCGAACTGCTCCTGGTTGGCAAGGGTATCAAGCAATCCGCACATCAGCCGACCCTGGTCGCCGGAGATCTCAACGACGTCGCCTGGTCCGGGACCACACGCCGCTTCTGTCGTGTCAGCCACATGCTCGACCCGCGTCGCGGCCGAGGCATGTTCAGCACCTTTCACGCCAAGTATCCCTTTCTGCGCTGGCCGCTGGATCACATCTTCATCAGCGATCATTTTCTGCTGGTCGACATGAAGCGCCTGGATGGCTTTGGCTCCGATCATTTCCCGATTCTAGCCACGTTAAGCTACCAACCCGCTCAGGCGGACGAGAACGAACCACCGGTGGCCGACGAAGACGACCGGCGCGACGCCCAGGAGACCATCGAGGAGGCAAGCAACAAGGGCGATGGCGAAGCCTGAGCCAGGCTGCACCACCACCTAGCCCGGTCGATCACTCCGGAATGCCGCCCCGGGTCAGTTGATCCGGGTCGAGCAGGCGTTCTAGCTCATCACGCTTTAGATCCGTCTCCTCTTCCGCCACATCGAGAATCGGCCGCCCTGCCTGGTAGGCCTTCTTGGCCACGGCGGCGGCGGCATCGTAGCCGATCACCGAATTGAGGGCCGTCACCAGAATCGGATTGCGGGACAGCGGCGACTCGATGTTGTCGCGGCGTACCTGGAACGTGGCGATGGCAGGATCCGCCAGTAGCTTGCTGACATTGGTCATCAAGGTGATCGACGTCAGCAGATTGTGGGCGATCAGCGGCAGCATGACGTTGAGTTGGAAATTACCGCTCTGCCCGGCCACGGCAATGGCGCTGTCGAGCCCGATGACCTGAGCGGCGGCTTGCGCGGCGGCCTCGGGAATCACCGGATTGACCTTGCCCGGCATGATCGAACTGCCCGGCTGCAATGCCTTGAGTTCAATTTCACCCAACCCCGCCAGGGGACCGGAGTTCATCCAGCGCAGGTCGTTGCTGATTTTCATGACTGCACAAGCGTAGGTGCGTAGATGCCCGGAGAGCTCCACCGCGGCATCCTGGGAGCCGAGACTGGCAAAGAAGCTGTCATTGGGGCGCAACGACAAACCGGTCTGCTCGCTCAACGCCTTGGCCATGCGTTCGGCGAACTCGGGATGGGCATTGATGCCGGTGCCTACCGCGGTGCCCCCCTGGGCCAGACGCGATAGCCGCCGTTGACCATCCTGCAAGCGCTCGATGGCCTGGCCTACCTGACTGGCCCAGCCACCCAATTCCTGGCTCATTCGAATCGGCATGGCATCCATCAAGTGGGTGCGCCCGGTCTTGACCACCTCGTCCAGCTCACCGGCCTTGCGCTCAATGGTGCTCTTCAACTGCTCGAGGGCCGGTAACAGCTGATCCTTGACTTCCAGGGCTGCGGCCAGATGAATCGCCGTGGGCACCACATCGTTACTCGACTGCCCCATGTTGACGTGATCGTTAGGGCCAATCTCGAGATCATCCCTGGAGGCCAGATGAGCGATCACCTCATTGACGTTCATGTTGCTCGAGGTGCCGGAACCGGTCTGGAACACATCGATGGGAAACTGATCCGCGTATTCCCCGTCGATGAGCGCCTGGGCCGCCTTGACGATTGCCTTGGCTCGCAGTTCGTCGAGTAGCTCGAGATCCTGATTGACCTGCGCCGCCGCCAGCTTGATACGCGCGATCGCCTGGATGAAAGCCGCCGGCATGGGTTGGCCGCTGATCGGGAAGTTGTTCACCGCGCGCTGGGTCTGAGCTCCGTAGAGCGCCCGAGCAGGCACCTCGAGTTCACCCATGCTGTCGCGTTCAATGCGGGTATCGCTCATGTGACGTCCTCCTGTCGAGTGAAAAGCGATGCATCCATTACTAGAGCCTTGCGCCGGATTGCCATATTTTCAAGGATGACATTGACTATCCTTGATTGCAGGACGACGTTGGTGGTGTGATTGGGCCGCGCTGGACTGGACTCGACATCCGATCGCAAATTGATACGAGGGAGAACGATATGGGCAGATGGATCGCCATCGGGTTGATGGGGCTGTTGCTGGTGGGGTGTCAGTTCGTCGGTCGAGGGCCGGATACCGGACCGCCGGAAATCGAGGATCGTACGGAGCCGCCTCCCGAGCGGGTCGAGCGCAAGGTCGCCTTTCCCGAGCAGGAGTATGCCAAGCTGGATAAAAACGGCACGGCCTCGATTTCGGGGCAGCTGTTCGTTCGCACTTCGAGCGGCATCGTTTATGGTGCCGGTGAGACGGTATCAGCCGCCCCGGCGACCAGCTATTCCGCCGAGGCGGCGGAAGTCGCCCTGGCCGGCGGCTATATCGAACCCGCGGACCCGCGCGCGCAGGCCTATACCCACTATGCCAAGACCGATGACAAGGGCTATTTCAAGATTACCGGTCTACCCGCCGGGGTCTTTTATGTCGCCGGACGGGTCGGTCAATCGGATGACACACGCCGGGTCATCATCAATCAGGTCCGTCTCGGCAAGGGTGAAAACGCGACAATTGAGCTTTCCAGATAGAGCTTTCCAAATAGAACGGACACACTGGGGGAGCGCGCACCATGTGGACTCAACAGCAGATTTCTATAAAGCCTCGGGAACGAGGCTTTCACTTGATCACTCAAGAGATCGATAACGCTCTGCCACAATTGGCGGAGCTGGATATCGGCCTGCTGCATCTGCAACTGCTGCATACCTCGGCATCACTAAGCTTGAACGAAAACGCCGATCCCGACGTTCGCCACGACATGGATGCCTTCCTGCGGGATCGGGTACCGGGTGATCTGCCCTATTTTCGCCATACGTCGGAAGGGCCCGATGACATGCCGGCCCATATCGCCGCCAGCCTGTTCGGAACACAATTGACCATCGCCGTCAGCAATGGCCGCCTGGCCTTGGGTACCTGGCAAGGCATCTGGCTGGGAGAACATCGCGATCAGGGCGGAAATCGGCAGATTCTCGCCACACTGAACGGCGAGTGAGGGCTACCATCCCAGCGTCTGCTTGACGAAGGGAATCGTCACTTTACGCTGTGCGGAAAGCGAAATCCGATCGAGCCGCTCGAGCAGTTCGAAAAGTTCATCCAGACGGCGCGGGCCACGATGCAGGATGTAGCGCGTGACTTCGTCGGAAAGCTGCATTCCCCGACCAAGAGCGCGCAATTGCAATGCCTCGAAACGCCCCTGGTCATCGAGACGCTGTAAGTGAAAAGTCATGCCCCAACTCAACCGCGAGGCGAGGTCCGCAAGCGCCACGTTCAGTTGACGCGGGGCGACGGATGCTCCGATCACCAGGCGCTTGTTGGCATCCCGCAGACGGTTGAAGCCGTGAAACAGCGCCTCTTCCCAGCGCTCGCGCCCGATTACTCGATCGATGTCATCGATCGCCACGAGATCGAGCCGCTCGATGTCCTCTAGCATGTGTGGAGGAAAGTGCCCCAGATCGTTCAAGGGAAGATAGAGTGCGCGTTGATCTTGGGCGCTGGCTGCATGACAGGCCGCCTGCAGCAGGTGGCTGCGACCTGACCCAGAGCCCCCCCATAAATAGACGAAGGATTCACCCCCAGGCTCGGATTGCTGCTGCAAGGTGACTACGGCAGTTTCATTATCCCGAGGTAGAAAATTGGCAAAGGTGGCGTCGTCGCGTAAACCAATACCCAAGGGAAGCTGTGTGGGACCGCTCACCATCAGATATCCTCGTCGCCGTTGTGGGATACTGGACTCTCATACAAGCTGCTGCTTTTATAGCGATCATGCAAGTATCTCAACAGCACCATGATCACCGCAGCGACCGGCAAGGCGAGCAGTATACCGGTAAAGCCGAAGAGTTGACCGCCAGCGAGTACCGCGAAGATGACCGCGACCGGATGCAAGCCGATCTTGTCGCCGAGCAACAGAGGTTGTAGCACCATGCCCTCGAGCATCTGACCGATGGCGAACACCACCCCGACACCGACCAGGTGCAGTACATCGCCATACTGAAAGAATGCGACCACCGCCGCGACCACTAACCCCACGATCACACCAAGATAAGGCACGATGCTGGCCAACCCCGCCATCAGACCGATCAATACCCCGAACTGGATGCCGATCACGGTCAGCCCCACTGCGTAGACGATACCCAAGCTGAGCATGACCAGCAGTTGTCCGCGCAGAAAGGCCGACAGCACCTCGTCGCACTGAACGGCCAGATGCGTGATGGTCGGTTCGTAACGTCGCGGCAGCAGATCCCGGATGCGTCGCTTGAGATGATCCCAATCCAACAGCAGATAGAACGTGACGACGGGAATCAGTGCCAGATTCGCAATCCAGAGCATGAACGCCAATCCGGAACGAGAGACTTGAGCCAATAGAGCGGCAGCAAAGGTGCTGGTCTCACGCCAATTGGCCATCAATGTCTGACGTAACTGATCGAAATCTGTCGACAAATCCACACCGGTCAAGGACTGTACCCAGGGTAAAAGGGTCATCTGTACCCAGGTGAAGACCCGGGGCAACGCTTCTATCAGCTGTCCGAGCTGTCGACCGAGCAAAGGCACCAGCACCAGAACGGCAAGCGTCAACGTCAACGTCAGCACCAGGAACACCACGCTCACCGACCAACGCCGCGAGAGCCCCTTGGCCTCCAATCGATCCGTCAGTGGATCGCCCAGATAGGCAAGAATCATGCTGATGAAGAACGGCATCAGAATCGGTTCCAGCAACACCAGCAGCCAGATCATGGCGGCCAGCCCCAGCAAGAGCCAGATGTGTACTCGCGACATTACGGCTTCCTAAAGAACGTGCCTAAATAACGGGTATGCCCCCCTGCCCCCATGCAGCCTGGCAGGCGCGATGCTACAATGCCCGCGCTTATCTTCACCAGCCCCTAAGCCATTCATGACGGCCCATTCATGATGGCGATCGATCTCAGGACCTGCCATGACCTCTAGCGCCTCCGACACCCCCCAATCCTCCTCGTTGAGCTACAAGGATGCCGGCGTGGACATCGACGCCGGTAACGCCCTGGTCGAACGCATCAAAGGGGTCGCCAAGCGTACCAGCCGCCCGGAAGTGATGGGCGGACTCGGCGGATTCGGAGCGCTCTGCGCCCTGCCCAGCGGTTACCGCGAGCCGGTACTGGTCACCGGTACCGACGGCGTGGGCACCAAGCTGCGCCTGGCCATGGACTTGAATCGTCACGACACCATCGGCATCGATCTAGTCGCCATGTGCGTCAACGATCTGGTGGTCGCCGGCGCCGAGCCGCTGCAATTCCTCGACTACTATGCCACGGGCAAGCTCGATGTGGATATCGCCGCGGACGTGGTGGCCGGCATCGGTGAGGGCTGTGTGCAGGCCGGTTGCGCCCTGGTCGGTGGCGAAACCGCCGAGATGCCGGGCATGTACGCGGGTAGCGACTATGACTTGGCAGGCTTCTGTGTCGGCGTGGTCGAAAAATCGGAAATTCTGGACGGTAGCAAGGTAGCCGAAGGCGACGTGATTCTGGGTCTGACCTCCTCCGGCCCTCACTCAAACGGCTATTCCCTGATTCGCAAGGTGCTGGAAGTCAGCGGCGCCGACCTCGAGACCGATCTGGACGGCCAATCCTTGGGCGACGCTCTGCTCGCCCCGACCCGCATCTATGTCCAGCCGCTGCTTTCCTTGATCCGGGACAGCGATATCGAGGTGCATGCACTCTCGCACATCACCGGTGGCGGTCTGCTCGAAAACGTGCCCCGGGTACTGCCGGACCATCTGACCGCGCGTATCGATGTGAGTGCCTGGCAGCGCCCAAAGGTATTCGACTGGCTGCAACGCCAGGGCAATATCGCCGAACGCGAGATGTACCGGGTGCTCAACTGCGGCATCGGCATGATCGTGGTGGTTCCCGCTGCCCAGGCCGAGGCCGCCCAGCGCCACCTGGAAGCCGCCGGCGAGCAGGTGGTTCGTCTGGGTGAGATCGTCTCCCGGGAAGGATCGGGCAAGAATGCGGAAGAGCAGGTACGCCTGGAGAACCTCGAAGGATGAGCGATATGCATTCGACCAGCGACACTCTCAACGATTTCGAGGCCGAAAAAGCCGATGCGCGGCGCGTGGTGGTGCTGATCTCCGGCAACGGCAGCAATCTGCAGGCGCTGATCGATGCCCAGTCCTTCGACGAGCTGGGCGGCGAGATCGTCGCGGTGATTTCCAACAAGGTCGATGCACACGGCCTGAAACGCGCCCGGGACGCGGGGATTGATGCCGTGGCATTGCCTCATCACGAATACGATAGCCGCGAAGCCTTCGATGGCGCGCTGATCAAGGTCATCGAGCGCCACGAGCCGGATCTCGTCGTGCTGGCGGGTTTCATGCGCATTCTCTCGCCGATCGTCGTCAACCGCTTCTACGGTCGCCTGCTCAATATCCACCCGTCGCTGCTGCCCGCCTACCAGGGCCTCAACACCCACAAGCGGGTTCTGGCGGATGGCGGTGAAGAACACGGCGCCAGCGTGCACTTCGTCACCGAGGAGCTCGACGGCGGGCCGGTGGTGATACAGGCCGCGCTGAAGATTCGTCCCGGCGATAGCGAGGAAGAGATAGTCGAGAAGATTCACGCCCGGGAGCATTTGATTTACCCCATCGCCGTACGCTGGTTCCTTGAAGGCCGCCTGCAACTCGGTCCCGACGGTCCGACTCTGGACGGCATGGCGCTACCGCCTCAGGGTATGCGGCTTTCTCACGAAGATGCTGCAGAAGAGTTGGATGAAGACCTTCAAGCAGACTAGAGTCGTAGAGCGCACTTCTTATTGGTGATCTCCTCGATTCCCCTGGAGCGCCCCTACACTCATGCCTCTGATAAAGCTGGCAAGGCCAACAAAAGGAGAATCACGATATGGAATATCGCCCTCTTGGCAATTCAGGCCTGATGGTCTCGACGATGGCACTGGGTACCGCACCGTTTGGTGGTGCCAATGGATTTGAAAGAGTCGGAAAGGTCGATGTCGATCAGGCCAGAAAACTCCTCGATATTGCCTTCGAGGCGGGAGTCAACATCGTTGATACCGCGGATCTTTATTCCCTGGGCGTGTCCGAAGAGGTTACCGGCAAGGCGTTGGGCGACAAGCGTCATGATGTCATTCTCGCCAGCAAGGGGCGCAGCCCGCTCGGGGAAGACCCCAATGCCACCGGTGCATCACGCTATCATCTGATCCGCGCCGTCGAGGCCAGCCTCAAGCGTCTCGGCACGGATCACCTCGATCTTTATCAGTTGCACAACTGGGACGGGGTCACGCCAATCGAAGAAACCCTGGAGGCGATGCATCATCTCGTCACCAGCGGCAAGATACGCTATTACGGCACCTCGAATTACAGCGGCTGGCAAATGATGAAGATGCTCGGCAAGGCCGAAACACATCATTTCATCAAACCGGTCAGCCAGCAGATTTATTACACCCCCGAATCCCGGGAGGCGGAATACGAGCTAATGCCCCTGGCACTGGATCAGAATATTGGCTCCTTGATCTGGGGCCCCATGGGCGAAGGCTTCTTGACCGGCAAGGTGCGCCGCGGGCAAGACACGCCATCGAATACGCGCCAGGGGGATGGCTGGCCGGAACCTTACATCCATGACATGGAACGGGCCTTCGACATCATCGAGGAGTTGTTTGCCATCGGCGAAGCCCATGACTGCTCGCCGGCCCGGGTCTGTCTGGCCTGGCTGATGGATCGGCCCGGGGTCACCTCGCTGATCGTCGGTGCTCGTAGCGAGGAACACCTGCGCGATAATCTCGCCGCAACGGCGTTGGAACTCAGCGAGGAAGAATCCCAGCGACTGGAGCAAGCCACACGTCCCGCCCCGCTTTATCCTTACTGGCATCGTATTGTCTGCGGCATGGATCGTCTCGACCCGGCCGAACAGCCGTTTCTCGACGGCTACGCCGATACCATCGAACATCGCAACGATGACCGCAGTGCCAAATCGAAAAACGACAAGTAAAAAACGAACTTACTCGATCAGTCAAAGCATAGAGCCCGTTCATGATCGTCACGAGCGGCGGCGAGACAAGGCGTAGTAGATCATGTGCAGGCTCTTAGAAAACGAAGCCGGCGCCGACATGCATATACGGTGACCACTCATCCCAGCCCTGGGCGCCGCCCCCAACGCTGAACCGTGCATCGCCCACCTGAACACGCAGGCCGGCGTCGGCACGCAGGTAATTGTCATCCTCCCGCTTGCGGGTCTCGCCGGACCAGCGATTGGTGGGCAGCGATGCCAATCGCACCTCGGCACCGTCACGCTCTTCCTCCAGATATCGGCCCCAGGCAAACTCACCGTAGAAACCGATACCGCCTTCGAGGCCACGATCCAGCATCAAGCCCGCCTCCCATTGGCGATCCTCGATATCCTGATCCGAGACGATCAGCGCGTTGGCTTTTGAACCCTGCTCCGTATAACCATCGACTTCGGCTTCGCTATGCCGATAGGCGACGAACGGCGCGGTATACCAGGGAGAATCCGCGGCGGTGAGACGATAATCGAGACGCAGCTCTGCCGACCAACCGCCGGCATCCGCATCACCCCTCAGGGTACGCTCGGCTGACCCCAGGGTGATCTGACGGCGCAGATCGAGATCGAAGTCGCCGCCGCTGACGATGGCCTGTACGCCGACCCGACCCAAGTGCTGACGAGCAAAGATGCTGAATGCCTGACCATCGAGATCGAAATTCCCGGGATCATCCATGTCTGCCTGACGCTGAGTGACGGCCGCCCCGAGCCACCCCAACCCGACAGGTACCACGGCACCCACGCCTGCACCGCTCTGAGACGACTCCGGCCGACCATCCGCATCGAAAGCCTCGGGCTGATCGTATCGATAATCGCCCTGGGCGAAGACCCGCACGTCATCGCTTTGCATGCCGGGACGCAGTTCATTACCGATAGCCCGCTGCTGCGCATTCAGAGCGCCGGTGGTCAATTCCCCGGCCAAGGACAGAATCTGCGGCGCCTCGATCAGAGCGTAGGTGTAGTCCGCCACGATCTGCTGGCCCGCCGTGGTCGGATGTACCGTATCGTTGAACAGCAACTTGCCGGAGTCGGGATTGGCGGAGTTCAGGCCAAAGGCCTCGGACTCGCAGCTCGGATCGCTGAAGCAGACACCGGTGAGCGCCACATCGGTTGCCAGACCAAAATCCGCCGGCTCGGCCACCACCTCGTCGAACAGGGCACTGATGTTGAGACGAATGATATCCACCTGCCCATCGAAGCGCGCCAGCCGCTCTCCCAGTGCCTGGTTATAGACTCCACTCAACGCGGCAAACCCCTGACGCTGCCCACTTTGCAACCCCACAGGCGTAGCGCCGACATCCGGCACATTGGAGACCACGATCGTCCGGGCACCGGCGGCGACCAATGCCTCGACACCATCTGCCAGCCTATTTCCCGCTGCCGATGCGGTAGTAGGGTCGGTGACCAAACCATCGAAGAAGTCATTGCCACCGCCGTTGATGTAATAGAGCGCTTCCGGGTCTGCTGTCCCGGCATTGACCAGATAACCATTCCGGCTTCGCGAGGTGTCGATTCCCAGCGCAGCCAATAATGCCACGAGTGTCGGCGTCAGATTCGGCACCTCAACCACCGAGCCACCCGGCTGGGTGATGGAGGCGAGAATATCCCGGGTGGTATAGCCACCGGTGGCGTAATTGTTGCCGTCCGGCAGCCCGAGTTGCGCGCGCAGGATCGAAGTGGAAGGCAGCAAAGGGGCAAGATCCAATGCCTCGGCCAGACGTTGAGTACTGACCTCACCATAGGCCGCCGGCGGCCGATACGGACTTTCCCGATTGGTGAAGCGCAGGCTGCCGGGCTCACCCAGCAGGAGTCGCTCGATGTCGGGAAACTGCCCCGAGTCGCTGAGGCTGTCACCGAACACGATCAGCTCGGAATAGGCCCCGGCGGGCAGCGACGTCAGGCCCAGGCCCAAGGCCAAAAGATAACCGCGGCCGAGGCGGCAAGATAGCAATTTGGTCATTGGCAATGCTCATGGTGAAGAAACGCTGTTTCATCTCAGCATAGACGAGATTGCCATGCGCGGTAGAACCTGTTCACGATCGTTACGAAGGATGGCGAAACCAGGCTCTCAGGTGCGGGGCAAAGTCACTCCCCGCTGCCCCATGTACTTGCCGCCGCGATCCTTGTAGGAGATATCGCAGATCTCGTCGGACTCCAGGAACAGCATCTGCGCCACGCCCTCGTTGGCGTAGATACGCGCCGGCAGATTGGTGGTATTGGAGAACTCCAGGGTCACGTGCCCTTCCCATTCCGGCTCCAGCGGGGTCACGTTGACGATGATCCCGCAACGCGCGTAGGTCGATTTACCCAGGCAGATGGTCAGCACGCTGCGGGGAATACGGAAATACTCCACGGTACGCGCCAGGGCGAAGGAGTTGGGGGGGATCACACAGACATCGCCCTTGATATCGACGAAGCTCTTTTCATCGAAGCCCTTGGGGTCCACCACCGCCGAGTGAATGTTGGTGAACACCTTGAACTCATCCGCGCAGCGCACATCGTAGCCGTAACTGGACGTCCCGTAGGAGATCACCCTCTGGCCATTGACGTGGCGGACCTGATCAGCCTCGAAGGGTTCGATCATGCCGTCGCTTTCGGCCATACGGCGAATCCACTTGTCGGATTTGATACTCATTTGGGCGTCCTTGAGATTCACGCAATCATAAAATAAGGGCCGTATCATAACGGCCCTTAGCGTGTATAGAAACCTGGACTCACTGGAGACGCTGGAGGTTTCAGTACGAAAAGTCTGAGAGCGATGACCAGGCAAGGCAAAAATCGACGAAAGGACGGAGTTTACACGGAGTAAATGAGTATCTTGAGTCGATTTTTAACGCGGCATGGTCGAGCGCAGCGAGTTTTCGGCTGAAACTAGTCGCCAAAAGAAATACTCGGCCCTTCTTCACTCTGGCTTTCGACGCCTTCAACCACGGATCTCACAATGCTGCGGAAAATAGCCGTTACCTCACCTTCCGGCTCGGCCACCACCGTCGGCTTGCCGCCATCGGCCTGTTCGCGGATGGCGAGTTCCAATGGCAGTTTGCCCAGCAGCGAGGTGCCGTATTGGTCGGCAATACGCTCGCCGCCGCCTTCACCGAAAATGGGTTCCTGATGGCCGCAACTGGAGCATATATGCAGGCTCATGTTCTCCACTATCCCCAATACCGGCACGTTGACCTTGCGGAACATCTCGATGCCCTTACGTGCATCGAGCAGCGCGATGTCCTGGGGCGTGGTCACGATCACCGCTCCGGACACCGGCACCTTCTGGGCCAGGGTCAACTGGATGTCGCCGGTGCCCGGCGGCATGTCGATGAACAGATAGTCCAGCTCGCCCCAGTCGGTCTGGTTGAGCAGTTGCTGGAAGGCACCGGCCACCATCGGGCCCCGCCAGACCATGGGTTCGGTGATATCGACCATGAACGCCATGGACATCGCCTTGATGCCATGCGCTTCCAAGGGCTTGAAGCTGTTTTCACCCGCCGCCTGGGGGCGTACGCCCTGACCGATTCCCAGCATCTGTGCCTGGCTGGGACCGTAGATATCCGCATCCAGGAGCCCTACGCGATAGCCTTCCGCCGCCATGGCCAGGGCCAGGTTGGCGGTCACGGTGGACTTGCCCACGCCGCCTTTGCCCGAGGCGACGGCAACGATATGTTTGACTCCTTCGATCACATCTCACTCCTTTATCTAAATCGTCAATCGTGCCGCGCTGACGACACTTTGCATGCCTGCAGTATAACCCGTGAAAACGGGCAATAACCAAGCGTTCCAGTCAACTTCTTCAGGGGTCGTCAGCCAGTGACCAGGGGTTGTCGGTCAGCGGCACGCCCCCGCTCTCGGTCACCCGTACGGTGTCGCTGCAACCGATGCCCCACTCACCGGGGATGCGCAGACACAGCGGCAGGTGAAAGACCATATTCTCTTCAAACAGGCGGTGCTGCCCCCGGGCGATGAAGCCCGAGCCCTCGACCCAGGAGGGGGGGAACTGAGCGCCCACTGCGTAGCCGAATACGCCAGAGTGAAATACGTCCGACGCCAATGGTGACAGGGCCTGTTCGGCGGCTCGCGCTGCGGCGTCGAAACTCTTCCCCGGCCTCATCTCCTCGAGCATGGCATCAAAGATGCGGCGACAGGTATCGAACACCTTGTGCATGCGTGGCGTTGGCTCCCCGGCAATCACGGTACGCATCATCGGTGCGGTGTAGCGTTGCCATGCCGAACCGAACTCGAGGAACACCGGCTCGCCCTGGGCGATTGGCCGGCGCTGGTGATTGAGATGAATCACCGCGCTGCGTGGCCCGGTGACCACGATCGGCTGCATGCTCATGAATTCGCTGCCGGCGGCATGCAATGCCTGGGCACCGACACCGGCGATCTCGCTATCGGTAGCTCCGACACGCACCGCCTTCGCTGCCGCCTCGATACCCAAGCCGGTGATTCGGGCACTTTCGGTCAGACACTCGAGTTCCGCCGCGGATTTGACGATCCGAATCCCCTGCAAAAGGCCGGCGGCATCGCTGAAGCGATGATCAGGCAACCGCCATTGGATACCGCTCATGACACCATGACGCAGCGAGCCGTGCCAGGGGTCTACCCCGACATGAGTGCCTGCCTCGTGCAGGGCCTCCGTCAATGGCTCGAGAATGTCATCGACGTTTTCCCAGCGATAACCACGAATATCCTCGACATGGGTGCAGGCCACCGCCGGCCCGGTTTCGATGGAGGGCACCTGGAGCACCAGATGATCCCCTGTGAATACCAGAGCGGTATGCACCGAGACCTCGAAAGTGCTGTAACCGGTGAGATAGAAGATGTCCGCCGGCGCCGTAAGGAGCAGCGCATCCAGATTCGCCGTTTCCATGGCCTCGAGCACGGCACGGCGGCGACGCTGGAACTCGGCCTCGGGAAAGGGGCATTCCTTGCCGGCCATATGCTGACGAAGCGTGAGTCGATAGTCGTTGAAGTCCATGGTTCGTGACTCCCAAATAATGGTTACTGGCGTGACCTCACTTTAGCCGTTAAAGAGATAAATCGCCGTGCCATGAATTATCACCATAAAAAAACCGACCGGCTTGAGGACCGGTCGGTTTCTTGATTGCAGCGTTGGCCGGCTATCGCCAACTCAAGCTCACAGTCTAGCTGACGCTTTGCTGCTGCTCGCCAGAGGATTGCTGTTGCTTATTCTGCTGCTCTTCTTGCTTTTGCTTCTCTTTCTGTTCCTGTTCTTTCTGCTGCTTCTGTTGATCCTTTTGTTGCTGGTCCTTTTGGTCCTGCGAGGATTGGCCGTTCTTCTGTTCGTTACCTTGCTGGACGCCTTTTTGCTGACCGCCCTTTTGCTGGCTGTCTCCGCCCTTCTGCTGGACCGATTCGACACTCTGCGACAGCTCGGACAACGACGACTTCATATCCTGAATGCGCGACAATTGCTGTTGTACATCAGCGATAAGCATCTGCAGTTCATTCAAACGCTGGTTACGGGTCTGGATCTGCGACTGTAGCTCGTCAGAACGCGACTGCGCGGATTCCACTTTTGATGCCAGGGTTTTCTGACGCTTCTGTGCTTCGCTGAGTGACTTCTGAACCTGCTGAAGATTCTCTTTAGCGGTCGCAGTCTGCCCTTGAATGTCGGCAAGTTCCGTCTCACGATCATCGACTTGTTGACCCAGACTCTCTAGACGCTCGTTACGGTTGTTGATCTTCTCTTCGAGCTCGGCATTACGGCCTTCCGCCTTGGCGATTTGATCCTGGGCCTTTTTCAGCTCGGATTTAGTAGAGGAAAGCTCTTCCTGGGCCGACTGACGCTGCTGGTTGATATCATCGAGCTTGGCCTGGGCCTGATCCATCTCACTCTGTACGGATTCGAGTTTACTGGCGACCTGCTGAGCCTGCTGCTCTTTCTGCTTGGACTGTTGCTCGAATTGCTCGACTTCCGATTGCAGTTGGGATAGCTGCTCCTGGGTCTTGTTGATCTGATCTTCCAGCTCCAGTCGTTCAGCCTCGGCTTCCTCGACGCTGGCATAGGCTTGCTCGAACTCAGCGTTGCGTTCACGCAGCGCATCGTTATTGCTTTCAAGCGTTGCGATTCGATCCTCGAACGCATCCCGCTCACTATTCCATTGCTCCCGCTGGCTGCTGGCGTTGGAGGCAATGAAGATGGCGACGATGACCGCGAGCACGGCGACGATGACCACGGCACGGACACGGTTGTCCTTGAAAGGGCTTCCTTTACTGCCCCCTCCGCTGCCGGATCCAGTGCCGCCACCCATACCGCCCCCGCCGGAACCCCCACCGCCGGGTCTGCTGGTACCCGTGCTGGACCCGCCAGAAGCATGACTCGCACTGCTGGTGCTTTTCTGTGATGCAGTAGTGCTTTTGCTACCGGCACTGTCAGTGGCGTCCTTGCCCGCTCCGCTGGTGGAGCCAGTGGCATCTTTATCAGAGGCCGCGTAATTACTGCTGGACGCTGCTGTGTCTTTCTGCGAATCAGTGTGTGTATCGGAGATTTTGCCTGATCCGCCACTACTCTTGTCGGTAGCTGCTGCCGCGGCAGCGTCCTTCTGTGCATTGGCCTTCACATCGCCCTGCTTACCTGTCGTCGCGGCTTTACCGGATTCTTGGTTACCAGTGCTTTTACCAGGATCGTGGGTACTCTTCTTCTCGGGTTCATTTGCCTTGCTACTCTGCCCGGCAGTGGTCTTGTCGGACTCGTTAGTAGCCTTACCCGGCTGATCTTTATTGTTACCAGACTTGTTAGACGATTCTGCCATGAGTCGTTTCTCCCTTGTTGTATTGCGTACTGGTCATTAACAACATTTCCCTATCGAGCATACAGCCTACACCAGATTTTCGCTTTACTGGGCGGTGTGATTTCACTCATCGAACATTTGTGCTATAACCAGCCTGCCTTGCGAAAACGATAGTAAAGCCCGCCGCAGGCAATCCCCATGAGACCCAACGCCAACGGATAGCCGAGCTTCCAGTCAAGTTCCGGCATGTGCTCGAAGTTCATTCCCCAGATGCCCGCCAGCACCGTCGCCACGGCGAAGATCGCGGCCCAGGCAGCCAGTGCCTTGTGCACCTCGCCTTCATCGATGGCCACCATCGACAGATTGACCTGAATGGCAGTGACGATGGTCTCGCGAATGGTGTCCACCGCCATCTCGATGCGATGCAGGTGGTCATAGACATCACGATAGTATTCCTGAGAATTGACGCACAATGCCGGGACGCGACCACCGAATAGATGCACCGTTGCTTCGGCAAGAGGCGTTACCGCATGCTTGAGCGTCATGGCCTTGCGCTTGAGCTGATAAAGCCGCTCGATATTGGTGCGGGCGGTCTCCTTGACGAAGATCTGCTCTTCGATGGTTTCAAGCTCCGCCTCCAGGGCGTCGACTATGGGGAAATAACGATCAACGACGGCGTCCATCAAGGCATAGAGCACGAAGGACGGCCCCTGCTTGAGCAGATGCGGCTCGCGCTCACAGCGGGTACGCACCCCGACAAAGCCCTGATGCGTGTGACTGCGAACCGAGAGCACATAATTGGCTCCGGCAAAGACTGACACTTCGCCCTCGCCTATCCCATCGTCCCTGGCCTCGAGAATGCGCATGAAAACGAATAGCGCGGCATCATACTCCTCGACCTTGGGTCGCTGCTGACCGTGCAGCGCATCTTCCACGGCCAATTCATGCAGCTCGAATACCTCCTGAAAGGTCGCTAACTCCTGCGGTTCGGGATCGCATAATGCCACCCAGACAAAACAATCGGGTTGGTTCACGTAATCGGCTATTTCGGATGTCTTGATGTCGCCAAGCTTGCGACCTTCCTGGTAAGCCACGCAATTGACGATCATGATGGCCGATCTCCTCTCTTGATAGACTGAACAGACAGTCATTGTGCCCGATAGACGATCGAGGATAGAAGGAGACGGACAATAGGCGCCGGATGGGAAGGCGTTACGACGATATGACCGAGGCCGGGAAACGATTAAGCATTCACCGGGTAGCGACTCTGCAGGAACGCCTGAAAGTCGTCGGAAGAGAGAGCCTTGCTACACAAGTAGCCTTGGTACTGCTGGCCCTTGATATCGCGGATGAATGCCAACTGCTCTGGAGTCTCGATGCCTTCGGCGACGACCTCCAGGTTCAGACTGTGGGCCAACGCCACTACCGCCTTGACGATGGCGGCATCCTGAAGATCGGAATTCACCCCTGAGGTAAAGGAGCGGTCGATCTTCAAGCAGCTAATCGGAAAACGCTTGAGTTGCGCCATATTGGAATAGCCGGTGCCAAAGTCGTCGATGGAAAGCATGACACCCAGCTCACGCAAACGCAGCAGGATCATCGATGCCCGGTCGGGGTTCTGCATGATCGCGCTTTCGGTGAGTTCGAGTTCAAGACAATGCGGCGGCAACTGCGTCTCGCTCAGCACACGCTTGACCACACTCACGAAGTTCTTGTTGTTGAGTTGGATGGCGGACAGATTGACCGCCATCTTGAGCAGTGGATACCCTTGGGCATGCCAATCCATCGATTGTTGGCAGGCGGTCTTCAGTACCCACTCCCCGATCGGTAGAATCAGCCCACTCTCTTCGGCGATGGGTATGATCTCGTCCGGTGGCACATTGCCAAGCCCTGCATCGTGCCATCTCAGTAAAGCTTCCACTCCCGCTATCTCCCCGGTGATCACATTGACCTTGGGCTGATAGGCCAAGGTCAAGGCGTCATTTTCGATGGCGTCACGCAATCGATTTTCGAGGCGCGCACGCCTCTCGGTAGCGGAAATCATGCCAGGCTCGAAGAACTTGAAATTATTGCGTCCCGCATCCTTGGCAAAATACATTGCGGCATCGGCGTGAATCATAAGCGCATGTTTGTCGCGCCCATCGGACGGATAGAGACTGATACCGATGCTGGTCGTGATACGCACGAGATTATTGTCGATCTGAAACGCCTTGCCCAACGAGCTCATGATACGTTCTGCAATCTTGGCGCTTTGTGCACGGCCGGTATTTTCAGCGCTGACGATGATGAATTCGTCCCCGCCAACCCGCGCAAGCATGTCGGAGTCGCGCACTGCGACCTGCAGCCGTGAGGCAACCTGCTGGATCAACTCATCACCGACATGGTGGCCCAGGGAATCGTTGACGGTCTTGAAGCGATCCAGATTGACGAAGAATACGGCAAACTCATTCCCTGCCCCAGGTTTGCCTCGAGTCAACAATGCATCGAGTCGATCCTCGAGCAACAAACGATTGGGAAGCCTGGTGAGCGGATCCCGCGACACCAACGCTTTCAATTCATAATTGGCCTTGCGTAAAGACGCTGCCAGACGAGCATTGCCTGACGAGAGGTGGGCATCATGGATCGACAGAATCAGCACGATGAGCATGATCCCGATCGTCATGAAAGCGATGGTGAAGGCTAGCCGGTCCGAGGCGGAAGCGCCGATTTCGGTAGCAACGTCTTGCTGCGGGAATTGCGCGGCGGCTACCGCGGTATAAAACATCCCGGCAATCGCCACACCCATGATCAAGGCACTTAAGCTAATTTGCCACAGCGGTACTTTGCGTCTTTTTTCCGGTGTCAGACGAAAGCTGAGCCACAACGCTCCCATCGAGCCGCTTACCGCAATCACGATGGACAGCATGAACAGCATCGGATCGTAGGAAACCGTACCTTCGACACGCAAGGCACCGATGCCGACATAGTGCAGGAAGGCGATACCCACCCCCATGACACTTCCACCGATCAGCAACTTGCACAAGGACAGCCAGCGCGTTTGAACGATGGCCAAAGCGAGCGCCGAGGTCAGGACACCAAATGCCAAGGATGTCAGTGTCAGCCAGAGATCCTGCGACAAGTCGGCGGTGGCTGAGATGGCACGTGTGCCGATGAAATGCGTCGACCAAATGCCAAGCCCCATGACAAGAGACCCGCCACTCCACCACAGTCTTCGCGCCAGGCCGCGACTGCCACGCACGCGCGCCGCCAGATGAAACCCTACCAACGACGCGATGACGGCGACGAGTAAGGACAAGGCGACCAGCGTTGGGGCATAGCCAGTATAGTCGTCGGTCATCGATCTCTTCCGTTGGTGGCGAGCCGCAATTCCTTTGAACAGCGCATGGGAGACACCTTTTCAAAAGGCGCTCCTAGGCTATAACGGCAGACCGGACGACAACTTTAATCGACGCGATAACATAGCCGTCATTTTGATGCCGCGGGAAGGATTGTTAAGTAAGATCGCGCACGGTCGAGCGCATGTGGATACGCCAGACAATGGCTATGCTCATGAGGGCATGTTCGCTGTGATAGGACGACGAATGGACATTAGGAAGACACATGAGTAAACGGGAACGTGGCAAAGAACGTTTGATCGTGATCGCGCCCCAGCTGTATCGCTTCTCTATCCGAGTGTTGGCCGCTTTCTTCAAGAACCGAGGCATCCTGCTCGCCGGAGGCGTGGGTTACAACATACTGCTCTCGGCCATTCCCTTGTTTGCCGTGCTATCGGTGCTGTTGACGCATGTCGTCGATGAGCAGCGCCTATTGGGGATCATTTCGATACAAGCGGGCCATTTGGCCCCGGCCCACGCCGACATACTCCTCGGGGCGGTGAGGGCACTACTGGAATCTCGAGACGTGGTGGGTATCGTCGGAACGTTGATTCTGCTGTTTTTCAGCTCCTTCGCCTTTCGCATGATCGAAGATTCGATTTCCCTGATCTTTCACCAACCCAACATTCCCACCCATCGACGTGTCTGGGTATCAGTGCTGCTACCCTATTTATTCATGATAATGCTGGGCTCGGGACTTCTGGCCCTGACCCTGCTGGTGGCTATCGCCAATGCCTTCAATGAACTGCTTCTCATGCTTTTCGGGTTCGAACTGCATTCTCCGTTAATATCCAAGGCATTGCTCAATCTGCTAAGTTTCGTCGGCATGTTCGGCTTGTTCAGCGCCATCTACAAGATCATGCCGGTGGTGCGTATCTCTCCCATGCGCGCACTGATAGGCGGCTTCGTCGCTGCGCTACTGTGGGAAATCACCCGCTTCATTCTGGTTTACTATTTCGCCAACATTTCTTTCGTCAACGTCATCTATGGATCCCTTGCAACCCTCATCGTCGTGTTATTGAGCCTGGAGATAGGCGCCGTCATTCTATTGCTCGGAGCACAGGTCATCGCCGAGCTCGAGCGCAGTGCCCGAGCAAAGCTGCCTTGGCATATGGCGCCGGAGGACCGTCACAATGATCGCGACAAGCATCCAGCAAAGTGATAAGGCAAAACCGCGGGGCTCTTCGCTTATGAATCTGCATCGCCGCGTCGTTCCTGCACCCGCAACTTGGTCCGGATGAAGTCACTGTGGCGCACGAACAACAGGTCCGCGAGCTTACGAATGCGGTGCTCTTCGTAGGCGGCCAGGTCGTCATCGGCGTAGGCGAGCCGCCACATCAACTCGACCAGCGCAACCTTGTCGTCGTAGTCATAATGATCGTTGACCAGGCGCACGAACTGAAAGTGATCCACCGCCTGTTCGGCTTCTTCGTCGGCGAGCTGCATCAGTTCATCTACCGCAGCATCATCGAGGTTGAAGCGTTTCTGCAGCACTGTTCTCAGGAGTCCCATTTCCCGAGGATCATGCTGGTAGTCAGCTCGCACGATTTCGCAAAATAGTGCCGCCGTGGCCAGCTCCAGGGTCAGATGACGACCCTCCTCCTGTTCGGGCATGGCCAGGGCACGATTGAAGAATTGCTGAAGAGTAGTGAGCATAACGAAGCCTTGGCTCGGTGAGTGCGTTCGAGTATTAGACCCTGCCGACGAAGAAGGTTCGCCGTGAACGGCTCTTTGAATTCGTCGGAAGCATCTCTTGAAAAAAGAAACGCTTTAAAACAAGAATGCCGCGCCGGGAGGAACCAACCGGCAACGGCATTTGAAGGAAGTGTATCGACAGAGAACGATTCAGCGCAATCCTAAAAAGCTGAGAATGAACAGTACAATGACGATCAACCCCACGATGTAGATAATGCTTCTCATAGCGCGCTCCTTATGCTGAAAACCTTCGCTGAAAAAAATCCTGCTTTCTAACCTATACCAGTTATCGCAGAATCATGCCTAATACATCTTTTAAACGCCCCCCCCTCAGAACGTCGATAACCCCGTGCTCTCCATGAGACGGTACAGCCAATAGCGAGGCGAGGATGGGTCGGCATAAATCGAATAAGGCAAGCTGTGCAGCCTTCCCTGACTGTTACGCCAATAGCGGGCAAAGTAGCTCGCTGCATCAATGATAGCCGGTGTTTGAGCATTGCCTTTCAAGCGCACACTGGTCTCCAGGTTGAGATTGTCGAGATTGCGCCGAGTGAAATTGGCCGACCCCAGGATTAGAGCTGCATCCCCGCTGAGTGAACGCTTGAGAAACAGCTTGGCATGGCACTGCTCCCCCATGGTCGCACACCAGCGTACCGGCACCCCGGCCCGGTGAAGATCCGCTGCGGCCTGACGATTGGGAATGCCGTTCTTCTTGATACCGAAGGCATCCTTGTTGGGATCAAGAAGCACCCGAATGCGCACTCCTCGCTCATGAGCGGCCACTACCGATGCCAACAGCTCTCTATGCGAAAAATAGAACACGGCGATATCGATCCTGTCGCCAGGCTCCGCGCTGTCGATAGCGATGCGTAGCGCATTGCCGATTCTAGACTCGGTCAAAATCTGCAATCGCGATCCGTCACCCTCGACCGGCTCCTCTATGACCGGCGTACCGAAGTCGATGCGGCTACCGGACATCGCTGCCACCGCTCGTTCGGTGGCAAGCAAATCGATTGCCGCCGGCCCTTGAAAGCGTAGCGCAACATTGTCGTGCGCACTGCTGGCATCGTGCGGATTGGCCGAGGTCACCAGACCCACCCAACTTTCCCCGGAATCCACTACCAGCGTCTTGCGGTGATTGGCATTGAAATTGAGCAGTTGCAGATAACTGCGCAGAGTAACCTCGCCTTCGCCCAAGGGATTGGGCAACCAGCCATCCCTATTATTGTTGCCAAGCCAGCTGCAACACCAATACCAGAATCCCGACCAGGCGGGATTGGAAGCGCGTAGCTCGGTCAGATCCGTCATCACGATCTTGATGCCCGCCGCACGCAGCGCCTTGAGATGATCCGGTTCCAGACCGCCATACACAGTATTCAGCGGATCGGTGATCAGCACTACCTCAAGCCCCGGCATTTGATCCTTGCGCTGTGTCAGGGCGCGGGTGAGCTCGGCGGATAACGGTCGAAAATCACCGGTAGCCGCCCCGCTAAAGTCGTTGAACAGGAACATGTCCAGCACGACAAGACGATTGGCCTGGCCGATCAGGCGCAGGATCTCATCGAAGATGACATGATCCAACTGGCGTTTACCCCACTTATCCAGATAGGTGGTATCGCCAAGGAAGGCGACCTCCTGTGCCGGTCTCAAGGGCGATGCCACATCGATTCCCTCTGGTAACGGCTTGAACGTTTGGTAGAGCGCCATACCGAGGTAGGCCATAAACACGAGAAGTAATAATACTCGTCCCCTGCCCATGCCGGCCTGATGGCCAGTCGAATTCTTGTTCCCCTTCACACTCTCTCCTGTCGCTACCGCCTAGTGATTGGGACTAAGTATAACGGTCGGGGGCTCGGGGTCACGTCTTGCCTTCTGATTTGAAGCGGCATGCAAGGCGGGATAGCCACGTTAAAGGCGCAGCTCGATGCGCCGATAGAGGAGCAAGGAATACTGAAGGTGACGCCTGGCGTGACTATTGGCTAGGTGTCGTTAGCGCCTTATAAGAGACCAATGACATGCGATTCAACAATTACTCCATCGGGCTGCGCGTTACCGCCGGCTTTGCAATCGTTCTTTTACTGGCCATTGCCATCATCGTGCCCTTTCTGCTGAATCGCATAGACAAGGTCATTCAGGAAGCCGAGCATCGAGAGCTTTCTGCCCTGCATGGCAGTCTTACAGCAGCGCTGGACGCCGAAGCCCGATTGGCTACCACGATGAGCACCTTGGTGACGGGAGTCCCCGAGGTGCAAGAGGCGTTGGCCAATGGACAACGTGATCGATTGGCCGCACTTTTTCAGCCCGGCTTCAAGGCGCTGAGTGAAGGCTATGGCGTCAAACAATTCCAGTTTCATCTGCCACCGGCCACCTCCTTTCTACGTGTGCACAAACCCGAAAAGTTCGGTGACGATCTCAGCGATCTTCGCCCGACCATTATCGAGACCAACCGCTCCAAGCAACCTGTTTCCGGTCTGGACCTAGGAGTGGCCGGCCTGGGTATCCGCGGCCTGGTACCCGTGTTTCATCAAGGAGGGCATGTTGGCTCTCTTGAGTTCGGCATGAGTTTCGGACAGTCCTTCTTCGAAAATTTTGGTGAACAATATGGTGTGGAAGCAGGTCTTCAAATCCTGAGGAAAGAAGGTTTGGTTCCTTTCGCTTCAACGCTGGGTGAGCAATCGTTACTACCCGCAGCCATCCAGCAGGCTGCCTTGAACGGTAAGCGTCCAATTTATTACACCGTCTTTGCCGATAAGCCAGTGGCGGTGATGGGCTCACTCATTAAAGACTATGCCGGGGAGCCCATCGGTGTGGTCGAGATCGCCATGGACCGTTCAACCTATGTGGCCGCTTCCACGCTGGCGCGCAACTCGGCGCTACTGATTGCCGCTCTGGCAATGGGTGTTGGCTTGGCACTAGCGCTCTGGTTATCACGCACTATAGTTCGCCCGATTCAGCGTACCACCACGGCAATGAGCAATATCGCCGCAGGGGAAGGGGATTTGACTCGTCGACTGGACGACAAAGGACGTGATGAACTGAGTGAACTGGCTCGTCAATTCAATGCCTTCGTCGAACGCATGCAAGACACATTGAAGGAAGTACGCGCCAGCACCCGCAGTGTCAACCGGGCCGCCGGCGATATCGCCCAAGGTAGCGAGGAACTCGCGTCGCGTACCGAGCAGGCCGCCGCCAACCTGCAGGAGACTTCCGCCTCCATGGAGGAGATCACCTCCACGGTCAACCACAGCGCGGATTCCGCTCAGCAAGCTAACAAACTGGTGCAGTCCACCGCCGACGTGGCGCGCCAGGGCGAAAGCGTCATGAATCAGGTCGAGCGCACCATGGAGGACATCAATACGTCGTCCAGCAAGATCGGCGAGATCATCACCATGATCGATGCGATCGCCTTTCAGACCAACATCCTCGCACTCAACGCCTCGGTGGAGGCCGCCCGGGCCGGTGAGCATGGCCGTGGCTTCGCCGTGGTCGCCCAGGAAGTGCGTACCCTGGCCAGTCGCTCCAGCGATGCCTCCGGTGAGATTCGTACCTTGATCGATGCCTCGTCGGGGCACACGAAGTCGGGCGCCGAACTGGTGCGCAACGCCGGCCAGACCATGCAGGAGATCGTCGCCAGCGTCGCCCGAGTCACCGATGTGATCGGCGAGATCAGCGCTGCCACCAAGGAGCAGAGCAGCGGTATCGGTCAGGTCAACACGGCGGTGATGGAGATGGACAGCATGACCCAGCAGAACGCCGCCATGGTCCAGCAGTCCTCGAGTGCTGCCGCCGACATGCGCCGTCATGCCCAGCGTCTTAACGATTTGATCGACTCTTTCGTGCTGGGTGACGATGCGCCATCCGAGCAGCGAACTACAACCAATCAGAAAGTAGTCTCCCCCCCTCTCTCTTCTGCCAAAAAAGCAGCCCCGAGTAAACATACTCCGCAGGAAGAGATCGACGAGTGGAATGATTTCTGATCCTGGCGTCACGCCATGAACGCAAAACGCCTGACCCTAGGGTCAGGCGTTTTGCGTGAAGAACGATACTAATGTCAGGAGCGACTGGTCACTTCCAGCAGGTGGTAGCCGAACTGGGTCTTCACCGGGCCATGCACGGTGTTCAGATCGCCATTGAACACTACCTTATCGAACTCGGGCACCATCTGGCCCGGGCCGAAGGTACCCAGGTCGCCACCGCTACGGCCTGATGGGCAGGTCGAATGCTCTTTCGCCACCTCGGCAAAATCGCGACCGTTCTCGATTTCCGTCTTGAGTTCTTCACACTTCGTTTCGCTATCGACCAGGATGTGGCGCGCGCTTGCTTGGGTCATCATCAATCTCCTTATGCTCGTTATCAAAAGGGCTACGGATCACGAATCCTGACGGCACGGCGATGCACTGGCAAGTGTTTCCCCTGAGAAGGGCATTTCGCGTTTCTACAAGGCCGCATGCGTGCCATCACACAACGGCGCCTTGCCGCTCTGCTTGCAACCACAGAAATATACGGTGGCATCCTTCTCGGCCTTGTAGACGATCGGCTTGAGATCAGTAACTTTATGGGAGCCGTCACACAACGGCTGGGTTTGACTGCGCCCGCAGGCACACCAGGCGTAGCGTTTCCCTGCCGTCACATCCACGGCATAGGGCCCTTTCTGGGCCACCAATGCTTCACTCATGATCATCTCCTCACATAAGCCTGTCGTCAGGCTAGATTATTGTGCGTCGTCGAGCGCTTCGATCCGCTCTATTTCCAGCTTGCGTCCTTCATTCTGCCCATAATGGAACCGACCGATGATGCGCACCCGCTTACCTAGATACGGCGCGATTCGCTCCTGAGGAAGCACCTCCACCCGATTCAGACCATCGTCTTCGATCCAGTAATGGCGCGGTGTCTCGAAGGTGCGCACCACTCCTTGGGTAGCAACGTGCTTATCTTCGTAAGCCGCTTGTTGCAATGCCAGTATCGACAGAGGTACCTCGGCGGGCCTGTCGTCGGCGCAGGCCACCAGTGTGATCAGCAGCATACCGAAAACCCATCCTTTGCGGCCCCAATGCATAAGCGACTCCAGTGCGAACAAATACTCAAAGAAGGTATCTTCAACATACTCACAAGACCGCACCCTCACAATCTGACACCATGATGGCACCGAAGTCCTACTCCGCGGAGACCTACTCATGCTGGACCTGACCCAGACGCCGATCACCCTGGCGCTGCTTATCGTCAATGTCGTCATCAGTATTTATGTCCTGAGAAGCCGCCCCCAGCTCATCGCTAGCCTGGCCTTTCGTCCGGAACGCATCTTGCGCCATGGCGAAGTGTATCGGCTGGTGACCGCCGGTTTCGTGCATGTGAATGGCGCCCACTTGCTGGTCAACATGCTCACCCTCTACTTCTTCGGCCCCTGGCTGGAGATGGCGCTTGGCCCGATCCGCTATCTGATGCTCTATTTCGGCTCGGAACTGGCGGCCCATGGCTTATCCCTGATCGTTCAACGCGGCAACGTTCGTTACTCGGCAGTGGGCGCCTCTGGCGCCATCACCGGGGTGTTGTTCGCCTTCTGCTTGTATGCGCCGTTCAGAATGCTCTATCTCTTCTTTGCCATTCCTATTCCGGCAATTGTCTTCGCCATCGGCTTCGTGGCGATCTCACTCTACGCGATGAAACAGCGAGGCCCCGATCAGGTCGGCGGCCTGGCCCACGAGGCGCACCTGGGCGGCGCCATCGGGGGTGTATTGATCACCGGCCTTCTCGACCCCAGGGCCTTTCCTCTCTTTCTTCAACAAATAGGCCTTTGATATGCACACGGCACCCACGCCCGCGGCCCTGGCGGTCGTCATTCGTGGACAAGAAGCACTGCTCGTGCGACGCAGGAACGAGCCGGATGCAGGGCTCTGGGGATTTCCCGGTGGGCGTATCGAATGGGGAGAAACCGTTTTCGAATGCGCGGTGCGTGAATTATCGGAAGAAACCGGCATCCGTTCCGCCGCCCGGGATTATCTGACCACGATCGATGTCGTTCGACGAGAAGAGGGACAGGTGAAACATCACTTCGTCTTGACCGCGGTGCTTTGCGAGTATCGTTCGGGCGTTCCCGAGGCCGCGGATGATGCCATGGAAACGGCCTGGATCGAGCTGACGGATATCGCCAATGCCATTATCCCATTGAGTGAACATACGGCTAGCGTGGTGCGGTTAGCCATGGCGTTTCTTCAAGGCCCTTGCGGTGACTCGAACTGACTACCCGGCACCTTGACGTCATCAAGGCTGGATTGCTCAGCGATCGTGTTTTTACCCATGACGCTGAATGACCCATCGGTTTCCAGCACCACGGCCTGTACGTCACTCATGTCGATCAATCCCGCTGAGCGCACCGCCGCCTGCAGTTCATCTTCCGTCACTCTCGCCTTACGCAAGGCACCGAAGAGGTGCCGCCCCTGATAGAACAGCAGGGCCGGCTCTCCAGTTACCAGCCGGCGTATCCAGCCTACTCGCACACTCGACCAGGTCACGGCGTACTGCATGCCAATGAGCAGCGCCAGTGCCAAGGCGCCCTGCAAAAGCGTGACGCTCTTGCTGAGGATGATACTGGCCAGAACCGATCCCAGTGCCACCGTCACGACCAAATCGAAGGCATTCATCTTCGCCAAGGTTCGACGCCCGGAAATGCGCAGCAAGACCACCAGGGTGATATAGGCCAGCACCGCAGATACAGCAACCCGCAGCAGGGCCTGCCAATCCGTGAAGAAAATATCATCCATGATTATTTCCAACTAATGATAAAGCTTCTAATGTAGCTAAGCGCCGTTAAACGCAGGGCGGAGCACGCACAGCATTTGTCCACCACCTGGCGTTCAGCATCAATCACTGCAAGACGGGCCTAGCATTGACCGGCTGTAGCGGACGGTTGTTGGGCTCATGCAGGACATCGGCGAAGCGCTCGATCTGCTCGCTCGACGCCGTGAGGGGTTGCTTCATGACCAGCCAGCGCACGCCTTCGGTGCAAGGCGGGGTGGTCAACGAGCCATTGAAGCGATAGTGGTCCCGGTTCTCCGGCAGAATGTCTTCCGCCCTGACGCTCGACGGCAAGGCGCGTTCCTCACCAGCCTGTTCGGGCATCTTGGTCCAGGCTTTCTTCAACCCTTCATTCGCGGTGTCCTCTTCGAACATCACTGCCACCACTGCCAGATCGCCTTCGTCGCTGGCGTGCACCAGATGCGCTTCCAGCGGATAGGATTCACCATCAATATGGTTCTCGCTCGGCGCATGGAAGTGAAACTGCTTCAGGTCGAAGGTGATACCGTCGACGTCGATGCTGCTGCCTTGCTCGTAGTTCACCTGCACCGTATGGCCGTTATTGAGGATCTGCTCGGCTCCTTTCTGATAGTCGAAGGTTATAGGCTGTAGTTCCGCCTCGATAAACCCAGTCAGGTTGATCGGCGCTTGATTCTTGCCGGCGCAGGCGAAGTTGTCTGGGCTCAGCTCGGCCCAGTTTTCTGGCCCCTTGGCACCCGAATATCCCCATTGCGCCTCGCTTTCGGCATTCGCCGCGCCTGATGCCAATAGCGCCACGCTTACACATAACGCTTTTCTCATAACACGCTCCTAAACCCAAATTGTGAGGCAAAAAAGTGTAGAAATTTGATCGGTAAACGGCAACGCCCACCTATGACAAAAATCAAGAAAACGTTGATTAAACGCCAGACGCCGCACCCACTCCTAGTCCCAAGCGTCGCACCAGAACACAGGAGCACCGTGATGAATCAGCGACCGATTCACATTGTGCGTTAATAGGACTTTGGCGTGGGCGCGGTCCACTCCCGGCAGATCTTCAGAGTCTGCTCCGGCTCTAGAGGTTCGCTGGTCAAGCCGCAGCGATACCCCTCCCCTTCGTCCAGAAAATGCTCGCAGCGCCAACAGACGTTGAATGCCTGATGATGGTTCTGACGCTGCAGCGCCACCAGCAAACCACGCAGGCCTTCTTCCAGGGAGCTGGCGTCCACCTCTGGCGACTCCTCCAGCACCGATGTCAAACGGCTTGCCCAGCTGTCATCGAGTAGTTCACGCCCTGACGGGGTGAGGTGTAGGTGCACACGCTTGCCATGCCTGCTGTCCGGTTGCTTCACGACCAGCCCCCTTCGCTCCAACACGCCAAGAGTCTGCGACACCGTCCCGCGAGTGATGCCGAAATACTCGGCCACCGCGATGGGAATGTCGCTGTAATGATTGGCATGCGCCAGATAGGCCAGCACCTGTAGCTGGATCGGCAATAGCCCATGGCGGGCGGCGTCATCGCGGACCGATTGGTGAATCAGGGCAGCGAGACGTTCGAGGAGTGTCGCGGCGAGGTTCATGGGCTCAGTGTATTGACTCGATGCATTGCTTGACAAGCCACGAATAGTCTCTTAAACCTATTGATGTATCGACTCGATACATTATGCCACGAGACCGCTGGGGTGATGCTTCCTCGACGGCCCTCCTCAAGAGGAAGATGACATGCGTGCTGTTACTCTATTACCTACAAGCCTGCTCGGCGGGATGCTGGCCGTCGGCACACTCATGGCGGACGAGACGGTAACCCCGTTAACCGCGACCGATGATCTATCGATTGCCGCGACCAGCGGACATTACGTCGCCGATTACGACATGCTGGTCTTCGAAGTCAAGGTGGCGGGACAAGCCGGCGCCACCCTGCCCGAGGCCAGAGGCCGGATGGACGGCGCACCGGTGCTCACCTATGCCTTCCCTACGACCCTCTCTCCGACCGTGGTCGGCTTCGGTGACGTCGAGGGTATCCTGACCCTGGTCGCGACATCGCATCCCGATTTCGATGACACACCGCTGTGGGATGAACAAGGCGATGGGCACTACGACAACGACGGGATCGTCTTTCATAGCCATTGGGTGGTGCTCGTCGAGGACGACCAGGCCCCCGGCGGGCTTGCTGTACGCGAAATCGCCGACGATGACTCGGCAACGCTGCCGCCGACGAATGCGGGCATGCCGCTCTATCTGGACTCCCCGGGATTGAATGTGGTTCTACGGGGCGACACCCTGCGAATCCTGGTGCCGTCCTGGCGAATTCAGAATGCCCGGGACTTCTCCTTCGATGCCGTCACCGCCTATCTGGAGGTCAACACGTCCGACGACAGCCGTCCGATGCTCGGCATCTATGAGGTCTACGACGTGGCCTCCGGCGATCTCTCGCTGCCTTACCGCCTGGAGGATCAAGCCCCTTGACAGGATCGGTTCAAAATAGCCCCAGCTGGCGGTCGATCAACGCGCTGAAATCATCACCGACGAACGGCAGGATGGCATCGGCCACCGGTTGCAACTGGCGAGTGAGGTAATGCTGGTAATCGATGGCCGAGCGACGCGTCTCCAGCGGTTCCGGCCCGGTGACGGTGATCACGTAGCTGATCCAGCCGCCATTCTGGTACTGGCGCGGTCGGCCCACTTGGTCGTTGTACTCGTCGGCGAGACGTGCCGCCCGCACATGAGGCGGCACGTTGCGCTGGTAATCGTCGAGCTTGCGGCGCAGGCGTTTGCGATAGATCAGCCGCTCGTCGAACTCGCCTGCCAGGGTGCGAGCAACGTAATCGCGCAGATAGTCACGGTAAGGCTCGCCGACGAAGATGCGTCTATAGAGCTCCTGCTGGAAGACCTTGGCCAGCGGCGACCAGTCGGCGCGCACCGTTTCCAGGCCCTTGAACACCAGCCGTTCGTTGCTATCGGCCTCCCTTACCAGTCCGGCATAGCGCTTCTTGCTGCCCGCCTCCGCGCCGCGGATGGTCGGCATCAGAAAGCGCCGAAAGTGGGTCTCGAACTGCAGTTCCAGCGCGCTATCCAGGTCGTATTCGTCGCGCAGATGTTCGTGCCACCAGGCATTGACGCGCTCGACCAGGTGCCGGCCGATTCGCGCCGCCGCGTCCTCGTCATGCGCACTTCCCAGCCAAACGAAGGTGGAATCGGTATCCCCATAGATAACGGTATACCCTTCGGCTTCGATCAGTTCGCGGGTACGGTGCATGATCGCGTGGCCGCGCAGGGTGATCGATGACGTCAAACGCGGATCGAAGAACCGACAGCCCCGGGTGCCCAGCACACCGTAGAACGAATTCATGATGATCTTCAGCGCCTGGGAAAGCGGCGCATTGCCCTCGCGCTTGGCGGCCTCGCGCCCCTGCCAGACCCGCGCCACCATCTCGGGCAAGGCATGCCGCCTGCGGGAGAAGCGCGCCCCGACGAAGCCCGGCACCGAGCTTTCATCATCCGGCTCGCGCAAGCCCTCGATCAGCCCCACCGGGTCGATCAGGAAGGTGCGGATGATCGAGGGATACAGGCTCTTGAAGTCCAGCACCAGCACCGAATCGTAAAGGCCCGGGCGCGAGTCCATCACAAAACCGCCAGGGCTGCCTTCTCCTGCCCGCTCGCCCTGATTCCGGACAAGATTGGGCGCCACGAAGCCCAGCCGATGCATATGCGGCAGGTAGAGGTGCGAGAACGCCGCCACCGAACCGCCGCTGCGATCGGCGGGCAAGCCGGTGACGGTGGCGCGCTCGAGCTGGAAGTCGATCAGCTTCGTCTTCTCGAAGATCCGCGTGACCAGCTCGCAGTCCTTGAGGTTATAGTGGGCCAGCGCCGGCTTGTCCTCGGCAAACATGCGGTTGATGTCGTCCATGCGCTGGTAAGGGTTGTCGATCGCCTTGCCCTCGCCGAGCAGCGTCTGGGCGACATTCTCCAGGCTGAACGAGGTAAAGCTCCAGGTCGCCGAGCGCAACGCCTCGATGCCATCGATGATCAATCGCCCTGGTGCACCGGCGAAGAAGTGATTGGGCTTGTTGCCATGGGCACGCCACTCCATCGGTTCGCCACCCCGCCCCAGCAATAGCGGTACGCCAAGGCGCTCGGCGTGCCGTTGCAGAATACGCAGATCGAACTGCACCACATTCCAACCGATGATCGCATCCGGATCGTGCCGCGCCATCCATTCATTGAGGCACTCAAGCAGCGACTCGCGGCTGTCGCAATACTGCAGGGAGAAGTCGAGGGGAAAATCGAGGGAAGCAGCGGATTCATCCCCATTACTAGCCGACCCGAGCATATACACCTGACGCTCGTCGCAACCCTCCAGGGCGATGGAATACAACTCGCCACGCTCGCTGGTCTCGATATCCAGCGAGGCCAGTCTGAGGCGTGGGCGATAGTCCGGCGCGGGTTTCAGGTGTGCGGCTACAAAGGAACCGTCCGCCGCTTTTTGCCCCGTGAACCTCACCGGCGCAGTGATGAAGCGTTCCATCAGGTAACGCTCCGGCGGGCGGATATCGGCTTCAAAAACGTCGACGCCCGCATCCGTCAGGCGCCGTTCCAGGTTCATCAACTGGCGGTGATGACGGCAGTAGAGCCCCAGCACCGCGCGATGGTGGAAATCACAAAGCTCGAGTGGCTTTAGCTCGACATCCCGCTCGCCGTTTAGCACCCGCTCCGCCTGGCTGCGCTGTTCGACGGGAATGAACGCCACCGATACCTGCGTTGGTAGACGTACATGGCGAGGGCCGGCGTCGGTTGCCAGCCAGAACGACACCTCGGTGCCTTCAGGCGTATCCCGCCAATGGCGGGTGAGGATGAAGCCTTGTTGCTTCATGGTGGCATTTTGTAATGCTTCGCTAATGAGTACCACTTGCAGCGTCATTGTTGGGCGGTCTGCTAGAAGCCTCAGCCCGAAGGCGCTCAACCACCCAAGATGGAAAATCGACGTTGATGCACTTGCTCTCCTGGTTCACCCTGCGTGCGGTCGAAAGATCAAGGTCATCAACGATATCTTCTTTACCTTCATCAAATTTTTTATCGAAGTCCTTAGCTTTCATACAGCTCTACCTCTTTCTTGCGAGACCGCCTGAGAGAAAGCAGGCGGACACGCATGCCCCGGTACGTGACGATGTTAGCGCTGGTTGACGGGTGTGTATATGTTGATAATATACAAACATGATTGATTGGGCGCAAATAACGGGTTTTGACTGGGACGAAGGCAATTCGCGCAAGAACGCGGAAAAGCACGGCGTTGGCCAGTCCGAAGCAGAGGAAATATTCTTCAATGAACCGCTTCTGGTGCTGGAAGACGACAAGCACAGCCAAAAGGAAGCCCGGTATCACGCCCTTGGTGAAACCGACGATGCACGTTTATTGCATATCACCTTCACATTGAGAGGTAACGGTACTCTGATCCGAGTGATTTCCGCTCGTGATATGCACCGCAAAGAGAGGGCAAATTATGAGCAAATTGAAAAAGATGCCTGAGTTCAAAACCGAAGCAGAGGAAAGAGAGTTCTGGGAAAGCCATGATTCCACTGAGTACGTGGACTGGCGTCGCGCTCAACCTGCTTCTTTTCCAAAACTGAAACCCTCTACCAAGACGATCTCACTCCGGTTGCCGGAAACCCTGCTTGATAGGATCAAAATCGAAGCCAACAAACGTGACATGCCTTATCAGTCACTGATCAAAGCCTGGCTTTCGGAAGACGTGGACGAAAAACGCCGCGCCAGATAAGGTGCCAACGGATCGGCGTACAGCGGCCCGTTAGTCGGCAGACGCATATGGCGAGGGCCGGCGTCGGTGACAAAGGCGCAGCGAAGCGGAGGTTCTGGCATTCGGGCATGGCTGGGTCAGCTACCGATCCTCATGCAAACGACCTTCCACGTACTTGTGGAGAATACTGGCAACAAGGGTTTGGTAAGGAATGCCTTCAGCCAGCGCTTTCTTCTGAAGCCCCCGAAGATCCTTGGAAGAAAGCCTGATGTTAATGCGGGCATCTTTCTTGAACATGGCCTCTGCATACTGCTGATGCCGTGCTTTCCGATCATCGATGTCCGGTGCCCGCTGTAGTTCTCCGGCCTCGAACCTCTCCAGAATTTCCTGCTCCTCTTTGTCCAGCCTGCTCATTTTGGACCTCCCAAATAGGTTTTGGTCGCTTTCCGGCTCGGAATGATCGTTTTCAGAAAAACTTCATCTTCCGACTCTACAAAGGGTACCAAATAGACGTACCCTTCTATTTCAATCACGTGAATCTGTTGGCCTGGATACCGTTCCTGATTCGGATGCTCGAAGGTATCCAGGATACCTCCAACCGAGATGTGCAAGACCACATCCTCAAAAGAGATGTTCCTTTCCTGTTGGAGGATCTTGAGAAACGAGAAGCAAACCGATGGGTTGAAGAAAACCGTACGGCGATCAAAAGCTACAGCGAGTTCGTCGATCAGCATGAATGCTTCGGTGACGTGTTCGGGGGCTTTGATGGCCTAGTTCAATGTTTATCCCAACCCGAGCAAAACCAGTAACACTTTCTATCCATTCCTGGTGGATGTTCAAAGCGCTCTCCTGGCCGACCTGGCAACCCGCATCGTCATACCGTTGGGCAACCGCTCAGCCTTCGGTGGCCAGGCAATGCAAGGGCTTACACCCGAAATAACCTTCGACGAACAGGAACTTTTGTTGCTTACCCCACAAATTTCCTCAGTACCTGAAAAACAACTCACGAACCCGATTGGCTCACTCTCACATTTCAGAGACCAGATTATCGGAGCTCTGGATCTCGCTATAACCGGGATTTAACGCCTGCAGCAGGGGCGCGACGTCGGGAGCGTCCCTTGCCTACACTGGTTAACTGTTTTCCCTCTTCATCGTAATCAGTCCGGCCGTGTTCATCCCTCTTTGCCACGCTCTATTTGTCCAATACGTTCCTTTTAAGACTGTATCTGCTTCATTAATTATTATCTCAAGCTTGGCCGCTCCCTCAAAGAGTCTATCATCTGTTTCTTCTGGAACCGGGACCGACGCCTCAAAAATATAAGTCAAATAGAAAGTTCCGGTACGAGGATCTCGATAAAGTTCACTTTGTATTACCTTGCTCTCTTGATAACCATCCAATGATCTCATGGCCAATTTGAATCCAAATAAATCTGCCTTAATGGATAGCTCCACTTCTTTTACGGTGTTGTTTCCACTTTCGTCAGTGTAATTTGAGTGCACCTCACCGAGCCACTTTCCGTTTAGATTTGGACATACCGCTTTGTGTAAAAAATCCCCAAGAATTGGAGACTTCCAAAAAACCAGCCATCCCCATCTCCCGATAACAAAAATAATCGCTACGAATATAAACGTTGTCGGTGTCGCAAGCTTAAAAGCATCCCCAAAGCTATCCCAGGAAATGGCGCCATCGTCAGGGCCCAACAATAGAATCAAAGCCGATAGAAATATAATTGAAAAGGTTGCAAGTAATAATTTTAACAGCCCAAGCTTCGGGAATACTCTCCACATATTTATCTACCTTTGTAATGCTTTTTCTTCGGTGGGTTTCTCAAAGGACGAGAAAAACCAGTGATGCGAACCTTCACTACCCCCATACCCTTTATGTTGTTATTTTCCAGAACCAGGCATTCCATATAATGTCCACCGCCATAACTACAACCCTCGTATCGCTCGTCGTTAACTGAAAGTACCGAAGTGTGGCCAAGATCATTGATCCTTTTCGCTTCTGCATCTTGATTACGAACAATCCAATGAACCTCGGCGGTTTCGCTATAATCTGACTTGTTGTCAATTGAAAAATAAAGATCTTCATCACGAAAAGCTCTTATCTCATCTGTCACTTTACTAGAAAGTAACTTTCCATTTTTTCCGAGATGACGAACATTAATCTTAGGCGGCACTGTTATTGCGGGAAGATTTGTTTTCTTTGACACTTCGTCGATCCTTTCAGCAAAGGAAGGAAACATGTGCTCAAATGTTGCACCCCACAAAACGTATTGCTGAAGACTATCCTCTGACTTATCGATAAACTCGCAGGAATTCTTTAATGCTATTGCTTTACTTCTAATTTTTTCATAATCATCATCTTTGAATTCAAATAAATCTCCACCGTTACACGGGTTGTCTAAGGTGTCATTTGAGATTATATAACTAGCGATATTTACAGCGGTTTGAATGAAGGCGTCATCGTCATCGTCCGCTTCAACATATTGCTCTGCTACTAATGCGGTAATCGCGATTGAGGGAATTTTAATGCCGTCTTCTTTACCCTTAATTAGCGTCCATGCTTTTAGATACTTAATTATCCTTCTAAGCTGAGCCAAAGATTTCGACGAAAGTCTTGATACTTTTTTATTAAACCAGTCTTGAAGAAATTTGGGATCACTATCAATCCACTCGTCCGAATCGATTGCGAGCTTACATGTATCGGCTTCAGAATCGTAATAGTAAATAGGTATATCAATATGGAAAGAAGAAGGATAAATCAATCGCTCACAGCTCGTTTTACTTTCTCCAACCTTAGCCTCTGGTCTATTCGACACATACCACTCGAGTATATTTCGATTTATCTGTTTTACTTCTGAAGCAGATAACCCTTCATCTTCTGCGTTACATAAAACATATATTCCAACATCAATATCAAATTCATCCCCCTTTTTCATAGGCCTTATAAGCGTATGATTCTTATATGACCCTTGGAGCCAGTGTTTTACTGGAACCACCAGCGATGCGGCAAGTTCTGGCTTAAACAACTCAAGCAGTTTATCTTTCTTCGCTCTAGCGTCTTCTAACTGCTCATGCGTCAACGATATACGTGTAAATAGTGTTTCAGTTTCATTATTGTCAAAAAACAGCCTGGCACTTAAGCCCATAAATTTAACTCCCTATGCTTACATCCACGCGCCGGACAGTTAACGCTCAAAGCAGCTGCGCGGTACGCGTCAGCTGGCTTTGCTTGTTAGCCATTGGTCACCTATACCAATTATAGTTATCTAGCGAAGTGCCCCCGCAGCGCAGGCACGTTGCCTTGTATTCTCCCATCAGGGCTTTGCGAAGAGCCACTTTGCCGGGATATATCTTATTCAATTCTGCCCATCTACCACGGCCACACTTTCCCTTGCAAAGAAGTTGGACAACTTTTGCTCGATCCGCTTTGCTCGCGTAATCTGGGAGCTTTCCAAGATAATCGTTGCTCTTATCTTTAGGTGTGGTAATGAGTTGTGCACTATCGACTTCAGAAAGCCCCCGGCTTTTAGCATGCACTCTACATTCTGGCATTTGTTTGCTCGTAAATTCTTGACAGGCCAGATCTCGGCCAGAGTCTTGCTCTACAACAATTTTTTCAATCCAGTCATCAACAAAACGTCCAGTTATAGGCCCTGCGAGGGAGAATTGCTTCCGGTCTCGATCTTCAATGTAAATAAACCATTCATCACTTTCTGCCATGGGTCACTCCTTTTCAACACTGGTTGGCTAACGCCGTAGTTAGATTTCATCGAACCTCACTATCGATAGCGGCTTTTTCCAGCATCATGGGACCAACATACTCGGAGAACTGCAGAGACCCCTTGACGGATCAGCTTATTACCCAGAGCTTATACTCATCTCATCCGCTTGAAATCTTCCTTTATTGCTTCCGCTTCGGATTTCCATTCATGGAAGAGGTGCTGATTTTCTCGACTTTTATGGAGCATCTGCTCTACCTCCGCGACTTGCTGCCGGAGCTCAATATAGCTCCCAAAGAACATTTCCTTGAACTGATCCGAGTTGATAAGTGTCAGCAGTTCTTCTCGCTGCTTCTCGAAATTGCTCACCATTTTGGCAATAGCGTTCTGGAACTCGGTTTGGCGCTTATGTTCTTCCCAGCTATCCCATAGTTCAAACACCAACCCTACTGCAGCAAGAGCTCCATTCGCCCCTTTGGCAAATTTAGTCGCTCCCCACGGCTTGAACTTAAGATACTTACCAAGATCGACCCCAATGGACTTCGCGACATTCACAACGCCATCCCGGGCGGCCAGGATCGAGTCTTTATTAATGAACTTTCCTTTAAGCAAGTGGTTTACGCCCTGCTTGCCCATCGCCTTGATTGTGGTATTGAAGTGACTGACCTCGTTGTCAAAACCAATCTGCATTTTCTCGACTTCCAGCGTAATTGGCTGCACCTGCCGGCTGAACTCATTCTGTAACCGGGTGGAAATCACAATACCTTCAGAGCCGATTTCCCGTTCAAAGAAATCACCGAAGGTTTCAAGGCTACAACCTTTCGCCTTGAGAATCAGGTCGGAAAAATATTGGGAGACGAACTCCCGGAGCCCTATCCTCGCATCTTCGATATCCCTCTCTGTGGTCGCCAGCTGCAGCTTCAGGTGGTTATTCAGTGCGTCCAGCTTGGTGACTTCCTGTGAGATCTTCTGGTCGTTCTCTATCGCCACCGGCAACTGCTTACTTAGAACATCGCGGATAATACTGGCGCGCATTTCCTCTGCAAGGGCAGCTGCACCACCGTTATTATGAATCTTCTGTGCCGTCTCTGTCTGAAGCTCGGCAATATGCGACAGTTCTTTGAACTCGCCGGGATTCTGAAGCCAGTGATCAACGCCCAGGTCAAACGGATTAGCCGCCACAGCAACTACCGATAGCTCTTTCTCTTCTCCATCGGCAAGCTCTATCGCCGCGCGAAGCCTGCCAACGACATTGTCATATTTAACTTTGAGGTTATCACGGTAGTCATCTTCATCTTCCACATCCGCTACTTCGTCGAAGCGGCTGAGTACGAACACTGTTCTGGGCAGAAGCCCCAGGGTACGGAACAGCCATACCAGGTCGTCCTCGTGGCTCTCCTTGATCGGGTTGGTCGGATTCATGACATACAGAACCAGGTGTGCTTCGCTCACGTATTTCCGGGTTATGTCCTTATACTTTTCGATAGCCTGCTTCTCAGCGTTGTATTTTTCCTTGAAGCCAAACAGGCCTGGGGTATCAATAAGTACAAACTCCTCCCCCACCTCGTAAACCTTCACCTCATTAGAAGATTCACTGTGGCTGATTTTCATGCTGGACTTATCAAGCTGCTCCATCCAGGCGGCGGCAATAGACGTTTTACCCTCTGAAAAACCGCCTATGAGTGCGACCTTGAGCCGTTCTCCGGACACGGACTGTATGGCTGTCTGAAGCTTGGATCGCAACTCCTGATCGATCGGAACTCCGGCCTTTTCACCTTGCGTCAAAAATTTCGAAAGCCTGTTCAGCAGCTCTAGAGATTCGTTCTTCTGGTCTTTGAAGGAATTGAGAGTATCTTTCATTACAGAGCTCCTGTAGCTTCAATCATGCCCGACAATGCCTTGATTTTTGTGTTCGACTTGTTAATCAGGTCTGCGTGTGCCCTCGCCTTGTTCGCTGGTCTGGCAAGTGCCTGCTCAATCTCACTGATCGTTTTTTCCATCTCCGGGAGACCTTGTTCTAGGCTTTCCTGCAGTGATTCCCGTAATTTTTCGGTAATATTTCTGAGGTTTTCATCAGCAGCTTTTCGTTGCTGCGCTTTTTTGTAATTGGAACTCAGAAATCCACGTACGGCCTTATAAGCGCCCACAACAACACTGGCCGCACCCATTAACAGCACGGGCCAGGCTGCCGGGTTCCACCACAGCAGTGCTCCACCAACAATGACTGCCAGCAGGTTCGTCAACCGCAAACCATTGTCGATATCCAGTTTGAGGTCGAAGTCACGATCAATGTCGGCACTGGCAATGGTGGTGTAGATATCTGTCAATTCGCGACTTTTATCCTCGAAACGCTTCACTATATTCTCGGTTTCCTTTTCAAAGCGTTCGATCTCCTTCACCATCGCCTTCTTCAACCTTTCGCTCAGCCGCTGCTGATGGGTTTCAATCAACTGTTCCAACTTCGTTTTAAAGGCGTCATTGCTGATATCGTCGACGATTTCTGAATACACCTCGTTCAGAACATCGCTGCTGAAGCGGGCAATCGAGGTCTCGGCAGATGATTCGAGACGCTTCCTGAATGACGAAAAGCCACTTCTGATTTGCTTCTTCGAACTCTGCTCGCCAAGGCGCAGGTTCGACGCCAACTCTGAAATCCCTTCTCCTACCTGGTCGAGGACGACGGCTGTCTTGTCCAGAGCGTCCTTGACCTTGAAGAGGTTAGCCCGTCGGATTTTTTGCTTACTACCTTCCAGCAGACTGTCCTGTATCTGGCGGATAAATGCCTCTACGCCGGATAATTCGACCAGCTGGTCTGCTGCAAATTCGGATAGAGCTTTCTTGCGGCGCCGCGCGTTCTGTGAGTCGGGCGCAAAATGATCTGTTGCTGCCAGGAAGGCCGGGAGTGCGGTCAACGGACGAACCCCCTGGAAATGCGCCCCGAGCTGTTCCACCATTTTTCCTTCAAGCTCTTGCAAGCTGGCGTATTCATCTTCGGAGATCAGGGGACGATCTTTCAGCGCATACTTGGGGTTGATTACTTTTTTATTGAAAACACACCACACCTCTGTCGAAGCCCCAAGGTGCGTTTTGATTTTTTCCAGGGTCCCTTTCCTCAGTTCCTGGTCACCCGTTTGGGGAGGTGTGGGCTGGTTCGTGACGTAGAACACCGCATGGGCTGCTTGGAGCGCTGTCTCAATCTCCTCCGCGATCAGGCGTTCAGTACCTTCTATTCCCGGTACGTCAAGCAGTGCGAACCCTTGGCCAGCTACGCTGAAGTCGAATCGCTGCGTCCTTCGAGTGAAATCTGAGCGGCCATCTCCTATGATTCCGCCGTCTGCCAGAGCTTCAAGCTCTGGCAGACGTTCCCTGAACTCCTGCAGATTGTTCCTGGCTTCAGCCAGCTGGTTTTCTAGTCCTGTTTTCTGTTCGTTCAGGGCCCACAACCTGCTTTCGCTTTCTGCTTCGATCTTGCGCAACTGTTGTTCTTCACGAGCAAGGGCCAGCTCCTCTTCCATTTTCCTGAACAGGTGCAGAAACTTCTGCCACAAGGACGCCGTCCGTTTTTGCTCCAGTATCAGCTCCCGATATTTGGCAATCTTGTCACTGGACTCTGCGCTCAGCTTCTCATAGTTGGCAGACGCTTCTTCATGTTTATCGCGGAGATCTTCAAGTTCCTGGCCAAGTCGCTCTACCTCATGGTGGAGGCCGTCTAGTCTCTGTATTGTCAGCTTGTATTTGTTCTGGAAATCCCGGAAGGCTTCCTGGTCTTTCAGTTTGCTGTCTTCTCTCAGCAATACCCTCAAAGTCTCTATGATGGTGGATTTGCCAGCACCCGTTTCGCCATAAAACGCGACAGTGAAAGTATCCCACTCGGCATTGGTCTCAAGTACTTCCATTTGATCCTGAAGGTTCGACCGATGCTCCTGGAGCAATGAATGAGCCTCACGCTGAGCGCCGCTCAATTGTTCATCGTATGACTCGGTGGTCAGCTCACCGATAATACCATCCAGTTCAGCGTTAACCCCACGATACAGTTTACTTGGATCATCTATATTCAGTTTCATGTAACCATCTACTATTTTATTGCCTTCCAAAGCACTGCTTTATGGCTAAGATACAGGTCTGAACCGATACTTAGAGGTTTCAACCGAGCCGCGTCGTGAAATCTAACGCCCGGCTCACGCGCCGGTTTGGAGCCGCGAAGCGGCGGAAAATCGGTCGCTGTGCAACCGATTGTTATATTTATTCTTCCAGGCTTGATTTCGAAGAAGTCTCGATAGTTGAATTCATTTCTGAGAGTTCGTTTGCAATTCTTTCCAGCTCGGAATGCGGATAGACTTCTGACTTGGTGAGCGAATCGAAACCACGATCAATAGTTGACAATATTTCTCCGGTACTTTGATTTGACTGTTCCGCTTGAGCCCTCTGGAAGGAGTAGGATTGGTGCCCGCTGTAGATACCCATAGCACCTATCAAGAACGTAATGACAATAGCTGTCCATGTAGCGCGTTGCTGCCTGAGAAAGCGAAGTTCTTCGTCCGAACGAAAGTTGTTTTTCTCTAAATGGCGAAGAGTGGGAGAAGGAACAATTTCTTTGTTCAAATACTGAACAAGAAGCTTTACTAGCATCTCGTCGTTGATGGCCATTGAGAATGAAGGCATATTTACGGCGCCTGCTCCAAACTCAATCACCTGCTGGTGATTCTGGGTCGGCTCGAAGAATGTAGCTAGATCCTGCTTCTCTAAATATTTCAACAGAACCAAATGCAATATGAGGTTTTCAATTATTTTCTGGTGCTCAGATATCGCATATTGAATCTCGGCTTCATTCGGTTCAGGATTCTGGCATTCGAACAACAGCTCAGCAGACATAGCTGTTTTATTCACCTTCACACGAACACCTGGAAGGTTTTTGATACTTTCAAAGATGTTGATCAGGTTTCTGGCGAAGCCATCACCTGTATTAATCTTGCGAATTATCTGCTGTTCTTCTTCCCCGAATACTCGCATCTATAGCCTCATGAAATATAACAGCAATTGGGCAGATCGCTTCGCTATTGCGAAAACCTGACCGCTTTATGATTACGGTTTTCTTCTCCCAAGAACGTCCACCTAAAAATCCATAAAACTACGACTTAGCCGACCACTCTGCTGGCTGCCACGTTCTCATCTGACTGTTGTGATTTACTCACGCAACAACATCTTATAAAAACACATACTCTACAGAAGCCCCATCCATGCCTGGGAAGCACCTTCGGCTACGCGACCAGATCCGTGCCCCCGCCGGCCTCCGCCAAGGGAAATAAACTGAACGGGCAGCCAGCTCATTGAACCACATGTGGATGACTGCTCCGCCCACGCTACCGCCCCAGGGTCACAACGCTTTGCCGCGCCCCTGTCACATTCACCCCTATTATTTTGTCGCACTGTGGCGACAGTTTCTTATAAACCTAGTAATAAGTCATTAGACATTGGCCGTAGTACTCTGAGTTTTTTGAATAAAACTTGATCGAAGACAACTTCGCCGATCGGGTGAGCAGGAACCCCCCACGGATGCACCCAACCGCCAAGCGGGCTACAATCGGCCTTTCGTCCTTGTGACGCTCATTTCTTTCCGATTCAGTCACTAGAGCCATCATGCCGACTACCGCCAACGCCAAGCGCAAGATCCTGGTCACCAGCGCCCTGCCCTACGCCAACGGCTCGATCCACCTGGGCCATCTGCTAGAGTACATCCAGACCGATATCTGGGTGCGCTTTCAGAAAAGCCGTGGCCACGAGTGCTACTACGTCTGTGCCGACGATGCTCACGGCACCGCGATCATGCTGCGTGCCGAGCAGGAGGGGATCACCTCGGAGCAGTTGATCGCGCGGGTCTCCGAGGAGCATCAGGCGGATTTCGCGCGCTTCGGGGTAGCATTCGATAACTATCACTCCACCCATTCCGAAGAGAATCGCCTTCACAGCGAGCGCATCTATACCGCGCTGCGCGATGCCGGGCATATCGCGACTCGCGACATCGAGCAGATGTACGACCCGGTGAAGGGCTTGTTCCTGGCGGATCGTTTCATCAAGGGCACCTGCCCTAAGTGCAGGACGCCGGATCAATACGGCGACAACTGCGAGGCCTGCGGCGGTACCTATACGCCGGCGGAATTGATCGATCCGGTCTCGGCCATCTCCGGCGCCACGCCGGAAGTGCGCAGTTCGACACACTACTTCTTCAAGCTGCCGGATTTCGAGGCGTTCCTGAAACAGTGGATTCAGGGCGGCCATGTGCAGCCGCAGATCGCCAACAAGCTGCAGGAGTGGTTTGAGTCCGGTTTGAACGAGTGGGATATCTCCCGTGATGCGCCGTATTTTGGCTTCGAGATTCCGGATGCGCCGGGTAAGTACTTCTATGTGTGGCTGGATGCGCCGATCGGTTATCTCGCCAGCTTCCAGAACCTGTGCGACCGGGAAGGCATCGACTTCGACAGCTACTGGAAGAAGGACTCGGAGGCCGAGGTCTATCACTTCATCGGCAAGGATATCGTCTACTTCCACGCGCTGTTCTGGCCGGCCATGCTCGAAGGTGCGGGCCTACGCACGCCCACCGGCGTGCATTGCCACGGCTTCGTCACCGTCAACGGCGCGAAGATGTCCAAGTCCCGGGGCACCTTCATCAAGGCCGAGACCTACGCCGAGTATCTGAACCCGGAATACCTGCGCTACTACTTCGCCGCCAAGCTCACCTCCGGGGTCGATGATCTAGACTTGAACCTGGAGGACTTCGCCTACCGGGTGAACTCGGATCTGGTCGGCAAGGTGGTCAACATCGCCAGCCGCTGCGCCGGCTTCGTCAAGAAACTGGGCGACGGCAAGCTCTCTGATCATTGCGCCGAGCCAGCCTTGGTGCAGCGCTTTATCGACGCCGGCGAGGCCATCGCCGAGGATTACGATAGCCGGGAGTTCGGGCGCGGCATGCGCCGGATCATGGAGCTGGCAGACGAAGCGAATACTTACATCGCCGAGAAGGAACCCTGGGTGCTGGCCAAGCAGGAAGGCCGCGAGCAGGAGGTGCTGGATATCTGCTCCGTGGGTATCAACCTGTTCCGCCAGCTGATGGTCTATCTTGCCCCGGTGGTACCCAAGATGGCCGAGGAGGCGCGCGCGTTTCTCAATCTAGAATCCCTCGATTGGCATAGCCGCGAAGCCGTGCTGGAAGACCACACCATCAACAAGTTCAAGCCGCTGATGACCCGCATCGAGCGCGACAGGATCGATGCCATGATCGAGACTTCCAAGGAAGACCTGGCGGAGGAGAAGAAATTGAAAGAGACACCCAAAGGGCCACTGACGGACGACCCCATCGCCGAAGAGATAAATTTCGATGATTTTGCCAAGGTCGACCTGCGCATCGTGCGCATCGCCAAGGCGGAATATGTCGAAGGCGCCGACAAGCTGCTCAAGCTGACCCTGGATCTGGGCGGCGAGACGCGCACGGTGTTTTCCGGCATCCGTTCGGCCTATGCTCCGGAAGCGCTGGAAGGCATGCTGACGGTGATGGTTGCCAACCTGGCGCCGCGCAAGATGCGCTTTGGTGTGTCGGAAGGCATGGTGTTGGCCGCGGGTAATGACGAGGGCATCTACCTGCTGGAGCCGCATAGCGGCGCGGAGCCGGGTCAGCGGGTGACCTGAGGCTTGCACCGATACGTTTACGGAATTGCCGAACGAATCGTCGAGTTTGCACAGGCATTATTGATGCGGTAATTCATGGATCGACAACAGTGTGTAGAACGCTGCTCGCTGTTGTCGTCTAGTCCTATATTCGTAAGCAACTCCTTCTTCCTTCCCTCTCTTTCTTCTCTTACCTCTGCTATTTTCGAATTAGATTCTTTGTCATTTGCCCAAACCGATAGACGTAGCAACTACTGCAAGAAGACATTCACGTCTGGTCGACTGCATACCATGAGGAGTCTGGATTCATCTGTTTTTTTCATATGAGGAAAATACGCAGCGAGATCACACGATATGACGGTCACCTGATCATGACACCTGTTTTCGATTCCCTGCGCTACCGCTTCTTTTTCGTCATGGGGATCGTCCTCTTGGTAGCGCTGATCCTACTGGCGCTCATCGCCCGACAGCTGGTGATCCCGGCCCTGCTTGTCGAGGAGGAAAAGTACGCCACAGCGGAGCTCGACCGGGCAATGCGAGCAATCAACGGTGAATTGAACCACTTGAGTCTGCTCAACAAGGATTGGGCGGTCTGGGATGATAGCTACGAGTTCCTACAAGGCGACACGGGAGATTATCTAAAATCCAATATCGCAGACGGTCTGGTCTTCGAAGATGCCAATCTGAATCTCATAATCTTTCTCAAGGCCGATGCCACACCGTATTGGATCGCCGGTATCCATCCTCAAAGTAAGCATTACACCTCCTGCGCCGGGCTCACGACTGACTGTGCCTGGGCCAGACCGGTCCTGGAGTCACTTCAACAACGCATCGCGGCCGGTCTGGATGACAAGACGCGCACCTGGCTTCAGGCCCAACCACAACAGGCGATGGCCAGTGCCTGGCCGATCGTCAAAAGTAATGGCGATGGCCCAATCGCAGGCTGGCTGTTGATGATGCGCCCCATGGACAATGACTGGTTCGCGGAACTCAAGGATAGGGCCGGTCTGGCGCTTTCTGTCGAAACCATCGACAGCAGCGCAGCCGCACAGCCCCGACAATGGATCGAGCGCAAGGACCCACAAAGCATGACGGCCATCCGCCGGCTGGCCGCCGAGCCGGAGGGAACACTCTTAGCGCTTCATGCCGAACTGCCGCGTCACAGCTACAGAACGGGTATCGATGACTTTCGCCTGGTACTCTACTGGATCGTGGGGGTGCTGGTCGTCGTTGTGGTGCTACTGCTGTTGGAGCGAATGATCCTGTCGCCCTTGCGTCAGCTCGCGGCGTTCACGCAACGGGTTCAGCAAAAGGATGATATCGACCCACCCCGACCCTTGCTCCAGCGACGCGACGAGATCGGCATATTGGCGCGCAAGTTCCAGCAGCTTCTCGAGCACCAGCGCTGTCAGACCTCCTCCTTGATCGAGCTTTCTCAACGCGATCCACTGACCGGCCTTGCCAATCGGCGCTTGTTCGACGAGCGGCTGACGAAAGCCCTTGAGGCCGCGAACCTTGCTCACCAGCCGATGACGCTACTCATGATCGATGTCGACAACTTCAAGGCCTACAACGACCACTACGGTCACCCAGCCGGTGACGGATGTTTGAAAATTATCGCCGACACCATGAGCCGGCTTTTCAATCGGCCCCCGCAACTGGCCGCCCGCACCGGCGGCGAGGAATTCATGGTCATTCTTCCCGATACCACCCTCGAAGAGGGTATCCGACAGGCGGAGATCCTGCGCCAGACCATCGAAGCCTTTGCCCTGCCCCACGCGGCATCGTCGGTCGACACGGTGGTCACGATCAGTATCGGCATCGCATCCTGTACTCGCGAGCGATCGCAAAGTATGGAAGCGCTGATCGAGGCCGCCGATGAGGCGCTGTATGCCGCCAAGCAGTCGGGGCGCAACCGTATCCGTGTGGCAGGCGTTCATGCACTGAGCTAAGCCAGGGCAAAACCGGCTAATGGTATGCCGTCCGTAGCCAGGGGAGTATAATACCGGTCACTTTTTCCCGCTTGCGTCTCGATCACGAGAGAGGCATCAGGCGCCATTTGGCTTCGATTGACTGGCAATGACCGAATACTTCCTGATCCTGGTGAGCACCGTTCTGGTCAACAACTTCGTGCTGGTGCAGTTTTTGGGGCTGTGCCCGTTCATGGGCGTGTCCAACAAGCTGGAATCCGCCATGGGCATGGCGATGGCCACCACCTTCGTGCTGACCCTGTCGTCGATCGTGAGCTACCTGACGTTTCACTATCTGCTGGTGCCCCTGGGTCTTGAATACCTGCGCATCATCGCCTTCATCATGGTCATCGCCGCGGTGGTGCAGTTCACCGAGATGATGGTCAGAAAGACCAGCCCGCTGTTGTATCAGGTGCTGGGCATCTTCCTGCCGCTGATCACCACCAATTGCGCAGTATTGGGGGTGGCGTTGCTGTCGCTCAATCGCCAGTCGAGCTTCATGGAGGCCACCCTCTATGGCTTCGGGGCGGCGGTGGGGTTTTCCCTGGTGCTGATACTGTTCGCGGCGATGCGGGAGCGCCTGGCGGTGGCGGATGTGCCGCGCCCCTTTCGTGGCGCGGCGATCGCCATGATCACGGCGAGTCTCATGTCGCTGGCCTTTATGGGGTTCAGCGGACTCGTACAAGTTTGAAAGCAATAGGGTTATAAACGTGCTCGAACTGCTCACCGACAACGACATCCTGCTCGCCATCGTCGCCCTGCTGGGCATGGCGGCGGTGTTCGGTGCGCTGCTCGGTTTTGCCGGTCAGTACTTCAAGGTCGAGGGCGATCCGGTGGTCGAACGCATCGATGCCCTGCTGCCTCAGACCCAATGCGGTCAGTGTGGCTACCCGGGCTGCAAGCCCTACGCCGAGGCGATCAGCCAGGGCGACGAGATCAACAAGTGCCCACCCGGCGGCGAGGCGACCATCGCCGCCTTGGCGGATCTGCTGGGCCGAGAGGCCAAGCCGCTGGATGGCGAGGCTCAGGATGTGCCCAAGGCGGCCTACATCCGCGAGGCCGAGTGCATCGGCTGCACCAAATGCATCCAGGCCTGCCCGGTGGATGCCATTCTCGGCGCCGCCAAGCACATGCACACCGTCATCATCGATGAATGCACCGGCTGCGATCTGTGCGTCGAGCCCTGCCCCGTGGATTGCATCGACATGCTGCCGCGTCCACAAGGGTTTGGGCATCGCCCGGGCTATCAGGCAAATCAAATAAGCGCAGCCCTGATTGCCAACGACCGTACACCGGCCCGGGAGATGAACGAGGGGAGTCTGCATGGCTGACTTCGACTTTCCCGGCGGCATCCATCCACCCGAGCGCAAGACGCTTTCCAATCGTGTGCCACTCGTTCAAGCGCCGCTACCCAAGCGGGTGATCTTGCCTTTGACCCAGCACCTCGGCATGCCGGCGGAACCAGTCGTCACCGTTGGACAGCGCGTTCGCACCGGCGAAGTGATCGCCCGTGCCCAGGGCATGATCTCGGCAAACCTGCACGCCAGCATCACCGGCACCGTCAGCGCCATCGAGGAACGCCCGGTGCCGACCCCTTCCGCGGCACTGGGTGAAGTTCGCGCGCTCTGTATCGTCATCGATGCCGATCCCGATGGTCAGAACGATTGGCTGCGGTTGCCGCCCCTCGACTGGCGCGCCAGCGACGACGAAACGCTGATCGAGCGCCTGCGCGAATCCGGCATCGTCGGCCTGGGCGGCGCCGGCTTCCCCACCGCGGTAAAGGCGCAAGTGCGCCAGCGGCATGCGATCGATACGCTGATCGTGAACGCCGCCGAGTGCGAACCCTATATCACCGCCGATGATCTGACCCTGCGCAGCTACACGGCGGACATTCTCGAGGGGGCGCTATTGTTTGCCCGGCTTTGCGGTGCCGAATGCGTGCTGATCGGCATCGAGGACAATAAACCCGAGGCGATTGACGCGCTAAATGAAGCGCTAAGTCAGGCGCTGCGTGAACCTATCGCTGCTGACATAGCTGTTGAGCTCAAGGTCGTGCCGACTCGCTATCCCAGCGGGGGCGAGAAACAGCTCGTGCAATTGCTCACCGGCCGCGAGGTGCCATCGCGGGGGCTGCCGGCGGATGTCGGGGTGCTCTGCCACAACCCTGGCACCCTGCTGGCGGCGCTGCGGGCGGTGCGTGACGGCGAGCCACTGATCTCGCGCATCGTCACCCTGACCGGCGAGGCGCTGGATAGGCCCGGCAACGTCGAGGCGCGAATCGGCACACCCCTGCAGGAACTGCTGGCCTTTGCCGGCCTGCAACCGGAGCGCCTGTCGCGGCTGGTCATGGGAGGCCCGATGATGGGGCTTACCCTGGAAAGCGATGCCCTGCCACTGATCAAGACGAGTAATTGCCTGATCGCCGCCACCGCTGAGGAACTACCGCCGGCCCCGCCGGAACAGCCCTGCATTCGCTGCGGCGCCTGCGAAACCGCCTGCCCCGCTTCGCTGTTGCCGCAGCAACTATATTGGTTTGCCAAGGGACGCGAGCACGACAAGGCGGAGCTTTTTAATCTGTTCGATTGCATCGAATGCGGCGCCTGCGCCTACGTCTGCCCCAGCCATATTCCGCTGGTGCAGTACTATCGCGCCAGCAAGAGCGAGATTCGCGCTCGTGAGCAGGAGACACGCAAGGCCGAACATGCCCGGCACCGCTTCGAGTTTCGTCAGGCCCGAATGGCCCGGGAAGAGGCCGAGAAACAGGCCAGGCGCGAGGCGCGCATGAAGCGCACGCCAGCACCACCCACGCAAACGACACGCAACGACACGACGACAGCTCGCCCCGAATCCGCATCGCCGGCCGCCGACCATACGGCCCAGCTCAGAAAACTGAAGATCGCCCAGGCCGCCGCCAAGGCTGCGGTGAAAAAGGCCGAGAAGAACCTGGCCCGCACCAGCGAAGCCCGCCAGTCCGATAAAACAGAGCTAGAGGATATGGAAACCCAACTGGCCACCGCCCGGGAAAACCTGCAGGCCACCGAGGCGCGCCTGACGATGCTGCAGGCTCAGAGCCAGAAGCAGGATCAGAAGCAGGGCCAGAGCCAGGATCAGGAAACGAACCCCTCATGAGCCTGATGCATACCAGCCCACCGCACACCCGCGCCGCGACCTCCACCGGCAGCGTCATGGCCTGGGTGCTGCTCGCCACCCTGCCGGGCATCGCGACCCTGACCTGGTTCTTCGGCTGGGGCGTGCTGTTCAATGTACTCTTCGCCGCCGGGCTGGGAATAGGTTTAGAGGCCTTGATCTTGCGCCTGCGCGCCCGCCCGCTGGGCGTGACGCTGCGGGACAACAGCGCCTTGGTGAGCGGCGTGCTACTGGGCGCGTCACTGCCGCCTTTCGCCCCCTGGTGGCTGATGTTAGTCGGCATGGTCGCCGCCATGGTGGTCGCCAAACAGCTTTTCGGCGGCCTGGGTCAGAATCCTTTCAACCCGGCCATGGTCGGCTATGCCCTGCTGCTGATTTCCTTTCCCATCGAGATGACCCAGTGGGCCGCGCCGCAAGGATTATTCGGCGCTAATGCCATCGGGCTAGGCGATGCGCTAGGGCACTTTCTGGGAATAGTGGAACCAACGGATGCCATGACCGGGGCCACGCCGCTGGATGCCTTCAAGCACAAGGGCGAAACCGTGCTCGCCAGCGAGTTCTGGACGACGGATCCCCTGCCAACGGGCACCCTGAACGCCTGGCATGCCACCGCTCTGGCCTGGCTGGCCGGTGGCGCATTATTATTATTCAAGCGCATCATCAGCTGGCACATCCCGGTCAGCCTGCTGGGCGCCGTGCTGGTGCTTGCCACCCTCATGTATGCCGGCGACCCGAGCCATCACGGCACGCCGCTGTTTCATCTGCTGGGAGGTGCGGCAATCTTTGGCGCCTTCTTTATCGCCACCGATCCGGTCAGTGCCGCCACCAGTCGTAAGGGCAAGCTCTACTACGGCGCCGGCATCGGGGTGCTGGTCATGCTGATTCGTCAATGGGGCGCCTACCCGGATGCGATCGCCTTCGCCGTGCTGTTGATGAACTTCGCCGTGCCCTTCATCGACTACTACACCCAGCCGCGCACCTACGGCCACGCCCACCCCAATCGCGGCATCAAGGTGCATCAAATCGATGACGACGAGAGTGCGTCATGAGCCCGCTGGTACACAGCATCGTTCGCGGCGTGGTGGGGCTTGGCCTGTTCGCCATCGTCACCGCCGGGGTGGTGGGCTTGACCCATTCAGTTACCCTTGAGCGTATCGCGGACAATCGTCTGGCCAGCCAGTATCAGGCGCTGGAAGAGGTGGTGCCCGCCAGCTTGCACGACAATGATCTGGTGGACGATACCGTCACCTTGTCCGCCGCTGAAGAACTCGGCCAAGAGGACGCCTTCAGCGTCTGGCAAGCGCGACAAGACGGCAACACTACTGCCGTTATCCTGCCGGTGATCACTCACCAAGGGTACAGCGGCGATATCGCGCTGCTGGTGGGTATCAAAGCCAACGGCGAACTGACCGGAGTACGGGTGCTGTCGCATCAGGAAACCCCGGGGCTGGGGGACAGGATCGAAGCCCGCAAGAGCGACTGGATCAAGCAGTTCGAAGGGCTCTCCCTGGGTAATCCGCCCGCGGATCAGTGGACGGTGAAAAAGAATGGCGGTAGCTTCGACGCCTTCACCGGCGCCACGATAACCCCCCGGGCCGTGGTCAATGCGGTGCAGGATAGCCTGGAATACTTCGCTACCCATCGCCAACGGCTGCTGGAAGCGCCCGACTGAAGTTACTCAAAGAGATCGGCAATGAATCAATTCAATGAGCTGACGCGCAACGGCCTGTGGTCCAACAACCCGGCGCTGGTGCAACTGCTGGGACTGTGCCCTTTGCTTGCGGTCACCAGCACCGTGGTCAATGCCCTTGGATTGGGCCTGGCAACGCTGCTGGTCATGATCGGCAGCAACGTCTCGGTGTCGCTGATCCGCAATCACGTATCGAGCAATGTGCGCCTGCCAGCCTTCGTGATGATCATCGCCGCCTTCGTTACCTGCGCCGAACTGTTGATGCAGGCCTATGCCTTCCAGCTCTATCAGATTCTGGGCATCTTCATTCCGCTGATCGTCACCAACTGCGCGATCCTTGGCCGCGCCGACGGCTTCGCCGCCAGGAATCCCGTGCTGCCCGCCGCCACGGACGGCTTGATGATGGGGCTCGGCTTTGCAGCCGTATTGGTGGTACTCGGTGCGGTGCGGGAATTGTTCGGCCAGGGCACGCTGTTCGCCGGCATGGAGCTGTTGCTAGGGCCAATGGCTGCCGACTGGCAGCTCACGCTGTTTTCCGATTACAGTTTCCTGTTTCTGGTGCTACCCCCCGGCGCCTTCTTCGCCACCGGGCTGCTGATCGCGGCCAAGAACGTCATCGACGATCGCGCGGAGCGACGCCGTTTGGCCCGGCAGGCAGATCAGCCTAGGGAGAGTCGGCGGGTACGAGTCACCGGCACGATACGATAAGGAATCACTGCATAAATGCCTACGCGAACGAATTGCTGCGTTACGCGGTGCTGGTGCGCCAGCCCGGTCGAGACTCGCCTAACCCCACGTTATGTCTCGTCTTCTGTGCTCCTTGCGCCTTGCTCTTCATTTCGCTCGGCAATTTATTCAGCAATTCCTAAGGCTCAAGAACACCAATGAACGCACACAAACGCCAAGCCATTTTCGCCCGCCTGCGCGAACACATGCCGGAACCGACGACCGAGCTTAAGTGGACCAGCCCCTTCGAGCTGCTGACTGCGGTATTGCTCTCGGCCCAGGCAACAGATGTGGGAGTCAACAAGGCCTGCGCCCGGCTATTCCCGGTGGCCAATACCCCTGAGGCGGTCCTCGAACTCGGCCTTGAGCGGCTGAAGGAATACATCAAGACGATTGGCCTCTACAACACCAAGGCCGAGAACCTGATGAAGACCTGCCGCCTGCTGGTGGAGCGTCACGGCGGCGAAGTGCCCCAGACGCGCGCCGAACTTGAAGCGCTACCCGGCGTGGGTCGCAAGACCGCCAACGTGATTCTCAACACCGCCTTCGGCCAGCCTACCATCGCCGTGGATACCCACATCTTTCGGGTCAGCAACCGTACTCGCATCGCCCCGGGAAAAAACGTGGTCGAGGTGGAACAGAAATTAATGCGCCATGTGCCCAGGGAATTTCGTCAGGATGCGCACCACTGGCTGATCCTGCACGGTCGCTACACCTGCGTGGCGCGCAAGCCGCGTTGCGGTAGTTGCGTGATCGAGGATCTATGTGAGTTTCCGGATAAAACGGAGGTTACTTAAAAGCCTGCTGTTTCCAGGCGACTCGCCATCTCTTCCAACGCTTCGAAGCCTTGCACATCGGAAGCCAGAAGTGGCAACCGTGGCCGCGGCAGCGCGGCAAGTTCCTCATCGATGCGGGCAAGGTAGAGGCTTTCCTGTTCGCGACGCTTGCGCAGGAATTCACCGTCCGCGTCTTCCGGGATGACCCGATTGACCAGGGCGCCGGCCACTGGCACACCTGCCTCTTTGAGTGAGGCCACGGAACGCACGGTTTCGAGAATCGGTAAGCGCTCCGGGGTCATCACGAACAGAAACTGGCTTTCCTCGGGGTTCTTGATGCGTCGCCGTGCCTGATGAAACAGCCGGCGTCGCTGCTTGAGGGTTTCGGCAATGGAACGGGCCCGATCATCCAGGTCGTTCATCCCTTCTTCTTCCGGTTCGGCAAACGGCGAACTGATGTCCTGGCCGCTCTTGGGAGTGAGGTGTTGGAGTACTTTGCCCAGTTCCTCGGACTTACGGCTGTGGGCCAAGAGGCCATCGGTCCAGGCCGCCATCGCCTCGGGCAGACTGAGCAGGCGCAGCGTATGGCCGGTGGGCGCGGTATCGAAGACGATCAGATCGTAGGACTCATCATCCAGCATCAAGCGCGACAGGCGTTCGAGCAGCGCCGCTTCCTGGGTGCCCGGCGACTGACGCGAAAGCCGCATCTGACGCTCCATCTCATCCATCATGCGGGGCACTGTGAAGCGTCGCAGCTGGCTGATGACGTTGCGTAGATGAGCCTCGACCTCGACGTCCGGATCGATCTCCAGGGCATCCAGGTTGGGCAGCAAACGGCGCGGGGCATCGTCCAGCTTGCGGTCGAAGGCATCCCCCAGGCTATGGGCAGGGTCTGTGGACACCACAAGCGTCTTGCGCCCACGTCGCGCCGCCAGCACCGCCAGTGACGCCGCCACGGTGGTCTTGCCGACTCCACCCTTGCCGCCCACCCAGAGCAGACGTTTTTCAAGAAGTTCTTTCATGGATCGGCCTATTAACGCCGTGAACTCTGTTTGGGGCCCATTTTCCTAGCAAAGAGGCCCGGGGTCAGGTCGTAGTGAAGGTCTTTTGCCATGGATGGCAAAAGTAGCGCCCAAGGAAGGGTTTACAGCGCCTTCACGGAGACCTGTCGCGGGCCTCTTATCGCGGCAGGTCAAGTTTTTAACAGCAACGGAAATCGTCGAGGGGCGAATGCTCCATCCCCATGCGTTTATGCCAATCATGAAACCGTTCCAGCATCAGCGGCTGCAACTCCAGGGTGTAATAGGACACCGGATTGGGCACCCCCATCAGTTCGGAAAACACCATCAGCATGAACAAGTCGTCCTCGTCCCGCTGAGCCCTCGCGATAGCGCCGCGATAGCGTGCCGAGTAGAACTCCTCGGCGTAGAAGCGGGCCTGGCTGAGCCAGGCCTTGATCTTGTCGCTTCGTTGAGCGGAATGGTCTGTGTCGGAACCCTTGCGCATGGCACAACTCCGTATCAGCCCTCTGTCTTGGTCGCCAGCTCACGGCGCACTCGCTTGAGTGATGCGGCGCATTCCATGGCCACCAGGATCGAAGCGATCAGCACGATGATATCCAGTACCAGCAGGAAGTAGTTGCCTGCCTCGTAAAAGCTGCGCAGTTGTAGCAGCAAGGCCAGCACCGTCATGACCAGCAGGAAGAGCAGCGGAGCCAGGGTAAACCACATGGGGCGCCTCAGGCGCACCAGCATCACGGTAATGACCAAGAGGGTCAGACCCGCCAGCAACTGATTGGTGGTGCCAAACAGCGGCCAGATGATCAAACCACCGGAACCATCGGCACCTGCCCCGAAGGCCAGAATCAGACAGGATCCTACCGCCAGGAGCGTCGCCACCGCGGGCTTCTTCATCCACTGCTGGTTATAGATCTCGCCCCACTCCTGGAAGATGTAGCGCTGCAAGCGCAGGCCTGTGTCCATGGTGGTGCCGGCAAACAGCGCCGCCATCACCGTGAGCAGGGTTGCCGCCGTGGCCTCGGGCAGCCCCAGGCCGTTGCTGATGATATAGGCGCCGCCTTCAACGAAGGCATTCACGCCGCCCTTGCCGAAGGCATCGTACATGGCGTTCCAGTCCGCCAGACTGGCAAACCCGGCGGTGGCGGCCAGTATGGCGCCCAAGGCCAGCATGCCCTCACCTACAGAGCCGAAGTAGCCGACGAAGCGCGCGTCGGTCTCCTTGTTGAGCTGCTTCGAGGTGGTGCCGGAAGAGACCAGACCATGAAACCCCGAAATGGCCCCGCAGGCGATGGTCACGAAGAGCAAGGGGATGATCGACGGCGTTCCTTCGGGCACATTGCTGTTGTACATGGGCGCCACCAGCGTGGGATTGAGCAGCACTAGAGCGCCATAAAGGATGATCAGACCGACGAAGAGTTGCAGGCCGTTGATGTAATCCCGAGGCTGAAGCAGCATCCAGACCGGCAATAGAGAGGCCACGGCCGCATAGGCGAACAACAACAGAATCCATACGGCATTACCGGAGAGCCCTCCGACCTGATCGGGCATCTGGAGAGGCACCGATGGCCCGATGATGATCAGGCCATATAGCGCCACGACGCCGATAAACGAGACCATCGCCAGGCCGATGATGCGACGATAGATGAGCTGACCGATGACCAATGCCACTGCGATAGCGCCCCAGACCGGTACCACGGCACTGGGAAATTTCATCAGCAGTCCGGCGATGACCACGCCGAAAACGGCGTTGACCATTAGTAGCACTAAAAAGATGACGATCATGAACAGGCTGCGGGCGCGCTTGCCGACCACATCACCGGTCAAGGCCCCCACGGATTTGGCGCGATTGCGCACGCTGGCCCATATCGCCCCGCTGTCGTGAACCCCGGCGAAGAAGATGGTGCCGAGCACCACCCATAGAAAGGCCGGCAGCCACCCCCAGATCACCGCGATGGCGGGACCGACGATGGGCGCCGCTCCTGCCACGGAGGTAAAGTGGTGACCCCATAGCACATAGCGATTGGTGGGTACGAAATCGATGCCATCTTCGAACTCATGGGCCGGCGTCTTGAACTCCGGGTCCAGTTGATAAATCTTTTCAGCAATGAATTTCGAATAGACGAAATAGGCCAAAGCCATTGCGCCCAAGCCAATGAATAGAACAACGATAGCACTCATGCCTCAAACTCCTTGTGTATGTTGTTATTCTCATATTTGTTTTGATTCTAATAGACTTAGCGTAGACAAAGAACCCCTTTCACGACAGCATCCTTTGGTGATGGGCCCTCAAAGATGGATACCAGCCTCATGCTGTTTCATGCACTCAAGTATTTGCTCTTGCCGCCCCTGATCAATGCGTTGCTGATGTTGGCCGGTCTATTGCTATGGAAAAGCCATCGTGTACTCGGGACTTGCCTTGTCATCCTTGGCCTGGTGTCGTTGCTGACCTTATCGCTGCCTTGGGTCAGTTATTGGCTGCGCAAAGGCCTGGAACCTTACGCGCCACCTTCTTCCATCATGCAGGAAAAGGCCGAGGCGATCGTGATACTCGGGGGCGGACGAGATTATGGAACGCCAGAGTTCGGTTGGGGCGATGCGCCCGACAACGCCACCTGGCGGCGTCTGGGCTATGGTGCCTGGCTCGCTCGTGAGACGAGGCTACCAATCCTGGTCAGCGGTGGATTGGGTCACGAAGAACACCTCGCCGAAGCCACGCTGATGGCTCGGGCATTACAACAAGCCTTTGGTCTCGAGGCGTCATGGGTCGAGGACCGCAGCCGTACCACAGCGGAGAACGCCGAGTTCAGCACCGCCATCCTCGACCGAGCAGGCATTGCGACGATACTGCTGGTTTCCCAGGCCTGGCATTTGCCGCGCGCGGTCCCTGAATTTGAACGTGCCGGATTGGAGGTAATCCCCGCTCCCACGGAATTTGCCAGTCGGCCACCGGATGGGCTGATCGCCTGGATTCCTCGCGCCTACCATCTACGTCAGAGCACCCAGGCGTTGCACGAGTGGTTAGGACGCCTGGCCTATCAGCAGATGTTTCATTTACGGCGGTAAACGACCCGATAGTCACCTTGGCTGCAGTGCCCGACGATCTCGACCTTGCCAGGCTCCCCTCGATTCCTGGCAACGATCTCCTTCGCTTTCGCTGTAGGCAATACCTTGACCGTATAGTTGACCACCTTGTTGGCCTTTATCTTATTGTCGATTTCCGCCTGCAGAATCTTGCAGGTTTGGGGCATTTCCTCGGCCTCCATGCGCTCCTGGCCCTGGCCCTGCTGGCCCTGGCCCTGCTGGCCCTGATCGCTGGCTGTCGAGGGCTCTTTCTGCTCCATCGGCTCGATATTCAGCGGCTTGCTAGAGGCATCATCCGGTCTTGAAATGCCCGGTGTGGCCGGCTTGAGCGTCGAACGTATACGTTCTGACAATTCGCTGGACGACGTTTGAGCCCACACCGGCAACGTCAGTATCAGCGCGAACAATGCCATGGCCAAGCGTCCATGATAGCTATTCGTCATCTTCACACCTCTTCTGCCTACTTTGCAGTACATCATGGCCATTCACTCCGAGAGATTGAATTCGCCTCCTTTTTTAGTGGCGCGCTGATAGGCAGAGCGCTCACGCATACGAGTCAGACACCCCTTGAGGTTGGGTGAACCCTCGAGTCCATTGCGTGAATCCAAGGCTAACAACGGAAAGCTCATTTGAATATCGGCGGCGGTGAATTGCTCCCCGGCAAACCAACGCGATTTGGCCAGCACCCCTTCCCAGAATTCCATGTGTTGACGAATCTGTGGATCGAGGAATTTGCGCTTCACGCCACTGGCAAACAGATTGCCGATGGGACGCATGAGAGCCGGTACCGGCGGTTTTCCCAGGCGCGAGAATACCAGCTTCATCACCAGTAGCGGCATCGCCGAGCCTTCTGCGTAGTGTAGCCAAAAACGATAATGGCGATGATCGTCACTGCCAGGCGTGGGCACCAGTAGATGCTGAGTATCGTAGCGCTCGATCAGATAGTCGATGATCGCACCGGACTCGGCGACGGTGATCTCGTCATCAGTGATCACCGGCGATTTGCCCAGGGGATGCACCTGTTTGAGCTCCGGTGGCGCTAGCATCGTCTCGGGATCACGAGCGTACTCGACGACCTCGTACTCAATTCCTAACTCCTCGAGCAGCCACAGCACACGCTGGGAACGAGAATTTTCCAGATGATGAACCTTGATCATGCTGTGCTCCCCTATCGGTATAGTGTCATCCCTTTCACCGCCTTCCACTGATGACGACCAAAGCCGCCTTTCTGGGTCGATCGCCTCCCGCTAAACTGCGAGAAATTACAAGTAAAGAGGGCTGCCAAATGTCTAAGGTACTTGTTGTCGACGACGAACCCAATATCGTGCTGTCTCTTGAATTCCTGATGCAGCGCGCCGGCTTCGAGGTAATCACCGCCGAGAACGGCGAACAGGCGCTCGCTCTCGTCGCCGATCAGGCACCGGATCTGGTACTGCTGGACATCAGCCTGCCAGGCATCAGCGGCTTCGACGTGCTCGAACGCCTGCGCGCCGACACTGCCCATAAGCGACTGCTGATCATCATGCTTACCGCCCATGGCCGAGAGGTTGAGCGCGAGAAAGGCCTCGCCCTGGGTGCCGACGACTACATCACCAAACCCTTCTCCACTCAGGCCCTGGTCGACAAGGTCAAGGGTCTACTCGACGAGGGGCGCTGAGCATGCCGGGTCGCCAACGTCTACTCGGCCTGTGGTTACTGGCCAACGGGATCTTCCTGTTCGGCGGTGCATTCCTGGCATTATGGCTGGAGGCGGAACTCGGTCCGAGCGGCCCCGCTCATGTGTGGCTGTGGTTCATCTGTCTCGCCCCTGGCCTGCTGACGCTGCTTATCGGTGCCTGGCTGGAGCGCCGCCTCTTCGCCCCGCTGCGTCATTTTCGTGTACAGCTCACCCGGCTAGTGGCCAACCCTGGTGCCCGGGACGATTACCCGCCGGAAGGCTGGCTGAGCAATCTCGGAGAGGACCTTCAACGACTCCGGGATGGCTGGCGCAGTGATCGCCAGGCGCTGAAGACCGCCCATGCCGAGGGCGCGCGCACCGCCGCGCGCATTCGTCAGGAGTTGGAAACCCTGCTGCAGTCATTGCAGGTGCCGCTGCTGCTGTGCGATCGCCACCGCCGCCTGCTGCTGTTCAACCATGCCGCCGAAACCCTCTTCGCCGGACATTCGACTCTCGGCCTGGGCCGTAACCTGACCATGTTGCTGCCATCGACCAGCCTATGGGAAACACTCAACACCCTCCCCGCGGACGGCAGCCCTCGTGAGGTGCTGATTCCCTTCGGCGAACGCTGGCTGCGGGGCTCATTGCGTCGAGTCATGTCAGGACATGGCGAGACACTGCTGTCCCTGGAAGACGCTACCGCCAGTTGGCGCCGGGAACTGACCGAACGCGCCCAGTTGGCGGAGCTATTGCCAGCGCTGCGCCGTCATGCCGCCAGCCTGACCACGGCTGCCGAGGCACTGGAACAGGCCTACCAGGAACCGACACTGCGCCAGAAGCTGGAGACGGCCATTCAGGAGGAGAGCCAGGCGCTGGGCACGACCATCGAGGGTCTAGGTCGCTTGGTGGATTCCTTGACCGTGCAGGGCGAACGGCTGTCCCCGACCTGGTCCAACGATCTGTGGCATGCCCTGGCTATGCGACTCGAGACCAGCCAGCTGAGCCTTACGCCCATCGGCATACCCGCCTGGTTCAAGGCCGATGTTCCGGCCTTGCAGCCCCTGCTGCACACCTTGCTCGAACATCTGGCCGAGGTGAGTGGCTGTCGGCATTTCGAGGGCGAAATCTGCCTGGGCAACCGCCGGGTCTACCTTGATCTTATCTGGCCGGGCATTCCCTTGGGCCAGCAACGGCTCAATGCCTGGAGCGAGCAGCCACTAGACGAATTACCCATGGCGCCCAGGATCGCCGATATTCTGCGCCAGCATGATAGCGATCTGTGGAGCCTGACCGACGACGATGGCCAGCACGCCCGGCTGCGGCTGCCCCTGCCGGCGGCGGCCCGGGTCGGCACGCCGGCAACGCCACCTCCGCCCCGGCCCGAGTTTCACGACTTCGATATCGCCGAACTGCCGGCTCCGGATGGTGAGCTGGCAAACCGTACCCTGCGCCAGTTGGACATCGTGGTATTCGACACCGAAACCACCGGTCTCGAATTGGCCGATGGCGACACCGTGATCAGCATCGGTGCCTGTCGCATCGTCAACGGCCGCTTGCTGGCGGATGATACCTTCGATCAGCTAGTCGATCCTCAGCGCTCGATCCCACCGCAAAGTACGGTCTTTCATGGGCTCACCGATGCAGACGTGGTCGGCGCGCCGCCGCTGCGTCAAGTGTTGCCTCGCTTTCACGACTATGCCGATGATGCGGTGCTGATGGCGCATAATGCCGCCTTCGATCTGCGCGCTATCCATCCTTTGGGTAGCGGCCTGCGCTTCAACAATACCGTGCTGGATACCCTGCTGCTGTCTCGAGCGCTGGACGCCAGTTTCGAGGACCATGATCTGGACAGCTTGGCCGAGCGTTTCGATCTCGCGGTACCGCCCGGTGCTCGGCATAGCGCCTTGGGAGATGCCCGCATAACGGGTGCCCTATGGCTGGCCCTGCTGCCCCGCCTCGAGGCCCAGGGCATCACCACTCTGGCCCAGGCACTGGCACTGCAGGGCAAGGTGGGCGTGCCGTCATGAATTACCGGCGAAACTCACGCCTGCTGGCCCTGACCGGACTGGCGCTATTGCTGTTCAGCCCGCCGCTGGTCGTCCTCTTCAACCGACCGGCGGCGAACGGCCTATCCTGGCTGCCGCTATATCTATTCGTGGTCTGGGGAGCGGTGATCGGTATGGCGGCCTGGCTGCTCCAACGTCCTGACGCAAAGCCACGCGAAGAACCACGCGAAAGGCCATACGAAGAGTCATGGGAGGAGCGACGGCGGCATGAGAAGTGATACGGTCGTGCTGGTCGTGGCCTTCGGCTATCTGGCGCTGTTGTTCGTGATCGCGGCCTGGGCGGATCGCCGCGCCGAACAAGGGCGATCATTGATCGGCTCGCCGACGATCTACGCCCTGTCGATCGCCGTCTACTGCACCGCCTGGACCTTCTACGGCAGCGTCGGCCGCGCCGCCGTGTATGGCCCGAGCTTCCTGCTGATCTATCTGGGGCCAACCCTGGCCATGCTGGTCAGCCCATTGCTGATCCGTAAGATGGTGCGCATCGCCCGGGCACAACGCATCACCTCTATCGCCGATTTCATCAGCGCCCGCTATGGCAAGAGCGATGGGCTGGGCGCGCTGGTGGCAATGATCGCGTTACTTGGCATTACCCCTTATATCGCCCTGCAGCTCAAGGCCATCACCTTGAGTCACGCGATCCTGACCCAATACCCCGCCTCCCCGGCAAATGTGTTGGCCGATGCGGGCTTCTGGAACGACAAGTCGTTCTGGGTGGCGCTGGTACTTGCCGTCTTCATCATCCTGTTCGGCACTCGTCATCTCGATGCCAGTGAACGTCACGAAGGCATGGTGACGGCCATCGCCTTCGAGTCGCTGGTCAAGCTGGTAGCCTTTCTTGCGGTAGGCATATTTACCGTATTCGTACTCTACAACGGCCCCGGTGATCTGTTCGCCCGCGCCGCCGCCCACCCCGAACTGACCCAGGCGCTGAGTCTGGAACGCGTTCCCGGTGGTGCGCTGGGGTGGGTCGGCATGCTGGTACTGGCAACCCTGGCCTTCCTGACCCTGCCGCGTCAGTTCCAGGTACTGGTAGTAGAGAACGTCGACGAGGATCACATTCGACGCGCCAGCTGGCTCTTCCCACTGTATTTGCTGGTGATCAACCTGTTCGTGATCCCCGTGGCCCTGGCCGGTGTGCTGCTCGGCGATGCCGCCTTTAGCCCGGATAGCTTCGTGCTGACCCTGCCGCTGGCGGCGGGGCTCGACGGCCTGCCTTTGCTGGTATTCATCGGTGGCTTGTCAGCGGCCACTGGCATGATGATCGTCGAAACCATCGCGCTCTCGACCATGGTCAGCAATCATCTAGTGATGCCCCTGTTGCTGCGCTCATCCTGGATACACCTGGGGTCGCGTCTCTCTGGCAGGCAGGGCGAACTCACCGGCTGGCTACTCGGTATTCGCCGCGTGGCGATCGTGCTGATCCTGCTGCTGGGTTACCTCTACCATGCGCTGATCGGCGATGCCTACAGCCTGGTGACCATCGGCCTGGTGTCCTTTGCTGCCGCCACGCAATTCGCCCCGGCCATGCTGATCGGGATGTACTGGCGAGGCGCAACCCGTGCAGGAGCGGCCTGTGCGCTGTTATCAGGCATCGCTGTATGGGCCTACACACTGCTGCTACCCGGCTTCGCTCAATCCGGCTGGTTGGACATGGCATTGCTCAATGACGGCCCCTTCGGCGTCGAATGGCTCCGCCCCTACGCCCTGTTCGGCCTCGAAGACTGGGATATCTACACCCACTCGCTGTTCTGGAGCCTGCTCGTCAACGTCGGCTCGCTTATCGGCGTCTCGTTGTTCACCCGCCAGAGCCGCCTGGAACAGACCCAGGCGGCGCTGTTCACTGAAGCAATGCATCCTGGGCTGATGCACCGCACGCCGCTGTGGCAGGGCCAGACCACCCTCGAGGAGTTGCGTGAATTGTTGAGCCGCTATCTGGGAACACCCGCTACGCTGCGCATTCTCGCCGAGGAGCAGCGCCAGGCGGATGTCGGCACCCCCCAGCCGGCCTCGCCAGCGCTGATCGCCCGAGCCGAACGGGCACTGGCCGGCGCCCTGGGCAACGCTTCGGCGCGGGTGCTGATCAATTCGGTGGTGCGGGGCGAGGCCCTGGACCTGGACGCCGTGTTGAGCATCCTTGATACCACCTCACAGACGTTGGAATACAACCGGCGACTGAAACAGAAGTCCCAGGAGCTGACGACGATCAGCGAGGAGTTGCGGGCGGCCAACGAGCGCCTGCGGGAACTCGACCGCCTCAAGGACGAATTCGTCGCCATGGTCAGTCATGAACTGCGCACGCCATTGACCTCGATTCGCGCCTTCGCCGAGATCCTGCGCGACAGCGACAGCCTACCCGAGGACAAGCGCCGCCACTTCCTCGATGTAGTGGTGCACGAGAGCCAGCGACTCTCGCGGCTGATCGAGGAGATTCTCGATCTGGCCCGGCTGGAATCCGGTCGTCTGACACTGCATCCTCAGCGCCTCGATCTCGCCGACCTGACCCGCCGCAGCGCCGACGCTGTGCTGCGCGTGCAGGAAGAGCGTGGCGTGACGCTGACGGTGGATATCCCTTCATCACCGGCAGACGTGATCGGCGATCCCGATCGCCTGGAACAGGTGATCATCAACCTGCTCGACAATGCCAGCAAGTTTGCCGCCGATGAGGATGGGCGTGTGCGCCTGGCCCTGTCTCGTCACAAGCATCACTGGCGTCTGAGCGTCGAGGATAACGGGCCCGGCATCAGCGAAGCCGAGCGCGAGCGCGTCTTCGAGAAGTTCCATCAACTGGAACGTCAGGATGGCGGCGATGCGCCGGCGCGCGGGCGGCCTCGTGGCAGCGGCCTGGGCCTGCCGATCAGTCGAGGCATCATCGCCCACCTGGGCGGACGGTTGTGGGTCGAGGATGGCCCCACCCTTGGGGGTGCTTGCTTGATCATGGAATTACCCCAGGCGCCCGAGTCGGACACTACGAGTGGCTAGCGCTGGCAGCAGCCTTGGCCTGGTTGACAAGTGAGCGCACCTGCTGCAGATCATGACGCAGCAGCAGACGCTCGGCATCATCGAGTCGCCGTAGGTCTAGCCAATTGTCCGGCTGACGCCCGACGCTCAGCGCCATCATTTGAGCGCCAAGTAATAGCCCCTGAAAACGACCCAGCGCCGCGATCAATACCGCAGCCGCTTGAGCATCAAGTTTTCCTAGCACGACCAACTCGTTCAATCGGCCGCGACTATCGACACTGCGCGCTCCATGGAGCAACGCCAACAGTCGCACGGCATTCTGCAAAGGCAACATACCCTGACGCTTGAGATCGAGCGCGTGCTCGTGGGGCGCCTCGTGGTTCTTGGCCGCTATCCGACCGAAACGATCCAGCGCCACCGGGGTTTCATCGAGCAGTGCCGCCATCTCATCGAGAAACAGGCCGGCCCGAGGCACCAGTGCCAGCACGCTGTCGCGTAAGCCTTCAGCGAGACTGGCATCGCCGTGCACCGGATGGAAGTCAAACAGAATATTGGCTTGCTGGACACGCTTGACTCGGCGCTCGGCAGTCCAGATGCGCAGCTGTTCCTGCCATTCGCTCAGGCGCTTGCGCCACATCGGCCAGCGCGCCATTACATGACCCTGACACAGTGGAATGCCGGCCTCGCCCAGGGTCTCGGTGAAGCGCTCGCCGAGAGACTGGAAATAGCCATCGATCTCGTCGTGCCGGGCATCCGGATAGTCGGCGACAATCATGGCGTTATCCTGATCCGGTCGCAGCAGGCTTTCATGGCGCGCGGCAGATCCCAGCGTGAGAATGCAGTAACCGACCGGTGGCTTTCCCCAGCCTTTGCCGCGCATCTCCTCGAGGGCCAGTTGAATCGACCGACGATAGAGCCAGTCGTTGTGATCGCTGAGCAGTTGACTGATGCGCCAGCCCGGCAAGTCCAGACGCAGCAAGGCATTTACCAGCAGTGGCTGCCAGGCTTTGGCCTCCGCCAGGGATGGGTTGGTTCCCAAGCGCTGTACGGCATCGCGTAATGGTGCGAGCACCTCAGGCAATGTCGCCGGATCGGGAATATCGTCCGTGGCGAATAGCGTGCGCCAGGACGACGCGCGGTGTAATAGGCGCATCGGACCCTCCTGAGAATTGCCACATTGACCGCTTCAGGTCCTCGAACGACTTCACGAAAGCCGCGCTCCAAATAAAAGCGGCACTCTAAAAGAGTGCCGCGATCAAGCTCAGCGCTTGAACATCTCGTCGCCGACATCATCGATATAGCGCTTCGCCTTGTTCACTGTCAGCTCGACACAGGCCTCCCGGCTACTGACGATGTCCGAACGCTCGAAGCGATGCTCAAGGGTCTCACCCTGCTCAATCGGCTTGCGAATCCAGCCGCTGACCCGGTACTGCCCACCGGCATCCTGGGGATCGGGGGTGATCAGATAGCCGCGATGCTCCGTCGACGGCATTTCCTCGTCGTTGACATCGCCGCTGCGGAACAGGCCGTCGATCAGTTTCTTGAGCATGCTGCCTCCTTTTTTTCAGCTTGCACTACGACCTTTACCGGCCGCGATTCGTAAACGTAGTGCGTTGAGCTTGATGAAGCCTTCAGCATCCTTCTGATTATAAGCACCAGCATCGTCTTCAAAGGTCGCGATGGATTCATCGAACAGCGACTGCTCGGACTTGCGACCAGCGACGATGGCATTGCCCTTGTAGAGCTTCATGCGCACCACGCCGCAGACGCTGGTCTGGGTCTCGTCGATGGCCGCCTGCAGCATGCGCCGCTCCGGGCTCCACCAGTAACCGTTGTAGATGACCTTGGCGTACCTGGGCATCAGCTCGTCTTTCAAATGCGCCGCTTCACGATCCAGCGTCAGTGACTCGATGGCCCGGTGGGCGCGCAGCATGATGGTGCCCCCCGGCGTCTCGTAGCAGCCGCGAGACTTCATGCCCACGTAGCGGTTCTCGACGATATCGAGGCGCCCGATGCCATTGTCGCCGCCCAGCTTGTTGAGCTTGGCCAGTACTGCATGAGGCTTCAGGGCTTCACCGTCGATGGCGACGATATCGCCCTTTTCAAACGTCAGGTCGATATAGGTGGGCTGATCCGGTGCCGCCTCCGGCGAAACGCTCCAGCGCCACATATCTTCCTCGGCTTCCGCCCAGGGATCCTCGAGGATGCCGCCTTCGTAGGAGATGTGCAGCAGATTGGCGTCCATGGAGTAAGGTGATTTTTTCTTGCTCTTGGAGAAATCCACCGGAATATCGTGCTGCTCACAGTAGTTCATGAGCTTTTCCCGGGAAGTCAGGTCCCACTCACGCCAGGGGGCGATGACCTTGACGCCAGGCTTGAGTGCATAGGCGCCCAGTTCGAAACGCACCTGATCGTTGCCTTTGCCGGTGGCGCCATGGGAGATGGCGTCTGCGCCGGTCTCGTTGGCGATCTCGATCAAGCGCTTGGCGATCAAGGGTCGCGCGATGGAGGTACCCAGCAGGTACTCGCCCTCATAGATGGTGTTGGCACGGAACATCGGATAGACGTAATCGCGCACGAACTCCTCGCGCAGATCCTCGATGTAGATCTCCTTGACTCCCAGGGCCTTGGCCTTTTCGCGCGCCGGCTCGACCTCTTCGCCCTGCCCGATGTCCGCCGTGAAGGTCACCACTTCGCAGTCATAGGTCTCCTGCAACCACTTGACGATCACGGACGTATCCAGGCCGCCGGAATAGGCGAGCACGACCTTCTTGACGTCGGACATTCTAGGCTCCTTCGCTGATTCTTGGGGATTCGATGGCCGCTCAGTATAGCGCCGTTGGAACTGATCGAATACCGCATAGCGCCGAACTCGGGGGTTACCAAGCACTGCCACTCAGCGATTTTGACTGCAGGGGCACGAGTTTTCTTCCCCCAGGCCAGCTCAAGCCTCGTGATCATTTGCCGATAACGTTAACAGAAGTTATGCCCTTGCCATGAACCGCTAGAGCACACGCAAAATATCATGTCGAATACCATTATCGCTCTGATTGGTCTGGTGCTGATTGGCGCAGTCCAACTGATTGGCGGCCTGAGCTATACGCGACAGGTCGTTCGCGAATTGCCGGAATCCAAAGTGAGTTGGCGCATCCTCGAAGCGCTGATATGGCTTTTCGTACTCGGTTATGCAAGCTTCGCCCTCCTGCTGGTCAATCATGAAGTCTCGACACTGCTGATCGTGGTGGTGCTCATCTTTGCCGGGGGCGGAAGCTTCGTGCTCACCGTGACCCGGCTCAGCGCCAAGACCATCCAGAAGGTCAAACGCGTCACACTGCTGGAGCAGGAAAACAGTCGCATCCTGACGGCTCAGCAACGCCTGCAAACCATTCTGGATAACGCCGCCGAAGGCATCGTGACGTTTGACGACCAGGGCACGATCCAAACCTTCAACAAGGCCGCCGAGTCCTTGTTCGGGTATCTCGAACCGGAAGCGATCGATCGGGATATCGGCCACATCATCGTTCCTCCGGACAGTCTCGATCAGCGCGAAGGGTATGTGGAACAATTTCTGCGTAACGAGGTACAGCGGTTGATCGGTCACGAAGGTGAAGTCGTCGGCTGCCATCGCGACGGCACCACTTTTCCGATGGCGCTCAAGGTCAGCAGCGTAATGCTCGAAGGCCAGCGCGTCTATACCGGACTGGTGTCCAATATCAGCGAGCGCAAGACCATGCTCGAGCGGCTACGTCAGATGGCCGAACAGGATGGTTTGACGGGGCTCTACAATCGCAGCTACTTCCAGCAGGAACTGGAACGTGCGGTGCAGCGTGTGCGGCGCGCCGATATCCATGCGTGTCTGCTGTATATCGACCTGGACAACTTCAAATACGTCAACGATACCCTCGGTCATGCCGCCGGCGATCGCTTGCTGATCGATGTCGCCTGCCTGCTGGCCAAACGGGTGCGCAGCACCGATCTGATCGCCCGCTTCGGAGGCGATGAGTTCACCGTCCTGCTTTGCGATCTGCCCATCGATCAGGGGCTACAGGTGGCCGACGCCTTGCGCCAACGGTTCACCGATTATGTCTTTCGTCATGCAGGCAAGCAGATCGATATCGGTTGCTCCATCGGGGTGGCCGCCATCGATCGCGAGAGCTGCGACGGCGAACAGGTATTGGCCCGCGCCGATTTCGCCTGTCATCAAGCCAAATGTGCCGGACGCAACCGGGTGCATCAATTCAGCGCCGACGATCAGGACGGTATCGATACACTGTCGATGGACATGGGTTGGTCGCGACGCATCAAACAGGCATTGGAACAGAATCGACTGGTACTCGCCTATCAGCCGATCATGACCACTGCTTGCGGTGGGTTGTACGGTTACGAAGTGCTGGTACGCATGCTCGACGAGCGTGACAAGCTGATCATGCCATCGGGCTTCTTGCCCGCGGCAGAGCGTTTCGGGCTCGCGGTGGAGATCGATCGCTGGGTGATCATTAATGCTATCGGCTCCTTGGTTCAAGCCCGCAGGACACAACCGAACCTGTGCTATTCGATCAACCTGTTGGCACAGACACTTGCCGAAGACAAGGTCTGTGACTTGATCCTGCATCACCTCAATACCACGGGTCTCGACCCCCGGGCATTGACGTTCGAGGTCACCGAAACCGCCGCGATCACGGACATGGCGATCGCCCAGCGCTTTCTTGGACGATTGCGGGAGATCGGTTGTCGCACGGCGCTGGATGACTTCGGCTCGGGCATGTCGTCCTTCGCCTATCTCAAGGATCTACCGGTGGACATCGTCAAGCTGGATGGCTATTTCGTGCGCCACCTGGCAGGTAACCTGATCGATCAGAGCCTGGTCAAGGCCATGAACGACATCATTCATGCACTGGGCAAACAGTCCGTAGCGGAATTCGTGGAGGATCAGCAGAGCCTACAATTGCTGACCGATTATGCCGTGGATTTTGTTCAGGGTTACTACCTCGGACGTCCCGCGCCCCTTCCTCTTCAAGTATCCGAGCTATCATCGGAAACCTAGCGGAAGATAACGTTAGTTTTTACTAATACAAATTGTGGTCGTTCTCGATGGCTTTTCATTCCATACTAGAGAATGAGAAAAACACTCTGGATGAATCGGCAAGGGAGCAATGCATGACCGAGGCGAATGGCCAACCATTGATGGCTCAGCGCTTTCGCAGTTTTCTACCCGTGGTGATGGATATGGAAACCGGTGGTTTCAATGCCGAAGGCGATGCCATTCTTGAGATTGCCGCAGTCACGCTGACCATGGATGCCCAGGGAAACCTACTTCCTGATGCGACGTTCGCTTTTCATGTCGAGCCCTTCGAAGGGGCCAACATCGACCAGGCGGCGCTCGATTTTACCGGCATCGATCTTGCCAACCCGCTGCGCAAACGAGTGAGCCTGTCCGAGTCCGCAGCGCTCGGCGAGATCTTTCGCCCGGTACGCAAGGCCATCAAGTCCAACAAGTGCACTCGGGCCATTCTGGTGGGCCATAATGCAGCCTTCGATCATGGCTTTCTGAACGCAGCCATCGCCCGCTGCGGTATCAAGCGCAACCCGTTTCATCCTTTCTCGAGCTTCGATACCGCCACTCTCTCGGGCCTGATGTACGGCCAGACGGTACTCGCTAGGGCCTGTCGCGCCGCGGGGATCGAGTTCGACAATTCCGAAGCGCATTCGGCGCGCTACGATACCGAGCGTACCGCTGAGCTGTTCTGTGCCATCGTCAATCGTTTCAAGGATCTGGGAGGCTGGAGCCTGACACAGCGCGAACAGGGCATGGACGAGCGTTGAGCGTTGCCTGAAAAAGCCTCTGCACTGGCTTGACGACACCCATTACCAACGACAATGCCTCGGAGTCGTGACTCCGAGGCTTAGTGACTGACTGCCTACTCTTATCCTGTATCCTGATCGAAAACGCTCAGGCGTCTCCGGTCTGCTCCGTATTGGCCTTGGCCGCGGCCTCCTTGACCATTGGCTCCAGCTCACCGTTCTGATACATCTCGACAACGATATCGCAGCCGCCGACCAGCTCGCCATTGAGCCACAGTTGGGGAAAAGTCGGCCAGTTGGCGTACTTGGGCAGCTCGGCACGAATATCCGGATTGTCCAGCACGTTGACGAAGGCAAAGCGTTCGCCGCAGGCCATCAGGGCCTGTACCGTTTGTGCGGAAAAGCCGCATTGAGGTAATTGAGGTGTGCCCTTCATGTAGATCAGGATCGGATTTTCGCTCACTTGCTGCTTGATGTTCTCGAGAGTAGTGCTCATGAGAATTTCCTGAACGGGGTATCAGCTGCTTGGCTGACGCCGCGTAACGGGTGAATGATGTCGTGATGCCTATTCTACTGGTGCAAGCGCTCGAAAACAGCCCCGTCGTCATCGATCTTGGCAATCATTGCGCTGCCCCTCGGCTGTGGCTAGGATGGAGGGCTTTCCGCAGGATCAAACATCCGCTCAAGGCAGCGTGGCCATTACCGCTTTGCCTGGGGATGTCTTTTCCATTCGCGACCGCTGGCCACAGGAGCTTGCCATGGCGACACGACATTTTCTGACCCTGCTGGATCTCACTTCGGAAGAACTCGACTACCTGGTCGCCCGGGCAATTCGCATCAAGACCGACCTCAAGGCGAAAGGGCCTGACTATACGCCGTTTGCCAATCGCACCCTGGCAATGATCTTCGCCAAGTCATCGACCCGCACGCGTGTCTCCTTCGAGGCCGCCATGGCGCAGTTCGGTGGTCACGCCCTGTTTCTCTCGCCCCGCGACACGCAACTGGGTCGTGGCGAGCCGATCGGCGATACGGCGCGAGTGCTGTCGGAAATGGTCGATGCGGTGATGATCCGCACCTTCTCCCATGCGGATGTCGAAACCTTTGCCGCGGCGAGCTCGGTACCGGTCATCAATGCGCTGACCGACGATTATCACCCCTGCCAACTGTTGGCGGACATGATGACCTGGATCGAATGTCGTGGCACGATCCAGGGCAAGACGGCAGTATGGATTGGCGACGGCAACAACATGTGCCACTCCTGGATCAATGCCGCGCGACAGTTCGACTTCAGGTTACGCATCTGCTGTCCGGAGGGCTACGATCCAGATTCTGCAATTGTCGCCGCCGCCGGCGATCGGGTGAGTATCCTGCGCGATCCTCAACAGGCAGCGGAAGACGCGGATCTCGTCACCACGGATGTCTGGGCCTCGATGGGGCAGGAGCAGGAGCAAAGCGATCGCGAGCGCGCCTTCAAGGGTTTCCAGGTAACGGAGACGATGCTCGACAAGGCAGCTTCCGATGTGCTCTTTCTGCACTGCTTGCCGGCCCACCGAGGCGAGGAAATCAGCCCTACTCTGCTGGATGACCCGCGCGCCGTGGTCTGGCAAGAGGCAGGCAACCGCTTGCACGCGCAAAAGGCACTGCTGGAATTTCTACTCCTAGGACGCATCGACTAGTCGCCATGGGTCAACCGTTACTGCACGTCGACGAGCTGGAATGCCGCTACGGGTCTACCGTGGTGACCTCCCACGTCAATTTTTCCCTGAACCGGGGCGATCTGTGCTGCTTATTGGGCCCGTCGGGCTGCGGCAAGACCACGCTACTGCGTGCCATTGCCGGCTTTGAACCGGTGGCAGCAGGACGCATCGCGCTCGAGGGCACAACACTCTCCGACCGGACCACGCTCATTGCGCCGGAGAAGCGTCAGGTGGGCATGGTGTTTCAGGACTATGCGCTGTTCCCGCATCTATCCATCATCGACAATGTGGCCTTTGGACTACGCAAGCTCTCTGCCGACCAGCGTCGTCAGCGCGTCGATGAACTGCTGGAACTGGTTGGCTTGACCCATCTCGCCAAACGCTATCCTCACGAACTTTCCGGGGGTCAGCAACAACGCGTGGCTCTGGCCAGAGCCCTGGCACCCCAACCGCGCCTTTTATTGCTTGATGAGCCTTTTTCCAATCTGGATGTGGAATTGCGGCGCCAGCTCAGCCATGAGGTCCGGCGCATCCTCAAGAAACTGGGCATCAGTGCCATCATGGTGACCCACGATCAACAGGAAGCCTTCGCGCTTGCGGATCAGGTCGGCGTGCTGCATGGCGGCTACCTGCAGCAGTGGGATACCCCCTACAACCTTTATCATGAACCGGCGACTCGGTTTGTCGCCAACTTCATCGGCCAGGGATTCTTCTTGCCGGGTGTGATGAAAGATCGCGAGACGGTGAGTACCGAAATCGGCGATATCACGGGCAACCGCGCCTACCCTTTCGAGACGAATGCACCGGTCGATGTGCTGCTGCGCCCGGACGATATCGTGCTCGATGCGCACAGTGCACTCGAGGCCCAAGTCGAGCAACGCACCTTCACCGGGGCCAACTCGCTATATCGCCTGCGCTTGCCTTCCCAGCAGGTGGTCGAAGCCTCCTTCAACAGTCATCATGAATATGCTGCCGGCGAGCATATTCCCGTGCGCATCCAGGCGGATCATCTAATCCTGTTCGAGCGCCAGGATCGGGAATAAATGACGGATGGCTTCAGCATGCGTGTTGCTAGGGCTTGAATGGAATAGCTTGAATAGAAGCGTTGGCATGAAAAAGCCGCCTGCATGAATGCTTGGGCGGCTAAATCGAAAATTTTGTTGGTGGAGCCTAGCGGGATCGAACCGCTGACCTCAACACTGCCAGTGTTGCGCTCTCCCAGCTGAGCTAAGGCCCCATAAGGCGACGATGTACGATAATCGCCAGACATTCGTCTCATTTATCGCGTCACACTATTCAGACTTGAATAGACGTGAGTCAAGATGAGCAAAGAACGGCGCAGATATTATATCCTTGAAACCCTGTCGTCAAGGCATTTTGTCTTGGTATCAGACATGGAATCAACGCTTTACGCGCATTACACTCGTCAACCTTTCATAGCCAGTGCCGATACTAGAAGAAATTGTTTTCATCAGGAGCGAACTTGATCAAGGTTATAGTCGCAGACGATCATCATCTGGTTCGTACCAGTATTGCGCGGATGCTTAGCGATGAGGAAGGCATCAAAGTAGTCGGTGAGGCAGCAACAGGTGAAGAAGCCATTACTCTGGCACGCACGCTGCGGCCGGACATCGTGCTGATGGACATTCGCATGCCCGGCATCGGAGGGCTTGAAGCCACACGCAAGATCGCCCGAGGCATGTCCGACATCAAGGTGGTGATTCTTACTGCCTACCTGGAAGAAACCTTTGCTCAACGCCTCCTCGAAGCGGGGGCCAATGGCTTTATCAGCAAGGGTACCGAAATGGACGAGGTGGTGCGTGCGATTCGTGCCATTCAGCTTGGGCAACGCTACATCAGCCCCGAGATCGCCCAACGCCTTGTGCTGGCCAAGATGGATACCCAGGACAACCCCTTCGATCAATTGTCGAGCAGGGAACTTCAGGTCGCCATGATGATCATCAATTGTCACAAGGTAAACGATATTTCGGACCGGCTTTTCTTGAGTCCAAAGACGGTCAATACCTACCGCTATCGCATTTTCGAGAAACTCGGTGTCCAAACCGATGTTGAACTCACCCATCTCGGTCTGCGTCACGGACTCGTCGACGGTTTCAGCGAAGACCGCTGAGCCCTGAGGTTGCAAGCAACAGCATCAGCCACGCCGACGTCCCATAAACCGGCGGCGATCTGGTATTGTGGCGCTATCAACTCAGCAACATTGATGGTGGCATGAGCTTCGACGCCAAACATTTTCTCAAGACCGTCAGCGAATCGCCGGGTGTCTACCGGATGTTCGACGGTGATGGCAATGTCCTTTATGTGGGCAAGGCCAAGCGTCTCAAGGCGCGCTTGGCAAGTTATTTCCGTGGCGCCCTGAACGCCAAGACTCAAGCGCTGGTTGCGCGCATCCGCGATGTACAGGTCACCATCACCCGCAGTGAGACTGAAGCCCTGCTGCTCGAGCAAACCCTGATCAAGGAGTTGAGGCCACCCTATAACATCCTGTTGCGTGACGATAAGTCCTATCCTTACGTCTTCGTCAGCGACCGTCATCCTTATCCGGCGCTCGAGTTCAAGCGCGTGCGTCATAAACGCAACGACGGCCGCTATCTTGGCCCCTACCCCAGTTCAAATGCAGTGCGTGAAAGTCTTGCTCTGATGCAGAAGATCTTTCGTATCCGCAATTGCGAGGACACGGTCTTTGCACATCGCACGCGGCCCTGTCTGCAGTATCAGATCAATCGCTGTAGCGCACCTTGCGTGGACTACATCGACGAGCAGGACTACCGCCGCGATCTCGAGCACGCGGTGATGTGCCTGGAAGGCAAGAGCGAACAGGTAACCGGGCAGTTGACGGCGGCCATGGAAGAGGCCAGTCACGCCCTGGATTTCGAGGAAGCGGCACGCCTCAGGGATCAGGTGCAGCAGTTGCGCCGGCTTCAGGAACGCCAGATCGTGGATACCGGCTCCGGCGATGCGGACATCTTCGCCCTGGTGGAACGCCCGGGCGGTCTGGGTATCAGCGTACTCACCGTACGACAAGGGCGTATGCTCGGAGCGCGTCATCATAACCCTGATAACGGCCTCGATCTTCCCGCCAATGAGCTGTTGGGTGAGTTCGTCAGTCAATTCTATCTCGGTCAGCGACGCGAATTGCCCCAGGAAGTCATCACCAGCCATTCCCTACCCGATAGCGAAATACTGCAGGCCGCCTTCAGCGAGCAAGCGGGCAGGCAGGTGCGTCTCGCGCATCAGGTGCGCGGACACCGGGCGCAGTGGCTACAGCTGGCGCGCACCAATGCCGAACAATCCCTGGCCACCCAGCTTGCCAACCGTACTCAATTATCGAAGCGCTTCGAGGCCCTGCGCGATGCACTGGGCATGGAAACCACACCCGCGCGGCTGGAATGTTTCGATATCAGTCACAGCCACGGCGAAGCCACGGTCGCTTCCTGTGTGGTCTTCGACCAGGACGGACCGGTGAAGTCCGATTATCGGCGCTTCAATATCGAGGGCGTGGCCGCCGGCGATGATTACGCCGCCATGCGACAGGCGCTGACGCGGCGTTTCAAGCGTCTCCAACAAGGCGAAGGCAAATGCCCGGATATTCTGCTGGTGGATGGCGGCAAGGGTCAGCTCAATATGGCAAGAGAGGTCTTCGATGAGCTGAAAATCAGTCATATTCGTCTGGTGGGCGTTGCCAAGGGCACGACCCGCAAACCCGGCTTAGAGACGCTGTTTCTGGAAACCGTCGACAACAGCCTGAGCCTCGAGGGCAGCTCGGCTGCCCTGCACCTGGTACAACATATCCGCGACGAGGCCCATCGCTTCGCCATCACCGGTCATCGGCAACGCCGAGACAAGGCGCGTCGCACCTCCACACTGCAGGATATCCCGGGCGTTGGCCCCAAACGCCGTCGCGAGTTGCTACGCTTCTTCGGTGGTCTACAGGGCGTGCGTCATGCCAGTCGAGAAGAACTGGCCCGGGTGCCGGGCATCAGCGTTAGCATGGCCACCTCCATCCATCAGGCGCTGCATGGATGATTAACGCAAAGACGCATAGAATGATGGCTTTCAATCATCGGCTTGGACGCGTGTTATCTCGATGAACATACCCAACATCCTGACGCTTGCTCGCATCGTGTTCATTCCGCTGCTGGTGGTACTGTTCTATACCCCCTATGCCTGGAGCCTGAAGCTCACGGCGTTACTGTTCGGCCTCGCTGCGCTCACGGATTGGCTGGACGGTTACCTGGCGCGCCGCTGGAACCAGAGCACTCCCTTCGGCGCCTTCCTCGACCCGGTGGCCGACAAGGTCATGGTGGCGGTGGCGCTGGCGCTTTTGATAGAGCGCTTCGATTCGCTCTGGTTGACGCTGCCGGCGCTGGTGATCATTGGTCGGGAAATCGTGATCTCGGCACTGCGCGAATGGATGGCGGAAATGGGCAAGCGTGGCCACGTTGCCGTGTCCTGGATCGGCAAGGTCAAGACCACCTTGCAGATGATCGCCCTGCTGCTGTTACTCGGCTGGGCGCCAGGTACCGAGATCGCCACCCTTGGGATCATCACACTCTATACGGCGGCGGTATTGACGCTGTGGTCGATGCTACAATATTTGCGCGCGGCCTGGCCTGAATTGTCCCGCTCCATGTAGCGGGTGGGAGGCGATAAGCGTTTGACAGAGGCGCCCTTATCTGTAGAATGCGTCATCGAGTCGAGCGGGAATAGCTCAGTGGTAGAGCATCGCCTTGCCAAGGCGAGGGTCGCGAGTTCGAATCTCGTTTCCCGCTCCAAAGTTTGGTAGCAAAGAAGCAGTGAAGGTCGCGAGCTGGAGCGCCAGTCCGATCGAATCTCGCTTCCCGCTCCATCGTCTTGAAACACGACTCCTGAGGCTGGATGGCAGAGTGGTTATGCAGCGGACTGCAACTCCGTGTACGCCGGTTCGATTCCGACTCCAGCCTCCACCCCCTCTTCGGCCCCACAGCCTCTTCGACCCCCGCCCGGATGGCGAAATTGGTAGACGCAAGGGACTTAAAATCCCTCGGAGGTTATACTCCGTGCCGGTTCGAGCCCGGCTCCGGGCACCAGATGTCTAGAGGTTGTATCATCTACCCTCCTCGTTGAGAGCAAAATGCTCTTTTTAATATTCATGGCTGCGTCCTCATCTCCTGGACCGCGACCTGCCGGCTGAAGGGCCATCGCCGATGTCACCATTGCGTCTGCGCGATCCTTATTTCAACTACCGCTATCGCCACTATCTGCATGTGCTGCGTACCAGCCTGGCATTGACGATCACCTTCATCATCGTTACCTCCACACAGATTCCGCACGGAAGCTGGGCACTAGTCAGCACACTGGTCGTGGTCGGTAATCTACACCATATCGGTAGCGTGTTGGATAAAGGTGGGCAACGATTGCTGGGCACGATTCTCGGTGCCATCTGGGGGATCGTGCTGATGCTGATTCCCAATCCGCCCACGGGCGTGGTTCCCTTATGGACGCTGATCAGTATCGCCTTGGCCACTTATGCCACCTTCGCCACACGTTATGGCTACAGCGCGCTGATCTTCGGCATCTCCGTTCTGCTCGTGGTGGGTAGCGGCGATAGCGACCTCACCATCGCGCTGTGGCGCGCCTTCAATGTCCTGCTGGGCACATTGGTCGGTATACTGGTCACCGTATTGGTAGTACCGCAAAAAGCCACCGATGTGTTGCGCTTCTTGTTGGCGGACAACCTGGATAAACTGGCACGGCTTTATCATGCTCACACCAGCGCCTCTGCAGAAAGTGATATCGATACACGCGAGCTGCTCAAGGCCACCACCGCTCAACTGGTCGAACAGAGAAAACTCGTCGACGCCATCCATAGCGAACGACGTCTACGGCGCAACGAACTCGACAGCTTACTGTCGTTGCAGAGGCGCATGCTGTCCACCATCGAGTTGCTGCTGGAAACCCATTGGACGACCCGGGCCGGCCATGAGCGCATCGACGCCATGGAAGGCTTACGCGAGGCTCAGCACCGACTCGCTAGGGTATTGGGAACCTTGGCGTTTCAGGTGCGCACCGGACAGCCTATCGAAGTACAAGTGAAACGCTTCGATCTGGATCAGTATGCCAACCAGGCTATCTCGGCTCGCGGCGAGGACGGACACATGCTATTCAGTCCGAGCGGCTATTTATGGCTCAATCGCGAACTGGCCCGGCTCACGCGCGAACTGAGCCTGCGCCTAGGCCGTCTAAGGCGCTTGCCAAGCAAGCGCCTTAGACGACGAGCGAGCCACCACACTTTGATTAGTGATGCGCACCGGCTGACTCTTGGGTCTGGCACATCCTCCAACGATACGGAAACCCGGCACAATGATTCGCAGCGATCATGACGTTCTAATCATCGGTGGTGGCGTCGCTGGTCTGAGCCTGGCTCTCGAACTGGCCGATCACCGCGCAGTGACACTACTGCGCCCAGCGCAGGACGACTTCGGTGCGAGCCGCTGGGCTCAAGGGGGCATCGCCGCGGTGCTGGCGCCCCAGGACAATATAGAGGCCCATGTCCAGGATACATTGATTGCCGGCGATGGTTTATGTGACGAGAACGCCGTGCGCTTTACCGTCGAGCATGGACCGGACGCGATCGATTGGCTCGTGGCGCTCGGGGTGCCTTTTACGCCAGACACGTCGCCGGATGCGCCCTATCCTTACCACCTTACTCGCGAAGGGGGGCACGGCGCCCGGCGCATCATTCATGCCGCCGACGCTACCGGTCGTGCATTGATCGAGACCTTACTCGATCGAGTGCGGCGACATCCAACCATTCGCCTGGTCGAATCGTGGCAAGCCATCGAGCTACTCAAGGATGCGCAAGACAACTGCAGCGGCGCATTGTGTATTGATGGCCAAGATCAGCACCACCTCGCCGTGGCTCAGGACACTGTGCTTGCCACCGGTGGCGCCAGCGGTCTTTATCAGCATACCACCAGCCCTGCTCCGGCCTGCGGCGAAGGCATGGCGATGGCGGCAGCCTTGGGCGCCACGCTGATGAATCTCGAATTTCAGCAGTTTCATCCGACTTGCCTGTTCGACCCGGGTGGCCGCCCCTTTCTGATCAGCGAGGCGGTACGGGGTGAAGGAGGGTTATTGCGCGATATTCATGGTCGGCGCTTCATGCCGGATTACGATGAGCGCGCCGAACTGGCACCACGGGATATCGTCGCCCGCGCCATTCACGCCGAGATGCTGCGCAACGACGCCTCCCATGTGCTGCTCGACGTTACTCATCTCGCGCCCGCAAGCATCCAAGGGCACTTTCCTACCATTCACGCCCATTGCTTGACTCGTGGGCTTGATATTACACAAACCCCTATTCCCGTAGTGCCGGCAGCCCACTATAGCTGCGGCGGTATTGCCACCGATCTACAAGGCGCCAGTGATGTAGGACACCTGTATGCCATCGGCGAAGTCGCTTGCACCGGTCTGCATGGCGCCAATCGTATGGCCAGCAATTCGCTATTGGAGTGTCTAGTATTCGCTCGCTCCGCAGCCAAGGCACTGCGGACGGGCCAGACTAAAACAGGCGGAGAGCCCATCATTCCCTCCGTTGCAGGTCAGAGGGCGGCATCCGATGCAGGCATCGATCAGGCATTCGCTGCATTGCGTGAAATAATGAGCCAGTCTGCGGGAATCGTGCGCAGTGACACTGGACTCGCTGCGGGTCGCGAATCGCTTGAAAACTTGTACAAGAGACACGAAGTGCTACGAGAGGAGCACGCCGGCCATCTGGCGCTTAGTCGCTTGCATCATGCATTCCGCTTGGCCGGCATGCTACTGGACGTCGCCAGCGCACGCCGCGAGTCCCGGGGACTTCATTACAACCTCGACTGCCCATCTCATGATGCGGCGGGCGCAGTGGCCTCGCAGATAACATTATCGTTCTGAGGATGACCACAACAATATCCGTCGCAAGGAACGATGCGCTTGCCGGTTCATACTGTCCGGCCACAGCCAATTGCGCTCACCATCCACGCGCAATCCGATTAACCAGGGGCCGAGATAATCACAACTCAGCGACGTGTCTCGCCAGTCGTTATTGAGCCCCTCACGCTTCTTCACACATTTCCTCGAACGAGCCTGCCAGCCCCCTGTGGGACCCGGCACCCAGCGTAACTCCCAGCGCTCGTGTCGGCAGCCTTCGCGCCATAGGATCGAGCCGAGAACAGTGGCCGTGGACACGAGAAGCCAGAGCGACCCGTAAACAGCAGCGAGTAAACATACCGCTATTGCCAACAGCGCCATGCAGCCCAAGCGCAGTCTAGAGGGTACGATATTGATCGTTACCGGTTGTTTCAGCATATTCGACGATCATCTGGACGATCCTGCGCAGGGAGTCTTCCCGGGGCCACTCGCGGCGCATCAACCATACGAAAAGATCCTGATCTTCCTGCTCGATCAAGGCTTGATAAGCCGCTTTATCGGCATCGTCAAGCTCGCTGTAGCGATGCTTCAAGAAGGGGATCAGCAGCAGATCAAGCTCCCACATGCCGCGACGCGAATGCCAATAAAGCCGTTTCAGGGCAACATCTTCGCTCACTATGTCTAACCTCGAGTGTTGCGGTTTGGGTGATGGCAGTATAACCGAGGCCGGCAGCGAAAACAGGAACCTGCCGTCACAGTAAAGGAAAGCCTTTTATCGTTATGCTAGTGCGTTGTTTTTTCACGGTTTGAGCAGTATGCTCAACGGAACAACAATACCTGTCAGCCTGTCGGCGGCGCAGTAAGCCGCACGGAGATATCCGATGACCAAGTCCGAATTGATCGAACAGATCGCCATGCGACAGCCTGAGCTGTCACTCAAGGAAGTCGAAGCCGCGGTGCGCGTCATTCTAGACGATATTACCGACACATTAGCCAGCGGTGGACGTGTAGAGATACGTGGCTTTGGCAGTTTTTCCCTGCACTTTCGTGAACCGCGTCTGGGCCGCAACCCCAAAACCGGAGAAGCAGTCGATCTGGAAGGCAAGTTCGTGCCACACTTCAAACCAGGCAAGGAGCTTCGCGAACAGGTCAACGCCAGTCGAGCCTTAGGCTACTGACGCCTCCATTGTTACCGAAATCGAAAAGGATACACTTATGCGTTGGCTCAAAGGGCTGTTGCTGGCCATCATTCTTCTGGTGGTGCTGCTGCTGGGCATTCTCTTCGCTGTCAACAATCAGCAGGCATTACCGCTCAACCTGATCTGGATGGAATTGCCCCCGGCCTCGCTATCGCTGTGGTTGCTCGTGGCGCTGGCCATCGGCGTTCTTTTGGGCATGCTGGCGATGAGCGGCGTTTATCTGCGATTACGCACTCTATTGACCCGTGCTCAGCGCCATAATCAACAACAACGCAAAGAGCTCGACCGCCTACGCACCCAGGAGTTCAAGGAAAGCCCGTAAATGCCTGATCTCTTGCTGCTGGCATTGCTGGTGGCGGCGATTGCCATCGGTTGGTGGCTGGGCCGCCGTCAGCGTGAGCCACTGGTTCGTCCTGTCCAGCAGCAGAGCATGCTCTCCCGGGACTACTTCACTGGGCTCAATTACCTACTTAACGAGCAGCCCGATCGCGCTATTGAAACCTTCATTCAAGCATTGGAGATCAATAGCGATACCGTCGATACGCACATTGCACTAGGCAACCTTTTCCGCAGCCGTGGCGAGGCCGATCGCGCTGTTCGAATTCATCAGAATCTGCTCGCCCGTCCCACCCTGAATACGGCACAAAGCGATCAAGTCCAACTTGAACTATCACGTGATTTCCTGCAACTCGGGGTGCTCGATCGCGCCGAGCGTCTTCTTCAACAACTGATACGCGATACTCACGATGAAGACCTCCGCCGTTCCGCCAAACGCCTGCTGGTGGATCTCTTCGAGCGCGAGCGGGAATGGCAGCAAGCGCTGGAGGTTGCCTCATCGAAGCTGCTGCGCCAAGAAGATGACATACGCCGTGCGGCGGCTCACTGGCTGTGTGAATTGGCACAGCAACATCTCGAAGCAGCCAGCCCCTCTCTGGCACGCAAACATCTACGCCAGGCACTGACCACGGATCCTGCCTGCGTCCGTGCCAACTGGCTTCTTGCCACCATCGAACGCGAGGCTGGCAATTATAAGGCTGAAATTCGTTTTCTGAGGCGCATTCCCGAGCAGGATCGGCACTTCACTCCCATCGTTCTTGAGCCCTTGCGCGACGCCTATCTCAAACTCGAAGACGAAGAGGGTCTGGAACAGAGCTTGCGTCTATTAAATGAACCTGCTCCCTATACCAGTGCCGTGATCATGATTGCACAATCCCTGGCGCGTCGCGGAGATCGCGCCGGGGCAACCGCCTTTGCCGTTGAACAAATCAACGCCAATCCCAGCCTGCGCGGTATCGATTATCTGATGGAGCTCTATCTGCTCGATCGAGAGGTTCCCCAATACGAGCACATAGCACTCTTGCAACAACATATCGCTAAACGGTTAGAAGCCCAGCCACGCTTTCGATGTCATCGTTGCGGCTTTTCGGGTATGCAACTGCATTGGCACTGCCCCCGCTGTCGCAGCTGGGGGACCGTCAAACCTATCAATGGCCTGGAGGGGGAATGACAAGCGTCTTCTCGATATCCGCCAATGCCGCCATGGGATCCTCGGCCTGAGTGACAGGACGACCGATGACAAGATGTGTACTGCCGGCGTCCAGCGCCTCATTCGGCGTGAACGTGCGACGCTGATCATCGCTCTGGTCGGACGCAAAGCGTATTCCCGGTGTCACCTTGAGAAATGCTTCACCACAGGTTTGGCGCAGGCGCGATGATTCCTGGGGCGAACATACGACACCTGCCAGTCCACAGGACTGGGTCAAGGCGGCTAGCCTCTCGACTTGCTCGAGGGGCTCGACATTCAGCCCGATCTCCGTCAGGTCACTGCGCTCAATGCTCGTGAGCACCGTCACCGCGATCAGGTGAGTCGTCAGATTGTTGATCTCCAGTCGCTCCCTGGCTGCCTCCATCATTCGTCGACCACCGCTGGCATGCACGTTGACCATCCATACGCCCTGTTCTGCTGCGGCCTGGACCGCCCCGGCCACGGTCGTGGGGATATCGTGGAATTTGAGATCCAGAAACACCTCGAAGCCACGCCCATGCAGGGCTTCTACCACGTTGGGACCGCTGCGAGTGAACAACTCCTTGCCCACTTTGACACGACAGCGCCGGGGGTCGAGTTGGTCCGCCATGCATAAGGCTGCATCCAGGGAAGGGTAATCCAGCGCGATGATCAACGGCGAAGCAGAGAGAGACATAGCGGCTCCAGGAACGAATTTACCCCAGTATATCAGTCTCACACCTCGCTCGAGCAGCGGCCGTCGCTAAGTGAATATCCTCGCAGACGGGTCGAAGTCGTCGGTCAGACGAGCCGATATCTTACAATAAATTACGTTATTGGCTATATTTGTAACAGAGTGTCTTTCTATAAGGTTACCAAGCGGTAACCCTAGTTCCGTCATAAAAGTTCAGTCATAAAAGGAATAGAGATGAAGACAGTCTTCAAGGCGATTCTGTTTAGCCTGTTACTCGGCTCAGCGCCCCTCGTCATGGCACAGCAGGCCCAATCGGTCAATATCAACAATGCCGACGCTGAAACGTTGACCCAGCTTCCCGGTATTGGTGATGCCAAGGCACAAGCGATCATCGAAGATCGCGAGACCAACGGCCCCTTCACTAGTGCTGAGGATCTGAGCCGCGTCAACGGCATTGGTGATGCCACCGTGGAATCACTTCGCGACCAGATCGCCTATTGAACAGCTCGTTCACCGCGCAACGAGGCATACCTTGGTTTTTCTCGTTGCGCTCGAATTGAAGCGATTCACGGTTACATGATTAGTCGTTTATACCCGTAAACCGCCATCGCACTCCAGCACACGACCGCTGAAGTAGTTGTTCTCGAAGATATAACGCACGCTGTCAGCAATGTTTTCGGGCAGCCCCAAACGTCCGAGCGGCACACCCTTGGTGATTTTCTCGAGGATTTCAGGACGCATCGATGCGGTCATCTCTGTTTCGATAAAGCCCGGTGCGACTGCACCGACCCGAATTCCGTAGCGGGCAAGTTCTTTGGCCCAGGTCACGGTCAACGCCGCGACACCTGCCTTGGCGGCGGCATAATTACTTTGCCCCATGTTACCGGCTCGAGAAATACTCGAGATATTGACGATGACGCCTTGAGTACCGGCCTCGATCATCTGGCTGGCGGCCTCGCGACCACACAGGAACACACCTGTCAGATTGACATCGATCACCTGCTGCCACTGCTTCAGCGACATTGTCGAGACAACCTCCCCGTCCTTGGCCTTGACCAGCAAACCGTCCCGCGTGATGCCGGCGTTGTTGACTAGCCCCGCCACCGGCCCGAGCTTTGCTCGAATCTCGGTGAACACCTCGATGACGGACGACTCTTCGGCCACGTTGGCAACAAAGGCCTGTGCCTGAATGTGGGAGTCGGCCAGAACATTGACCGCTTGCTCGAGTTGCTCGGCATCCAGGTCAATCAAGGCAATGCGTGCCCCACGCTCGCCCAGCATCTTGGCCATGGCCAGCCCCAATCCTTGAGCACCGCCGGTAATCGCAATCACCTCATCGTTAATGTGCATTTTTACCTCCAGTCCTTAATTAGTTTGTGCGCTGCAGCATACTGCAATCAGCCTCTTTTTTCCAGCATCGAAAGAGGTGCTCGGTTGAAGCCAATTGCCTTTCACTTCACTCTGCAAGACTTGCATTATCACCAGCCGCCTCCATCCTTTAGGGAGTACCGTGACCTGGAGCCGCCATGCCGATTCTTCTCGCTTTTACACTATTCGCGCTGCTCGACTTCGTGATCCTGTTCTCCGTGGGCGCACAGATCGGGTTATTGGCTACCCTTGCCCTGATCCTTGCCACCGGCTTCATAGGCCTGTATCTGGTTCGACGGGAAGGCGTTGCCACCTTGCAACGCGCGCAACAACGCCTGGCTCAAGGTGAGATTCCCTCGGATGAGCTGATGACCGGTGCGGCGTTGATCTTCGGTGGCGCCCTGCTCATGGCCCCCGGCTTTCTCTCGGATGCGCTGGGCTTTCTATGCCTTCTACCCACTTCCAGGCGTGCGCTAGGCAAGCTGCTTTCGCGTCTCCCTTTTCAGATCAAGGGAGTCGGCATGAGCAGCCACTATAGACGCGGCTCGGAAGGCTGGGAGCAGCACACTACTCACAATAGCGATTCCCGTGAAAATCAAAGCTCCGATAAAGGCCATAAGGATGCCTCACCATTGGAAGGAGACTTCATCTCCAAGGATGAGCCGCGCCACTGAATTTTTTTCATTTGCGCCCCTTGAAAGGCGCACCGTCGTCCCCATCAAGGGACAGTAACGAAATCAGACCCGTCCGTAGGCAACGATTACTGACGGGTCAACAACAAAGGAAAGCGCTGCTTTCCACCCTGAGCGCCTAGCCCTCAGGTGCATTTTGAGTCATGTAACCATTAGGAGAACGTGAGCAATGAATATCCGTCCCTTGCACGATCGCGTCGTAGTTCGTCGCGTCGAAGAAGAGCAAAAAACCGCTGGCGGCATCGTGCTTCCGGGCAACGCCCAGGAAAAACCGACTCGGGGTGAGATTCTCGCCGTCGGTAATGGCCGGATCCTAGATAACGGCGAAGTGCGCCCTCTAGATGTGAAAGTCGGCGATACCGTCATCTTCAAGGAAGGTTTTGGCGTCGAGAAACAGAAAATCGACGGCGAAGAAGTGTTGATCATGAGTGAAACCGACATCCTCGCCGTGGTCGAAGGTTGATCAGCGGTAGGCGCCGCACCACTTATTTTACTCCGAACTTCTTTTTAAGCACTGATTCAGGAAGCAACGACAATGGCAGCGAAACAGATCAAGTTTTCAGATGACGCGCGCAAGCGCATGGCACGTGGTGTCAATGTCCTGGCGGATGCCGTCAAGGCAACCCTAGGACCCAGGGGACGCAACGTGGTTCTCGAAAAATCCTTTGGCGCACCGACCGTCACCAAGGATGGCGTTTCAGTCGCCAAGGAAATCGAACTCAAGGATAGATTCGAGAACATGGGCGCACAGATGGTCAAGGAAGTCGCTTCCAAGACCTCCGATGTGGCCGGCGACGGTACCACTACCGCGACCGTGCTGGCTCAGTCCATCGTCAACGAAGGCCTCAAGGGCGTTACCGCCGGCATGAATCCAATGGATCTCAAGCGCGGTATCGACCAGGCGATCATTGCTGCGGTCAAGGAAATCGAGCAGCTGGCCGTGCCCTGCACCGATTCCAAGGCCATCGCCCAAGTGGGTACCATTTCCGCCAACGGCGATGCGCGTATCGGCCAGATCATCGCCGACGCGATGGAGAAAGTCGGTAAGGAAGGTGTCATCACCGTCGATGAAGGCCGTGGCTTCGAGGACGAGCTCGAAGTGGTCGAAGGCATGCAGTTCGACCGTGGTTATCTCTCGCCCTACTTCGTGACCAACCAGGAAACCATGGCGGTCGAACTGGAAGACCCGCTGCTCCTGTTGGTCGACAAGAAGATATCCAATATCCGCGAATTGCTGCCGGTACTCGAGAGTGTCGCCAAGGCGGGCAAGCCGTTGGTGATCATCTCCGAAGACATCGAAGGCGAAGCGCTGGCGACACTGGTCGTCAACAACATGCGTGGCATCGTCAAGGTCGCGGCAGCCAAGGCACCTGGCTTTGGTGATCGCCGCAAGGCCATGCTGCAGGACATCGCCGTGCTCACCGGTGGTACCGTGATTTCAGAAGAAGTCGGTCTCACCCTCGAGCAGGCCAACCTGGACCATCTGGGTAATGCAAAGCGCATCACCATGTCCAAGGAAAACACGACCATCATCGATGGCGCCGGCGCCGAGAACGACATCGAAGCCCGGGTCAGCCAGATTCGTGCCCAGATCGAAGAGACCTCCTCCGACTACGATCGCGAGAAACTTCAGGAGCGTGTCGCCAAGCTGGCCGGCGGCGTCGCCGTCATCCGCGTCGGTGCGGCTACCGAAGTGGAAATGAAGGAGAAGAAGGCTCGTGTCGAAGACGCCCTGCACTCCACTCGTGCAGCCGTCGAAGAAGGTGTCGTGCCTGGTGGTGGTACCGCCCTGATTCGTATCCTGACCCGCATGAAAGATCTCAAGGGCGACAACGAAGACCAGACCCACGGCATCGGCATCGCACTGCGTGCCATGGAGTCTCCGCTGCGTCAGATCGTCACCAACGCGGGTGAAGAGGCTTCCGTTATCGTCAATCGCATCAAGGACAGCGAAGGCAATTACGGCTATAACGCTCAAACCGGCGAGTATGGCGACCTGTTCGAGATGGGCGTCCTCGACCCGGCCAAGGTAACCCGCTCTGCACTGCAGTCCGCCGGTTCCGTGGCAGGTCTGATGATCACCACCGAAGCGATGATCGCCGACGATCCGGACGAGAAAGAAGCCGGTGGCGCTCCAGACATGGGCGGCATGGGTGGCATGGGCGGTATGATGTAAGCCCGGACCATACCCATCAGACTGCTGGCTTTAGTCTGACTAACGAACCCCGCTGAGTTGATCAGCGGGGTTTTTCTTTTCCATCATGCCGATACTTAAAGCCGATGCTTTCCAATATTCGAATCGTCCTTGTTCAAACCTTCCATCCCGGCAATATTGGTGCCAGCGCTCGAGCCATGAAAACCATGGGCTTATCACAACTGACACTGGTCAATCCGCGCTGCTTCCCTGACGAGGAAGCTACGCGACTGGCCGCCGGTGCCGAAGACGTCGTTATCAATGCCAGCGTCACCAACGCCATGGCCGACGCGGTTGCCGACTGCGTACAGGTGATCGGAGCCAGTGCGCGACTGCGCAACCTACCACTACCCCATTTCGATGAACCCGACCGGATGGCAGAGGACACCATTACTGTTGCACGAAGCGAACCAGTGGCCCTGGTATTCGGGCGCGAGCGTTTCGGTTTGACCAATGACGAGCTTCGCCATTGCACCCATCAGGTCAGCATTCCAGCCAATCCCGACTACGGCATACTGAATCTCGCTCAGGCGGTGCAGGTACTTTGCTATGAGTTGTTTCGTGCTCAACAGCGCACACAGCAAACACATACTCATCAAGCACTACCTCGCCAGACCCCATTGCCCAGTCAGGAGCAACTAGCGCATTTTTACGAACATCTGCATCGCGTCATGAAGGATGTCGGCTTTCTCACCCAACCTCATGCTCGTACCGAAGAACACCTGCACGCCTTGTTCGCTCGCGCACAGCCAAGCCGCAAGGAGCTTTCCATCCTGCGTGGGTTCCTGAGCGCCGTCGAAAAAAAGGCTCAAGACACCAACCCATAAAAAACGCGGCCTCATATCAAGAGGCCGCGTCGATGCTTATCTAACTTTCTATATTTCTACGCCAATGTATGACGTAGAAACATCAGGACCGAACAATCAGTCTTGACCCATCTGCTGCTTGATCAGGTCGCCGATGGTGGTCGGGCCACCGCTTTCGGTTTCCTGTTCCCGCAGTTTACCCATGTTGCGACGGGTATCAGCCTGATCTTTGGCTTTGATCGAGAGCGTGATGCCGCGATTCTTGCGATCCACACCCACGATACGGGCTTCGACACTATCACCTTCGCTTAGTACGTTGCGCGCATCTTCGACGCGATCGGCACTGATCTCGGATGCCTTGAGCACCGCCACCACGTCGGTAGCCAGCTCGACATGGGCTTCCTTGGCATCGATCTCGACGACACGACCGGTGACGATGGCACCCTTGTCATTGACCGCCAGGAACTCGGAGACCGGATCGCTCTCGAGCTGCTTGATGCCCAGGGAAATACGCTCGCGCTCAGGATCGATGGACAGGATGACGGCTTCTGCCTCATCGCCCTTCTTGAACTGACGCACCGCCTCTTCGCCGGTTTCCGACCAGGAGATGTCGGACAGATGAACCAGACCGTCGATACCACCTTCCAAGCCGATGAAGATACCGAAATCGGTAATCGACTTGATGGTTCCAGAGACACGATCACCCTTGTTGTAACGGGCACTGAAGTCTTCCCACGGATTGGTGGTGCACTGCTTGATACCCAAGGAGATACGACGACGTTCCTCGTCGATATCCAGTACCATGACTTCGACTTCGTCACCCACCTGAACGACCTTGGAGGGGTGGATGTTCTTGTTGGTCCAATCCATTTCGGAGACGTGGACCAGACCCTCGACACCCTCTTCCAACTCGGCGAAACAGCCGTAATCAGTGAGGTTCGTGACGCGGGCATTGACCTTCATGCCTTCCGGATAACGGTCCTTGATGTTGACCCAGGGATCTTCGCCCAGCTGCTTCAAGCCCAGGGAGACGCGATTGCGCTCACGATCGAACTTGAGCACCTTGACGTTGATCTCATCGCCCACCCCGACGATCTCGCTCGGATGCTTGATGCGCTTCCAGGCCATATCGGTGATGTGCAGCAGACCATCGACGCCGCCCAGGTCCACGAAGGCACCGTAATCGGTCAGGTTCTTGACGATACCATTGATCTGCTGGCCTTCCTGAAGCGTTGCCAGCAGCGCTTCACGTTCGGCGCTGTTTTCGGCTTCAAGCACGGCACGGCGCGAGACAACCACGTTGTTGCGCTTGGGATCGAGCTTGATGACCTTGAAATCCAGTTCCTTGTTTTCCAGGTGCGCGGTGTCACGCACCGGGCGCACATCCACCAGAGAACCTGGCAGGAAAGCGCGGATGGAGGCGACATCGACGGTGAAGCCGCCCTTCACCTTGCCATTGATCACGCCCTTGACGATCTCATCCTTTTCGAAAGCCGCTTCGAGCTCTTTCCAGGCCTCGGCACGCTTGGCCTTTTCGCGGGACAGACGCGTCTCACCGAAACCATCTTCGACGGCTTCCAGCGCTACCTTGACTTCGTCACCGATGCCAATGGTCAGTTGGCCATTGTCATCCTTGAACTGAGCAGCGGGAATCTGCCCTTCGGATTTCAGGCCGGCATTGACAGTAATCCAGTCGTTCTCAATATCCACCACGGTCGCCATGACGATGGCACCCGGCTCCATATTGATATCCTGGAGAGATTGTTCAAACAGTTCAGCAAAGCTTTCGCTCATGAGCATCCTACATGATCAACGTTAATGGCGGTTGTCGCCTTCTCCGCGCCACCAGCGAACGCGGGCCTAATCTACATATTTCCCCGAAGATGTTGACGCTGGTTTGATCCAAATCGACTTGCCACAAGAAATGCCGGTTTGCATCATGACATCGTTACGGGGTCCGGAAGTGTCGTTTGCCTGACAAGGCATTCAAACGGACGGTTCAAGCCCTGATCTGGCCAGCAACCCTTGAATACGATCCACCACGTCCGGTATCGACAACTCGGTGGTGTCCAACTCGATGGCATCATCCGCCGGTTTGAGTGGGGCCACCGCACGCTGCATATCACGTGCATCCCGAGCTTGTATCTCTTTTAAAAGACTCGATAGACTAGCATTCGCACCACTTTCCTGCAACTGCAAGTACCGGCGCCGAGCCCGCTCCTGGGCCGAGGCGGTGAGGAAAACCTTCAGTGTCGCCTGGGGGAAAACCACCGTTCCCATATCGCGCCCATCGGCGACCAGACCAGGGGGTTTCTGAAAATCGCGCTGCCGAGCCAGCAAGGCATTGCGTACCCTTTGCAGAACGGCCACTTGAGAGGCGCGCTCGCCGACCTCTTCGGTGCGAATTGCTCGGCTGACATCTTCACCCTCGAGGAGAACTCGCGCATTGCCATTTTCGGCGAGAAAGGCCACGTCCAGCGTCTCGGCGAGCCTTGCCAGTCCGGACTCGTCATCCAGGGGCACGCCATGTTTGGCAGCGGCCTGGGCAGTCAGACGATAGAGTGCTCCGGAATCGAGCAAGTGCCAACCCAGCCGCTCTGCAATCAAACGGCTGACCGTGCCCTTCCCGGCGCCACCCGGACCATCGATGGCCAGCACCGGCTCCTGTGCAGTCGTCACGCTTGTTCCTCCAGGTTAAGCCCCACGCGGCGTGCCAATTCGACAAAGCCAGGAAATGAAGTGGCCACATTGGCGCAGTCATCGATGACGATATCATCGCTCGCGCGCAGGCTAGCAATGGCAAATGCCATGGCAATGCGATGATCCCCCAGGCTATCGATACGTCCACCGCCATAGCTGGGCCTCTCGGCTCCTTGGCCTTGATCGCGGCCTTGAATATCGATGCCATCCGCATAGAGTGTGGTATCGACGCCCAAGGCGCTCAACCCATCCGCCATGGCCTGAAGCCGATCGGATTCCTTGACTCTTAGTTCCTCGGCGCCGCGCAGACGAGTCTTGCCCACCGCATTGGCGGCGGCGATGAAAAGCGCCGGAAACTCATCGATGGCCAGTGGCACCTGCTCCTCAGGAATATCGATCCCCTTGAGGGGCCGATAGCGGATGCGAATGTTGGCTACCGACTCGCCACTCACTTCCTGCTCATCGATCAGTTCGAGATCCGCGCCCATGGCCTTGAGAATATTGATCACGCCAATACGCGTTGGGTTGGTGCCGACATGCTCGAGAATCAGATCCGCTCCCGGTGTGATCGCCGCGGCGACTAGGAAGAAGGTCGCCGAGGAGATATCCGAGGGCACATCGATGGGGCCGGCGGTCAGGCGACCACCGCCTTCGAGCCAGGCAGTATCGCCTTCGCGATGCACCGGATACCCGAAGCCATTAAGCATACGTTCGGTGTGATCCCGGGTGGGTGCTGGCTCGTTCACCCGAGTCTCACCTGTGGCGTAAAGACCCGCCAGCAACAGACATGACTTGACCTGAGCACTGGCCATGGGCATATCGTAGGCAATGCCTTCGAGTGGCTGCCCTCCCTTGATTCTCAAAGGAGGACGCTGTCCCTCGGTGGACTCGATGACCGCCCCCATCAAGCGCAAGGGATCGATGATCCGCCCCATCGGACGCTTGGTCAGCGAGGCATCGCCGGTCAGCTCGGTATCAAAGGATTGACCGGCCAGTAGCCCGGCGAACAAGCGCATGGCCGTGCCGGCATTGCCCACATAGAGCGGCCCGGCGGGCTTCTTCAGGCCGTGCATGCCGACACCATGGATGGTCACACGCCCCTGGTGCGGCCCTTCAATGGCGACGCCCATCTCGCGAAAGGCCTGCAGCGTCGCAAGACTATCTTCGCCTTCGAGGAATCCCTGCACTTGGGTAACACCCTCGGCCAGGGCACCCAACATGATCGCCCGGTGGGAGATCGACTTGTCGCCGGGCACTCGAATCGAGCCACTGACAGCGCCGCCCGGGCGGGCCCGATAGCGGACATTACGTAATTCCATCGTTTGGTATCTCGTCTTGTTCAATAACGTATCGAAATAGTGTCGGGCATGACTGGCCCGATCAAGGGTGGCCAACAGGGCATCGTCATCGCCACTTGTGATGGCCATTCTCAAGCGGGCGATGCCACTTTCGAAATCATCCAATGCCGTCAACAGGGCATCCCGGTTGGCGCTGAAGATATCGCGCCACATCACCGGATCGCTGCCGGCGATGCGTGTGAAATCGCGAAAACCGCCTGCGGCATAACGGAATATTTCCAGCCTATCGTCCTGGCGTGCCAGGGTGTCGACCAGCGAGAAGGCCAACAGATGCGGTAAGTGACTCGTGCGCGCCAGCACCTCATCGTGGCGCTCCACCGTCATTTCAAGCACCTCGGCGCCGCAAGCCGCCCATAGCGCACGTACGCGCAGCAAGGCGCTGGGATCGGTGTCGGTTTGGGGCGTTAAAATGACTTTGTGTTGCCGGTACAAGGAAGCATCGGAGGCAGCCACCCCGCTCTTCTCCGAGCCGGCGATCGGATGGCCCAGCACCATGTTGGTCGGCAATCTCCCGAACACCCTCTCCGCTGCCGCGCAAATCGCCAGCTTGGTACTGCCGACATCGGTCACCACCTGATCCTCGATCAACGGTGCCAAGGTACGCAATACGGATTCCATGGCCAGCACCGGCACTGCCAGCAGGATCATCGAGCTGCCGGGAACCAGAGGGCCGAGTTCGGAGCCACCGGCATCGATCACCCCCATCTCGAGGCCCCGGGCGATTTCATTGGCATCACGATCATAGGCGACGATCTCACCCTTGAATCCCGCCGCTTTGAGCGCTCGCGCCAAGGAGCCACCGATCAGCCCGAGCCCTACGATCAGGAGTCGGGATTCAGCGATACCACTTGCGTCCTGCAGATCGTATTGTGCCGCTGCCATGCTAGAGCACACCCTGGGGATAAGATCCCAGCACCTTCACTTCGGCAGCACGCAAGCGTATTTCCTCCAGTACCGCTGCTACTTCCGGCTGGTCGCGATGCCCTTTCAAATCGATGAAGAACACGTAGTTCCACACACCGGAACGTGACGGCCGGGTTTCCAGACGGGTCAGGTCGATCTGGTGGCGATGGAAGGGTTCGAGCAGATCGTGCAGTGCGCCGGGCTGGTTGCGCATCGCTACCACCAGTGACGTCTTGTCATCGCCGGACAAAGGAACATCCTGGTTGCCGATGATCAGAAAACGCGTGGAATTATCCGGGCGATCCTCGATCTTCTCGGCAATTCTTTCAAGCCCGTAGAGCTTACCCGCCATGTCACCGGCGATGGCGGCGCTATGCCACTCGGTCTTGACCAGTCGTGCGGCTTCGGCATTGGACGAGACCGGCACTCGTTCAGCCTGAGGATAATGTGCATCCAGCCACTTGCGACACTGGGCAAAGGACTGGGGGTGTGAGTAGATGCGCGAGATCTTGTCCCGGCGCGTGGTACCGGCGACCAGTAAATGGTGGTGAATGCGCAGCACCACCTCACCACAGATACGCATCGAAGAGTCCATGAAGGAATCCAGCGTATGGTTGATCACCCCTTCGGTGGAGTTTTCCACCGGTACTACGCCGTAATGGGCAGCGCCGGCCTCGACCTCCCGGAATACTTCATCGATCGCCGCCATGGGCAGGCTCTTGGCGCTGTCACCAAAATGCTTGAGGGTCGCCTGCTGGGTAAAGGTGCCTTCCGGCCCGAGGTAGGCGACCTTGACCGGCTGTTCCAGCGCTAGACAGGCGGACATGATTTCCCGGAACAACCGGGCCATCTCTTCGGAGTCCAGCGGTCCGCTGTTGAGCGCCATGATACGGCGCAGCACCTGAGCTTCTCGCTCCGGTCGATAGAAGCTCGCGCCAGGATCGGAGGCACTCTTGACCTGGGCGACCTGCTGGGCACAGCTCGCCCGCTCACTGATCAGACGCAGAATCTCGCCATCGATCTGATCGATACGCTCGCGCAATTCATCGAGGTCGATTGGGGACTCGCTCATACCCCCTACTCCTTTCTTGGCCATGGATTAGCCATGGCGTTTTTCAAAATCGCTCATAAAACCCACCAGCGCTTCCACCGCCGCTTCGCTCACGGCATTGTAAAGACTGGCCCGCATCCCACCGACACTGCGATGCCCCTTGAGGTTGAGCAGACCCGCCGCTTCAGCTTCTTCGAGAAAAACCGTGTTGAGAGACTCATCCGCCAGCACGAAAGGCACGTTCATGCGCGAACGATTGATCGGCGCAATGGGACTGCTATAGAAGCCGCTTGCATCAATAGCATCGTACAATCGTGCCGCCTTGCGCGCATTGATGACCTCGATCGCCTCAACCCCACCGACATCGTTTTTCAACCAGTCGAACACCAGCCCCGCCAGATACCAGGCGTAGGTGGGCGGGGTGTTGTACATGGAGCCATTCTCGGCCATGACCCGGTAATTGAACATGGTCGGCGTCTCGGGCTTGGCTCGGTCGAGTAGATCGTCGCGAACGATGACCAGCGTCAACCCCGCCGGCCCTATATTCTTCTGCGCCCCGGCATAGATCACCCCGAAACGGGAGACGTCCAGCGGTCTCGAAAGGATCGACGAGGACATGTCGCAGCACAGCGGCACATCACTCCTGGGGATGTAATCGAAGGCCAGGCCGCCGATGGTCTCGTTGTCGGTGTAGTGGAGATAGGCCGCATCATCCGAGAGCTGAATATCCTCGGGCCGGGGAACGGCAGTCAGACCATTGGCTTCACTGGACGCCGCCACATGCGCGCCCCCTAGATGCCTGGCCTCGGCGATGGCCTTCTTGCCCCAGATGCCGGTATACAAATAGTTGGGCGTGCCGCCGTTGCCCAGCAGGTTATAAGGCAGCATGGCAAATTGCGTAGAGGCCCCACCCTGCAGGAACAGCACCCTGTAATTATCCGGCACCTGGAGCAACGCACGGAAGTTGGCCTCGGCATTCTCGGCAATGGTTACGAACTCGGGGCTGCGATGGCTCATTTCCATCACCGAGAGCCCGCGACCCTCATAATCGAGCAACTCTTCCCGGGCGCGCTCCAGCACCGGCGTGGGCAAAGCGGCAGGACCGGCACAAAAATTATACTTGCGTGTCATTGGCAGTACATCTCGGACAGGGGACGAAAAAAAGCGACCGCCGATCCAGGGCGGTCGCGATGGCTCATTCCTGAGAATCCGGCGTATCTGGAATATGCGGCCCATCCTTCGCTGATGCGCTGTCGTCGGATTGCTCGGCGCCCTCATCCAGCACGGGCTCTTCCCCCACTGAGGGCTCTCCATTCGCTGCCGCTGAGGGCTCCTCCTCCGGCTCATCGACCCGCACCGTCTTGACCAGGGACTCACCATCGCCAAGACGAATGAGCATGACACCCTGCGTATTGCGCGAGGTGGTCGAGACTTCCTCGACGCGGGTGCGCACCAGGGTACCGCGATCGGTGATCAGCATCATTTCGTCACTGGTCGCCACCTGCATGGCCGCCACCAGCGCCCCGTTGCGACTACTGGTCTGCATGGCGATGACCCCTTGGCCACCACGGCCACGCAGCGGGAATTCCTCGAGACGCGTACGCTTGCCATACCCCTTCTCGGAGGCGGTCAGAATATAGATCTGATCGTCATTGCCATTGGCGCCTGTGCTTCCTGGAGTCTGCTCATCGTCAAGCTCGACATCCGCCTCGCTGTCGATCTGAGTCGACTGCGGGATGATCAGACTAATGACTTCGGCACCTTCGGCGAGGCGCATGCCACGCACCCCTCGAGCAGTACGCCCCATGGCGCGCACGTTGGTTTCCTCGAAACGGATCGCTTTGCCATTGGAAGACAGCAGCATGGCGTGATCGCTACCCGAGGTAATGGCGGCACCCACCAGACGATCGTCTTCATCCAGATCGATGGCAATCAGGCCCACGCTACGCGGCCGCGAGAACTGATCCAGGGTGGTACGTTTGACGGTGCCCTTGGCGGTGGCAAAGAAGATGAAGCTGTCTTCGCGATATTCGCGCACCGGCAGCATGGCATTGATCGCCTCGTCATCGTCCAACGGCAACAGATTGACCAGGGGCTTACCGCGGGAACCGCGACTGGCCGCAGGAATCTCGTAGACCTTGAGCCAGTAGACCTTGCCCTTGTTGGAAAACAGCAGCACGGTGTCGTGGGTCGAGGCCACCAGCAGATGCTCGATGACATCCTCATCCTTCATGCTGGTCGCCGATTTGCCACGTCCGCCGCGCCGCTGAGCCTGATAATCGGTGATCGGCTGAGTCTTGGCGTAGCCGCTACGCGAAATGGTGACCACCATATCCTCTTCATTGATCAGGTCCTCGATGGTCAGATCAAGGCGGCTGATCTGGATCTCGGTCTTGCGCGCATCGCCATACTGATCGCGAATGGCGATCAACTCTTCTCGAATGACCTCGAGCAGGCGATCCGCCGAAGCCAGAATCTCACTCAGCTCGGCGATCTTCTCGAGAATGCCCAGATATTCGTTGAGCAGCTTCTCGGTCTCGAGACCGGTCAAGCGGTGCAGGCGCAGCTCGAGGATCGCCTGGGCCTGCGCCGGCGACAGCCGATATTCGCCACGATTTTCAGAAAGACCAAAGCCTTCCTCGAGATCCTCCGGCTTGCAGGACGTGGCGCCGGCGCGGTCGAGCATGTCGGTCACCTGCCCCGGCTGCCAGGTACGATCCAACAGTCGCTCCTTGGCTTCCGCGGCACTCGGCGAGGCCTTGATCAGCTCGATCACCTCGTCGATGTTGGAAATCGCGACCGCCAGACCTTCCAGGATATGGCCTCGCTCCCGCGCCTTCCTGAGCTCGTAAAGCGTGCGCCGGGTGACCACCTCGCGACGATGACGCACGAAGGCCTCGAGGACCTCCTTGAGATTCATCGTCTTGGGCTGACCGTTGTCCAGCGCTACCATATTGATACCGAACACGGTCTGCAGTTGTGTATGGGCGAACAGATTGTTGACCACCACCTCACCGGACTCACCGCGCTTGACCTCGATCACCACTCGAAGGCCTTCCTTGTCCGACTCGTCGCGCAATTCGGCGATGCCCTCGACACGCTTTTCCTTGACCAGTTCGGCGATCTTTTCGATCAGACGCGCCTTGTTCACCTGATACGGCAACTCGGAGATGATGATGTGGTCGCGCCCGGACTTCTCGTGATGCTCGATGGTGTGCTGCGCGCGGACGTAGATACGTCCCCTGCCGGTACGATACGCCTCGAGGATACCGGCCTTGCCATTGATGATACCGGCGGTAGGAAAGTCGGGGCCCGGGATATACTCCATCAAATCGTCGATGGTCAGGGTATAGTCATCGATCAAGGCCAGGCAGCCGTTGATGACTTCGACCATGTTATGCGGCGGGATATTGGTCGCCATGCCCACGGCGATCCCGGAAGAGCCATTGATCAGCAGGTTGGGCAGCTTGGTCGGCAATACGTCGGGAATGCGCTCGGTACCGTCGTAGTTGTCGACCCAGTCGACGGTATCCTTTTCCAGATCCGCCAACAGTTCATGGGCCAACCGCGCCATGCGTATTTCGGTGTAACGCATCGCCGCAGCGTTATCGCCGTCGATGGAACCGAAGTTGCCCTGGCCGTCGACCAGCACATAGCGCATCGAGAAGTCCTGAGCCATGCGCACGATGGTATCGTAGACCGCGCTATCCCCATGCGGGTGATACTTACCGATAACGTCGCCGACGATACGCGCGGATTTCTTGTAGGCCTTGTTCCAGTCGTTGCCCAATTCATGCATGGCAAACAACACCCGGCGATGCACCGGCTTCAAGCCGTCGCGCACGTCTGGCAGCGCGCGACCGATGATTACGCTCATGGCATAATCAAGATACGACTGTCTTAGCTCGTCCTCGATGTTGACGGGTAGAATTTCTCTGGCGGTGTCACCCATGGGTCGTCGAATCCTTTGCACTACAACTGATAAGCGCTGGCGTGAGACAGCAATCGATGAACCGCGCCCTGTTCACGCTACCGAGCTCGTGTAGCGAAAAGCTCTTGTAGCAAAACAGGGCACGGCTCAAGGGTCGCCCAACGGGGCGACACGATGACGAATTGTACCATTGCAGGACTCGTTTAGGCAGCGTAGGAATCCTGCCGCCAGTATCTTCTCCCTTAACATTCCAGCACCAGGGGCTCGAGTACGTTTCTCAGTTTTTCCTCGATGCGTATCGAACGTCCGGTACGGGTATCGAGCACGACGAAAGTAAAATCCGCGTCGGCGATTCGCTTGCCGTCGCTGACACGATTGATCACCTGATGCATGACAGCATTGCGCTGGTTGATGCGCGATAGCGAACTCAATATTTCCAATTCGTCGTGAATGACCGCCGCACGACGATAATTGATGTTCAGATTGACGGTGACCACAGCCAGGCCTTCATTGAAAAGTGCCGCCAGATCGAATTGCTGCTCGAAATAAGCCCAGCGCCCCTCCTCGAAAAACTCGAGATAGCGCGCATTATTGACGTGAGCATAACCATCAAGATGAAAACCGCGCACACGCACGGTGGAACGGGCGATACGATGATCCATGCTGCTACTTCCTGTTGAAAAGTTTCAATTAGTTATAACTGTATTTTCTAATGTATTATGCAAGCCAAGCACCTTTATTGTTCAGTAAGGCGCTTCGCTATCCTCTGAAATATGCAAAACGGTTAACACCTGCCTTTTGTTCCTTCTATTCGATACTGGTACCCGCTTGGGGTATTGGCCATAATATGTCCCCTTTTACCCAAGGCGATACCATGTGGTTCAAGCACTTACATCTTTACCGCGTTCATGATGCTCCGACGCTGAACAACGACGACCTGATCGTGGCCCTGGACGAGCAGGCGTTTCGTCCCCTAGGGGGTGCCGAAGCCCGGCGCCTAGGCTGGAGCCCCCCTGCTGGGCGCAGCAGTGAGCAGCGCTTACATGAAATTCAGGGCCACCGACTGCTGTCTGCCCTGCGTCAAGAGCGCCTCCTACCCAGCTCGGTCGTCAAGGAAGAAGTCGAGAGCCGTGCCGCGGATATCGAAACCGCGGAAGGCCGACCTCTTCGTCGTCAGGAAAAACAGGCGCTGAAGGAACAGATCTACGAAGAATTCCTACCGCGAGCCTTCGTGCGCACGCAGCGCTTCGATCTATGGTGGGACACCCAGCGCAACCTGATAGGTATCAATGCCTCGAGTCGCAAGCGTGCCGAGGATATTCTCGACCTATTGCGCCAGACACTGGGCAGTCTCAAGGTAACGCCACTGGCGACCCGCACTACGCCTATCCGTGCGATGACCGAATGGCTTGGCGACCGCTCCAAACGCCCTGAAGCCCTGACACTGGGCGATCAGGTCGAACTCAAGGCCCTCAGCGGCGATGAGAGCGTACTGCGCGGACGTCAAATGGATCTCGATTGCGACGAGATACAAACCGCGTTGGACGCTGGACGACAAGCCACGCGCCTAGCCTTTACCATCAATGAATCTATGTCCATGATACTCAGCGACGACTTGGCATTAAAGTCATTGCGTTTCGCTGATACGCTACTCGATGAGGCCAGTCAGACCGACGATGGCGGCGATGCAGTACTGCGTCTGGAGACCGATTTCGCACTGATGACCAAGGTCCTGGCGGATGCCATAGAACAACTCATCGACTGGCTGGGAGGCGAAGCCGTCTCCACTGCACCGACACCATGACACAACAAGCGACTCAAGATCTTTACGAGAACATTCGGCCCTATCACGATGACGAGGTGGCCGACGTGTTGGCGCGCCTGGCGCACAACCCTGAATTTCTGGACGCCATCACTCGCTATCGACTTCCGCGGTTAGCGCAATACGCGCCCTGGCTTGCCCGCGCGCTGGCGGGCATCGCAGTGAAGCGGCAGATGCGGGGCGTGGACAGTGTCGGCAAACTTCAGGATCACATCGCCTACTACATGCGGCGCATGCTGGCGACCACTACCGATGGGTTCGAGGTGACGGGACTGGATAAACTGGATTCAGATACCGCCTATCTGTTCATCGGCAATCACCGCGACATCACGCTCGACCCGGCCTTCGTCAATTATGCGCTGTATCAGGCCGGGCGCAATACGGTACGTATCGCCATCGGCGATAACCTGCTGCAAAAGCCGTATGTCACCGATCTGATGCGGCTTAACAAAAGCTTTATCGTGCCGCGCAGCGCCAAGGGCAAGCGTGCCATGCTGACCGCCTATCAAGCGCTGTCCGGCTATATCCGACATTCGATCAGCGTCGACAATCATTCGGTGTGGCTGGCCCAGCGCGAGGGGCGCGCCAAGAACGGCATCGACCGCGCCGATCCAGCCATCATCAAGATGCTGACCATGGCCCGTCGCCAGCACGACAAGGAAGCCAGCTTCGCCGACGCTATTCGCGAACTGCGTATGGTGCCCGTGTCGATCAGCTACGAGTATGACCCCTGTGATCTGCAGAAAGCGCGAGAGCTGCATGCGCTGCATACCGAAGGACGTTACGAAAAAGTCGAATTCGAGGACATTCGTTCCATCGTCGCCGGCATCACCGGTGCCAAGGGGCGTATTCACCTCAATTTCGGCGAGGTACTGGACGCCGACTTCGAAACGCCCGATCAGGTTGCCGAGGAAATCACTCGCCAGGTACTGGACGGTTATCATCTGTTTCCCAGCCACGAACTGGCCCTGGAAGCCAGTGGACTGGCGCCGGATCTGATCGATATGAGCGAAGTCACCAGCGCCGATAGAGAGCGATTTACCACGCGGCTCGAAAGCGTTCCCGGGCACCTGCGCGACTGGTGGCTGGCGCAGTATGCCAATCCGGCGCTCAACCGTGCCGGGCGCTTGCCCGAGACATAGGCCATGCCTGCTCAACGTAATCGCGACAGCGATACCCGCGCCGCCCACAAGGTCACCCTGATCGGCGCGATTCTGGATACCGCACTCGGTCTTGCCAAGATGATCGTGGGGTACGCCGTCGGCTCCGCCGCGCTCGTAGCCGACGGCATCCACTCCTTTTCCGATGTTGCCACGGATGCCTTCGTCGTGGTCGCCACCCACTATGGCCGTCAAGCACCGGACAGCGATCACCCTTACGGCCACGGACGCATCGAGACGCTGGGCACTTTGCTGCTGGGCAGCGTGCTGATCTTCGTTGCTGGTGGTATCGCCTGGGCCAGCCTGAGCCGCCTGCTCGAAAATGTAGCGATTGCACCGCCCGGTCCCTGGGCCATCGCACTGGCGGTGGTCGCATTGGTGACCAAGGAATGGATCTTTCGCTATACCCTCCGGGTCGCCAAGCGCATCGACTCACAACTGCTCAAGGCCAACGCCTGGCACTCGCGCAGTGACGCCTTGTCAACGGTGGTGGTCCTGATCGGCCTGGTGGGGGCTCAGTTCGGTATCCAATGGCTGGATGCGGTGGCGGCCATCGCCGTCGGGCTCTTGGTCGGTCAGATCGGCGCTTCACTCCTGTGGGACTCGACCCGGGAACTGATCGACACTGCCCTGCCGGAGGAAGAGCAGCGCCAGATGCGCTTCCAGGCCCAACAGGTGCCGGGGGTGCGCAGCGTTCATCAATTGCGTACCCGTACCGTGGCCGGCCAGGTACTGCTCGATTTCCACCTGGTGGTCGCGCCCCGCCTGACCGTATCCGAGGCCCACGAGATCGGCAATCAGGTCAGTCGCGAGCTGCGCCACGCCCACCCTCGTCTATATGACGTGATATTTCATATCGATCCGCAGGACGACTCCGCACTCGCCAGCCCCGACCAATTGCCAGGCGCCCCCTTACGTGCCGATATCGAGAACGCCCTGGAAGCAGCCTGGGGTGATATGCCGCTGTGGCAGCAGCGCATCGCTCTGGATCTCCATTACCTGGACAATCGTGTCGATATTTCGCTCTATGTCCCCAACGCCGCTCATCAGCATGACCTGGATGCTCAGGCCCTGAAACTGCGTCAGGCCGGCACCAATCTCGATTGGTTAGGTCGTCTGCAAATCTGGCAAGGGCCTGGCAAGGCATAGGGACCGGTGCTTTCCTTGAATACCTGCTCTTGAGTGCCTGCCCTCCACCGTTAACACCTCACAACGTTTTCCAGCATACGAAATAGGCATCATTACCCCCTCTTCTAAGCCCTTCGAGACTCACTCTCCGGACGTATGATCGACATCATTTTTCGTTTCCTCTGTGAGGGTACCGCCTGTTCATGCCTCCGCCTTCGCACGGCAACACCTTCACCCGTCGCCGATTTTTGCGCAGCGCCGGTGCCACTCTGCTGGCACTGGCAAGCGGCGTGGATGGGCTGGCGAATGGGTCCATGGATATCGAGCGGATGCGCACCTTGATGATCGAACGCTACGGTCGTGACGGCGACGTGGCGCTCGATGCCTGGCTTGGATTACTGCGCGACCTGAAAGATCGTAGCACGGCCGACCGACTCAAAGGGGTCAATGACTTCTTCAATCAGCGCGTGCGCTGGATCGACGATATCCAGATCTGGGGCAAGGAAGACTTCTGGGCGACACCTCTGGAGACCCTGGCCAAGGGCGCTGGCGATTGTGAGGATTATGCCATCGCCAAATACCAGACACTCAAGCGGTTAGGTATCCCCGGACGCCATCTGCGCATGATCTATGTACGCGCTCGTGTCGGTCGTAGTGATCTGTCTCAAGCCCACATGGTGCTTGGGTATTACGCGACGCCCAGCGATGAACCACAGGTGCTCGACAACCTGCTGCCGACCATCCTCCCCGCCAGCCAGCGCAGCGATCTCAGCCCTGTCTTCAGCTTCAATAGCGACGGCCTCTGGACCGGTGGAGGCTCGCCTTCGTTAGCCGATCCCACTCAGCGGCTGTCGCGCTGGCGCGAGGTGCTTCAGCGCATGTCAAAGGAAGGAACTCTATGAACGACAAAACACGACCTGACATTCGAACCTGGCACAACGAGAGAGCCCATTGATGTCACTGATAAAACAGTTGTGGCTGACCATTCTCGCAGTATTGGTCATTTCGTTAGGCGGCAGCCTGTTCATCAGCATGATGACCAGCACACAATATTTCGAACAGGAACTGCGTATCAAGAATGCCGACAATGCCAACGCTCTGGCACTTTCCTTGAGCCAGCTCGACAAGGACCCGGTCGTCGTCGAGCTACTGATTGCCGCCCAATTCGACACCGGCCATTACCGTCGTGTCGAGCTGGTCACTCCTGAAGGAGAGACCCTGCTACGTCGCGTGAGTGACGCGGCCATTGCCGACGTACCAGCGTGGTTCGCGGACTGGGTGGACTTCTCCATTCCGGCGGGCAAGGCAGTCATCCAGAACGGCTGGCAGCAATACGCAACGATCATCGTCGAGAGCCACCCTGGCTATGCCTACCGGCTGCTGTGGCAAACCGTCATCGATCTGTTGAGCTGGTTTGCCATTGCAGCACTGATCAGTACCGGTCTTGCCTGGTGGATCGTACGTACGATAAGACGCCCTTTGCAGTCCGTGATCACCCAGGCACGAAACATTGGTCAACATCACTTCAGCGTTTGCGAAGAGCAACCCCGAACCCGTGAGCTTCGCGAGGTGGTGACAGCCATGAATCATCTTTCCATGACCATGAGCACGCTGTTCAATCAGGAAAGCCAGACCCTCGATCACCTACGCCAGAAGTTGCAGCAGGACGACATCACCGGTGTCATCAAGCGCGATATATTCGTCAAGCGGGTCGATACTCTGTTGAATGATGATAGCGATGCCGCCAGGGGGCACATCGTTCTGGTACGGTTGCTCAATCTTGCAGAACTCAATAAGCGTCTAGGGTACAGAGCCACGAATCAACTGCTGGCTCACTTCGCGAACATGCTCGTCGACACGGCATCGCATTACGATCAAGGCCAGGTAGGACGCCTAAATGGCAGTGATTTCGCCATTCTGCTGCCAGGTTGCGATGACACCCAGCAACTGCGGCAGCGCCTGGAAAAGGAATTGCACGCGCATCTCGAGGAAGCCCGGATTGATATCACACTGCCGATATCACTCATAGGCTATGCTCGCGGAGACGATCGGCGCGAATTGTTCAGCGCACTCGACGGCGCTCTAGCCACGGCGGAAACGAGAGGCGGTAACTGCATCGAGGTTGTCAATCTCGATACGCAACAGCCGCTCTATAACACCCATAAGGAATGGCGTCATGCCTTGATTCAAGCCAAACGACTCGACGGGATTCAACTGGCGCGCCATCCAGTGCTCGATCAATTCAGCAGACTGATGCATTACGAGTCACCGGCGCAGCTCAAACTGGAAGGTGAATGGCAAGCGGGGGGTGTCTTCCTGCCTTGGCTGTCGCGGGTCGGGTTGAGCTGCGATTTCGATCTGGCCATCGTCGACACGGCCCTCGAAACGATTGCCCAGAAAGGCAAGCCCTTAAGCATCGGCCTGTCCCGGGATGCGATCTTCGACAGTCGTTTTACGGCGATATTGCGCCAATACCTGAACAGTCGCCCCGAAGAGGCCAAGCAACTACGGATTGAAGTACCCGAATCGATAGCCGTCCAACACATGGATATCTTCCGCCCGCTAGCACTGGAGCTGCGCGCCTTTGGGTGCAGGATAGGACTGGAGCGTGCCGGCCCCGAATTCGCCAAACTCACCGACCTGCAGGGTCTTGGGTTGTCCTATATCAAGATCGATACATGGCTGGTGCGAGACATTCATCTTCAGCAACACACCCATCCTTTCCTGAGCGGTATCGTCACTCTTTGCCATTCCATTGGCATAGAGATCATTGGTCAAGGCATCATCTGCGACGCGGAGCGGGATTGCCTATTCGCGCTAGGTTTCGACGGAGTGACCGGTCCAGGGGTTCGACATTACCTGGATCTGGTCAAAGACTAGACAAGCACCTCTGCCCGGCGTCGCCGGGCAAGGTGTTCCTTGGCGTTCTACACTCGCTTACTGATCGATATGCAGCTGCTGGTTATCGATCAGCGACTTGATGAAGTCCGATGAGCTTTGATCCGCCATGCTGACCCCTTCGAGAACGATTGTCTGATCGGCGCCAGCCCCATCGTTGCCTAGCTGACCATTCGAGCTGATGAACAGCACCGTGCTCCCAGCCTCCTCCTTGGCAGAGATGTAATTGTCAATAGTGTCGCCACTCTCATCCTGCAATAGTTCCGCCAATTCCAAACGGTCGCCTTCTCCCTCGGCGCGATAGCCATTGACCGGGTCGAGAGTAAAATCCTTTACCACATCCCGCGCTGGCGACTGTTCACTGGACTGATCGCCGAATGACCAGGCAAAGACGTCCGCGCCAACCCCACCGTAAAGAAGATCATCACCAGCACCGCCAATTAGCGTATCGTTACCATTGCCGCCCACGAGAATGTCATCGCCTCTGCCACCATCGAGCCAATCATCGCCACTATTGCCGCGTCCGTCCCCAATCAGACTCTCGACATTGTCGCGAACATAGGATGACATTTGCGCATCACTGGGCGCCTCTCCTCCGTTTAAAGACCAGCGCAGATACTCACTTAGTCCCTGATAGCCCAGGCCATCATGGCTGCCGGCGGTAAACACGTCCCCAGTATTGGCATTGGTCCAGGCCAGTTGATCCGTGTTGAGCGTATCGCCGAAGAGGATGTCGTTGCCTGCGCCACCGGCCACCACGTCATCGCCCAGCTCTGCCAGTTCCTCGAACTGCGAACTGCCCTCCAGCGCCGCCCGTAGATCGTCGGCGTTATTGGCGATCTCCACCTGACCGACAGGGCCGGATACAGGCCGGGAATAAGGAATGCCAAGAAAATACCCTGCGACGACTCGCTCAGTGCCCTCGCCAGCAACGCTTGAGTTGTCGAAGAAGCGCAGATACTGCTCGGAGATATTGCTGCCGATCCCCACGGCATTGACCTGACTGACAGTGCTTAGCGATTCGAAGGCATCTACAGATGCTTTCAAAACATCGTAGTTCGTGCTGTTGCCCGGTCCAGTCACCTTTCCTTTTGAATCGAAGTAATAAGTAGGATCGCCATCGGTCAGGAAGTAGGACAGATTCTGGAAGCCGGCTTCCTGTGAGGCACCCTGAGCACTCTGATCGTTGAACCACTCCTGTGCCTTGATAAAGGCCGCCTGATAATTGGTGCCTCCCCCTGCCGCAAGCTTATCGATGGCCTTCTCCAGACGTCTAGCGCTGTCGCTATCGATATCCTGAATGTTGACCTTGGTGCTGCCCTTATCGGAGAACGTCACCAACTGCACATTGACCGTTCCTTCGTGCGCTTCGAGCTGCTCGGCCAGGTTCTGCAAGGCTTGCTTGGTCAATTCCAGGCGCGTCAGACCCGCGGTACCGGAAGCGGCGTTCATGCTGGCCGACACGTCGACCATCAAGGAGATGTTGTAGTTCTTGGCCGGGTCGATCAACGTGACCTTGCCGCCCTTGTCACCGACGTGAACGTCGTCGCCGCTGCCCAGCGCAATCTCGTTATCGGCATTGTTGCCCACGGATAGAGTGCCGGGATCGGCCACTTGGTAGTCGACGCTGTCGACCGCACTGAACGGTTGACCCCAGACGTCCTCACCGCTGACGCTGGCGCTAACCTGGCCGGTTTCGAGCAGCACCGCTGCGCTGGCAGGAACAGTGACGCTCCAGGTCAAGGCATCGGTCACGCTCGTGGTGTAATCGATGCCGCCGATCTTCACCACCACCTGATCGTTCGCCTCGGCATCACCACCGACGCTACCCCGTAACGTGATGGCCTGGCGCGCTTCGCTGTTGCTTAGCAGGTTGTCGTCACCGAACAGAGGCGTCTCAATGGTAATACTAGCCTCGGGGGGATCGATGCTCTCCGCAGGAGGCCGATAGTCGATGAACGACGCCTCGGCATCGATCGTCAAAGTAGCACTCGCCTCGGCGCCCGCCTCATCAGCGATGGTATAGTCGAACGCGTCCTGAACACGGACATCGGTGACGAAGAAATCGCCACCATCCTGAGTCGATGCCGTGTCCTTATAGGGGAAGCTTTCGAAGGCCAGGTAGCGGAAGCCGCCTTCGATATTGTCGATTGTGACGCGACCACTATTGTTACTCTCCGGACCATAGTCGACCGTCGTGGCATCGATCACTCCAGAGCCTACCAGCTTGCCCTGGTTATCGTAGGCATACCATTTGCCCGCCTCGCTCCCTTGTTCCTCGTTGAACAGCTTGGAGACACCGAAGGAAGCGTTGCTGACTGACGTCCCGAGATCCGCAATCAGGACCTCGCCATTGTCGTTGATCTGATCCGGCACCAAGCGGCCATTACTGCCAGCGACGCCTGCGCCGTTGCTCGTCGACGCCACGCGCTGCTGCGCATCATCACTGAGTGCGAAGCTCTCGAGCAGATTGAGTTCGCTCCGGCCCAGGCGATCATCGCCGGTTTCAAACCCGTAGAGTACCGGCGTGCCCAAGTTCGAGGCGTATGTATAACCTCCTAGCGAATCGATTTCCAACGTACCGTACCGGCCGACGACACTCGCGCTTCCGCTTTGCGCAACGTTGGTACCTTCGATCCGGATGACACCTATGGCGTTACCCTCCAGATCGTTGTCGTTGCTCAAGACGCCATCACTATCGCTCCTTGAGACGCTATCGCCGAAGGAAACGCCATTCGTGTCGTCGACGGCCATCGGGGCATCGTTGACCGGTGTGACGGCCAGATCGAGTATGGCGGTATCGACGAGTGAGCCATCGCTGACGGTGTAGCTCACCGTCGGGACCTGACCGTTCCAGTTTGCATCGGGCGTAAAGGTGTAGCTGCCGTCGCCACCGATGGTAAGTGAGCCGATGCCGTCGATCTGAGCGGTTTTGCCGGCCTGATACGTCGTACCACCGACGCTGAAGTCACTGACACTGAGCGAATTACTATCGATGTCACGGTCATTGGCCAAGACATTGCCGGTGATCGCGTTGTCCTCGTCGCCGGTGGCGCTATCGTCTTGAGCAACGGGCGCGTCGTTCACCGGGGTAACGGTCAAATTCAGCTCGGCGGTATCCGTGAGCTCCCCATCGGTGACGGTGTAGCTGACCGGTGGCACCTTGCCATTCCAGTTGGCATTGGGCGTAAAGTGATAGTGACCATTGCCATTGATCACGAGCGAACCGACGCCCTCCAGCTCGGCGGTATCACCAGCCTGGTAAGTCGTGCCACCCACCGTGAAATCGCTGACGTTGAGCACAGCGCTATCGATATCACTATCATTGGTCAGCACGTTGCCGCTGCGCGATGTGTCCTCAAAGAGCTTGGCAGCATCACTCTCCGCAACAGGCGCGTCATTGACCGGCGTGACCATCAACTTGAGCGTCGCGGTATCGCTCAGCTCCCCATCGCTGACGGTGTAGCTTACCGCCGGCACTTGGCCGCTCCAGTTCTCCTCAGGAACAAAGGTATAGTTGCCATTACCGCCAACGGTCAGCAAACCGATGCCGTCGATCTGAGCAATTTCGCCGGCCTGATACGTCGTACCACCGATGCTGAAATCACTGACACTGAGCGAATTACTATCGATGTCACGGTCATTGGCCAAGACATTGCCGGTGATCGCGTTGTCCTCGTCGCCGGTGGCGCTGTCGCCTTGAGCCACCGGTGCGTCGTTCACTGCGGATACGGTCAGATTCAACTCGGCAGTGTCGGTCAGTTCACCGTCGGTGACGGTGTAGCTGACCGGTGGCACCTGGCCGTTCCAGTTGCCATTGGGCGTGAAGGTGTAGCTGCCGTCGCTGGCGATGCTCAACGAACCGATGCCTTCCAATTCGGCGGTTTCGCCGGCTTGGTAGGAAGTACCGCCCACCGTGAAATTGCTGATGGACAGATTGCTATCAGCGTCGACGTCATTGTCGTTGGCCAGTACGTTGCCGGTGATCGCATTGTCCTCGTCGCCGGTGGCGCTGTCGCCTTGAGCCACCGGTGCGTCGTTCACTGCGGATACGGTCAGATTCAACTCGGCAGTATCCGTCAGTTCGCCGTCGGTCACGGTATAGCTGACCGGCGGGACCTGGCCATTCCAATTCTCGACCGGCGTGAAGGTATAGCTACCGTCGCTGGCGATGCTGAGCGAGCCGACACCGTCGAGCTGGGCGATTTCGCCTGACTGATACGTCGCGCCATTGACGGTGAAGCCGCTGACGGACAGATCGCTATCAGCGTCAACATCTCTGTCGTTGGCGAGGACGTTTCCACTGATCGGCGTATCTTCGTTGCCAACAGCGCTATCGCTTTCGGCAACCGGTGCGTCGTTCACTGCGGATACGGTCAGATTCAACTCGGCGGTATCCGTCAGCTCACCGTCGGTGACGGTGTAGCTGACCGCCGGCACCTGGCCGTTCCAGTTATCGTTGGGTGTGAAGGTGTAGCTACCGTCGCTAGCAATACTAAGCGAGCCAATGCCTTCCAATTCGGCGGTCTCGCCGGCTTGGTAGACGGTGCCGTCGACGGTGAAGTTGCTGACCGCGAGTGTATTGCCTTCGACGTCACTGTCATTGGCTAACACGTTGCCAGTGATAGTGGTGTCTTCATCGCCGGTGGCACTATCGGCTTCAGCCACGGGGGCATCATTCACTGCCGATACGGACAGATTCAGTTCAGCGGTATCCGTCAACTCTCCATCGGTCACGGTATAGCTCACCGCCGGCACCTGCCCGTTCCAGTTCTCGCGCGGCGTAAAGGTGTAGTTCCCGTCGCTGGCGATGCTCAACGAACCGATGCCCTCAAGTTCGGCAGTCTCGCCGGCTTGGTAGGAAACACCCTCAACGCTGAAGCCGCTAACGGAAAGGTCATCGCTGTCCGTATCAACGTCGCTGTCGTTAGCCAGCACGTTGCCGATGATTTCGTTATCTTCAGCACCAGTTTCAATATCATCTTCAGCGACTGGCGCATCATTCACCGCCGATACGGCCAGATTCAGCTCAGCAGTATCCGTGAGCTCCCCGTCGGTGACGGTGTAGCTCACCGACGGTACCTGGCCATTCCAGTTCTCGACCGGCGTGAAGGTGTAGCTGCCATCGCCAGCGATGCTCAACGAGCCGACACCCTCGAGTTCGGCAATCTCGCCTGACTGATACGTCGCGCCATTGACGGTGAAGTCGCTGACGGACAAGTCACTATCGGCATCGACGTCGCTATCGTTGGTCAGCACGTTGCCAGTGACCACAGTGTCTTCGTCACCAGTAACACTATCGCCTTCGGCGCTTGGCGCATCATTCACCGGCGTGACGGTCAGATTGAGCTCTGCGGTATCTGTCAGTTCACCATCGGTGACGGTGTAACTGACTGCCGGCACCTGGCCATTCCAATTCTCGATCGGCGTGAAAGTGTAGCTACCGTTGCTGCCAATGCTGAGCGAGCCGATACCGTCGAGTTCGGCTGTCTCACCAGCTTGGTAGATTGTGTCATCGATAGTGAAACTGCTGACCGCGAGTGTATCGCCTTCGATGTCACTGTCGTTGGCCAGCACATTGCCAGTCAGCGCAGCATCTTCTGATCCAGTCGCAGCGTCATCCTCGGCCACCGGCGCATCATTCACCGGCGTGACGGCCAGATTGAGTTCGGCGGTATCCGTTAGCTCACCGTCGGTGATGGTATAACTCACCGCAGGCACCTGCCCGTTCCAGTTGTCATTGGGCGTGAAGGTGTAGCTGCCGTCGCTGGCGATGCTCAACGAACCGATGCCTTCCAATTCGGCGGTTTCGCCGGCTTGGTAGGAAGTACCGCCCACCGTGAAATTGCTGATGGACAGATTGCTGCCAGCGTCAACATCGCGATCGTTGGTCAGCACATTACCGGTGATCGCATTGTCTTCATCGCCGGTGGCGCTATCGCCTTTGGCCACCGGTGCGTCGTTCACTGCCGATACGGCCAGATTGAGTTCGGCGGTATCCGTCAGTTCGCCGTCGGTCACGGTATAGCTGACCGCCGGCACCTGGCCGTTCCAGTTATCGTTGGGTGTGAAAGTGTAGCTACCGTTGCTGCCAATGCTGAGCGAACCGATACCCTCGAGTTCAGCAGTGTCGCCGGCTTGGTAGGTATTGCCGTCGACGGTGAAGTCGCTGACGGACAAGTTAGTATTGGCATCAACGTCACTGTCATTGACTAACACGTTGCCAGTGATAGTGGTGTCTTCATTGCCGGTGGCGCTATCGTCTTGAGCCACCGGCGCGTCATTCACCGCCGTGACAGTCAGGTTCAGCTCGGCAGTGTTGGTCAGTTCCCCATCGGTGACGGTGTAGCTCACCGCCGGGACCTGACCGTTCCAGTTTGCATCGGGCGTGAAGGTGTAGCTTCCGTCATCGCCGATGGTCAGCGAGCCGATGCCCTCGAGTTCGGCGGTTTCGCCTGACTGATACGTCGCGCCATTGACGGTGAAGTCGCTGACACTTAGTGAATCGTTCTCAACGTCGCTGTCATTATCGAGAACGTTGCCGGTGAGCACAGTATCTTCATCACCCGTCCCGGCATCGCCTTCGGCGATTGGCGCGTCATTCACCGCGGATACGGACAGATTGAGCTCTGCGGTATCTGTCAGTTCACCATCGGTGACGGTGTAACTCACCGCCGGCACCTGGTCATTCCAATTCTCGACCGGCGTGAAAGTGTAGCTACCGTTGCTGCCAATGC
>NZ_JBNCAN010000006.1:0-182274 GCF_049808615.1 Halomonas sp. GXIMD04776 | reverse complement strand
ACCAGGCGTAGTAGCCGGATCGAGATACCTTAAGGTGACGGCACAGTGCTTTTACGCTGTGTTCCCGTCGGTGTTTCCAGACGAACCGGAACGCTTGCGTCGTTCCTCGGCCTGAAAACGTTGAAACTTTTTTAGGATGTCATTTTCCTCCTGAAGCTCCGATACCCGGCGTTTCAGGCGAGCAACCTCATCGTGTTCCTGAATTTTCTGCTTGGCCTCGGCTGGTGCCTTCTTGACCCGTTTCATGGCGAACTTGCCCTCCCGGTATTCCTTGCGCCAGCGTGACAGCATGAACGGGTGAATATCCAGCGCTTCGGCCACCCCTTTGACGCTCCGGTGGGCTTGGTGGCTCCATTCCACTGCTTTGACTTTGAACTCAGTGCTGTACTGCTGAGTTTTCTTCCCCGTGATCATCTCCGGCATCGGTGTTCTCCTGTTGCGGAGTTATCGATGCGTGTCTACTAGATCGGGGGAAGTCCACGGTCAACTGCAGCGACTTGTTAGCCTTCACCGCGGACTTTCTGCACAGCAGAGCCGACGAGTTGGCTGCAACCAAACCAACCCCAGTAGATTCGGTGATTGGTGATCCGATAGTCTGAAATTTGCATGACTTCAAGAATGTCGATTTGATCGCCTTCAGGAGTCTCCCTCGGGTACTCCCAGATCAGCGTATCGCCGTTGACGAAAAACTTACCCGTTCGATACCAGCGAACCAGATCATTGGGTCTTCGCTTGGTGCCTTCCTCCAAGAAGCGAAGAATATCCGCGCGCCCCTGGAGAATCCCTGAGTCTTGGTCCAGGATCGCAGGCACCAGAGGGCTTTCAAAGACCGCATCCTCCGCGTAAAGATTGATAAGAGCTGGCACATCTCGGCCTTTCGCGTGTCGATGCCATTGTTCGTAGATAGTTTCAAACTCGTTCATGCTTCTCCTCTGAAGGCTAACGCTGAATTCAGCGGCAGCCTTGATGGAGCGAAGCGGAGTCAAGGCTGTCCGGTGGAGGCCCGAAGGGCCGGAACGAACTGGAATGATTTGTTATGCATTTACCAGTTTACGAGGACATCTTTAACTTTATGCGTTTCGGGGTCGAAACCAATAGCCCAAAGTATTTCATCTTCGCTGGAAGAGTATTTCGCCTTCCATAGGGTAAGTTGGGAATCTGATCTTCTGAGGCAATCTATAAATTCAAGGCTGCTCAAAACCCCAAGCTCATGCCGGATACTCTCACATGATGCAATGTACGCCTCTTCAGTAATGGTGCCCTCGCTTTCGTCGGGAGACGACGGCATGGACATTTCCTGCAAACGAGCGAAATTTTTCCCATCATGGAGCTCTATAACCTGCTCCGCGAGCTTCCTTTCTTGATCCGAAATCATGATTCCTCCTTTTTTGCATAACAGTTTAATAGTAGCCTAGCTCAATTTCACCACAGACAGCATAGATGCTTGAGCAGGTTAACCAACTGACCAATCAAGAAAATACCAGTTCTATAAACAATAATAATGGATGAAATCGCGCATGCATATTCCCATACATTCCTTACCGTATATCAATTTGTTAAGCCAATTAAGCTATTGATTAATATATAATTACAAACTGCATCTCGATAAAAGCGTGCCATGGTTACATATTTTCTGTGCATGATGCTCATTTTCCGTCCATTATACTGTATAAAAATACATAAAACGGAGAACGCCATGCCTACGAGTCCTTTCCTGGAGTCAGTTCATCGCTCCATACGCTTACGTGGCTATAGCCTGCGCACGGAAAAGACCTATTTGCATTGGATCAAGCGCTTTATCCTGTTTCATGGAAAAAAACACCCTTGCAACATGGGCGCACCTGAGGTTCAGGCATTTCTCAGTTGGTTGGCCAGCGACCAGCATGTGGCAGTGAATACCCAGAAAGTCGCGCTCAACAGCTTGGCTTACCTGTACAACCAGCACCTTGAGCAACCACTGGGTGACTTAGGCTTTACTTTGGCAACGAAGAAGCGGCGCTTGCCGGTGGTACTTTCTCCGGCTGAAGTCGGATGTATTCTGACACATCTGCCGCCGTCGCCCCGGCTGGTCATAGAATTATTGTATGGCAGCGGCCTGCGTGTGAATGAGTGTCTTCGACTTCGCGTCATGGATGTCGACATACCTGGTGGAAAACTCCTTATCCGTGATGGCAAGGGGCGCAAGGATCGCGTCACTTTACTCGGCCGGTCCGTAATTCCACGGCTTGAATCACAAATAGGCATGGCAAAGGAACTTCACCAGCGAGACTTGCTTCATGCAATAGGCCCGTCGATTCCTCACGCCTTGGGAAAGAAATACCCCAATGCATTTCGCCAGCCAGGATGGATGTACGTCTTCCCTTCCAAGGGGTACTGCCGTCATCCTGTCGGGAATCATTGGTGCCGCCATCACCTGCATGACAGCGTGATTCGAAAGGCAGTCGGTAAGGCACAAGGGGCCTCTGGCATCACTAAGCGTGTGACATGCCATACGTTTCGCCACTCATTTGCTACCCACTTGCTGGAAGCCGGTTATGATATTCGCACTGTTCAGGAGCTCCTGGGGCATAGTGATGTGAGGACTACCCAGATCTATACGCATGTACTGGGTCAGCATTTCGCCGGCACACATAGCCCTTTGGACCGCTTGATGCTCGGCCAGGCACCGGTGGCGTAAGCACACTACCGCCCGGGATGGCATCATTCCCTGCGACAGGTCCTCGGTCTTTTCACTCTTTGATTGCTGACTTCTCCTGGTCTTACCAGCTTAGTTCGCCGAGTTCTGTTCTCAAACACAAAAAAGCACGCCGATTGGCGTGCTTTCTCTTACCGTGAAACAAAAGGCTTACGAGCTAAGTGGAGTCACTCCCACTCGATCGTAGCCGGAGGCTTGCTGCTCACATCATAGGTCACCCGCGATACCCCGCTTATCTCGTTGATGATGCGGTTGGAGACTTTCTCCAGCAGTTCATAGGGCAGGTGTGCCCAGCGGGCGGTCATGAAGTCGATGGTTTCCACGGCGCGCAGCGCGATCACCCATTCGTAGCGGCGGCCGTCGCCGACCACGCCCACGGATTTCACCGGCAGAAAGACGGCGAAGGCCTGGCTGGTCTTGTGGTACCAGTCCGCGTTGTGCAGCTCTTCGATGAAGATGGCGTCCGCCTCGCGCAGAATGTCGGCGTACTCTTTTTTCACTTCGCCGAGAATGCGCACCCCAAGGCCCGGCCCCGGGAAGGGGTGGCGATAGACCATGTCGTAGGGCAGACCGAGTTCGAGGCCGAGCTTGCGCACCTCGTCCTTGAACAGTTCCCGCAGCGGCTCGACGAGCTTCAACTTCATGGTCTCGGGCAGGCCGCCGACATTGTGGTGCGATTTGATGACGTGGGCCTTGCCGGTCTTGCCGGCGGCGGATTCGATCACGTCCGGGTAGATGGTGCCCTGGGCGAGGAAGTCGACGCCTTCAATCTTAGCGGCCTCGTCATCGAACACGTCGATGAAGGTGTTGCCGATGGCCTTGCGCTTGGCTTCGGGATCAGAGACGCCTTCGAGCTTGGAAAGAAACTTGTCTTCCGCATCGATGCGAATCACCTTCACGCCCATGTGGTTGGCGAAGGTCTCCATCACCTGGTCGCCTTCGTTCTTTCTGAGTAGGCCGTTGTCGACGAACACGCAGGTCAGCTGGTCGCCGATGGCCTTGTGCAGTAATGCCGCCACCACCGAGGAATCGACGCCGCCGGAAAGGCCTAGCAGCACATGGCGGTCACCGACCTGATCGCGCACTCGGGCGGAAAGATCCTCGACGATCCTGGCTGGCGTCCAGAGTCTTTCCGCGCCGCAGATATCCAGCACGAAGTGCTCAAGGATGCGTTGGCCTTGCAGGGTGTGGGTTACTTCCGGATGGAACTGCACGCCATAGAAGCGCTTTTCCGGCCAGTTCATGGCGGCGATCGGGCAGCTCGGCGTGGTGGCGGTGACGGTGAACTCTGCGGGGGCCATGGCCACCTTGTCGCCGTGACTCATCCATACATCAAGCAGCGCCTTGCCGTCGTGATCGACGTGGTCCTTGATGCCCTTGAACAGATCGTCGTCGTGCTCGATGCGAATCTGCGCGTAGCCGAACTCCTGCTTCTGCGAGCCCTCGACGCGCCCGCCCAGTTGTTCCGCCATGGTCTGCATGCCATAGCAGATGCCGAAGACCGGCAAGCCCATTTCGAACACACACTGCGGTGCCCGAGGCGAATCCAGCTCCGTCACGGACTCCGGCCCGCCGGCGAGGATGATGCCATTCGGGGCGTAGTCGCGAATCTCGGCCTCGGTGATATCGAAGGCGCGTACTTCCGAATAAACCCCGATCTCCCGCACGCGGCGGGCGATCAACTGGGTGTACTGGGAGCCGAAATCGAGAATCAGAATCTTGTGGGCGTGAATGTCTTGCATGACAGGCTCTCTATTGAGCGGAGGTGGGCGAGATCGCCCAGTAAGAATCGGCAAGCTGATTAAGCTTGAGCAGCGTTGCTGGGTGAGAACCAGGCTAGGCGAAAACAGCCGAGGCAGCGCAGTTGACTAGTGGGTCAATGAGCATGCCGAGGCTGTTTTCAACAACGCATGGTTCCATCCAGCGCGCTGGTTATCCTAACCCACCCGGTAATTGGGGGCTTCCTTGGTAATCTGCACATCGTGCACATGCGACTCATTGAAGCCGGCGCCGGTGATCTTGACGAACTCCGGCTTGGTGCGCATCTCGTCGATGCTGCGGCAGCCGGTATAGCCCATGGAGGCGCGCAGGCCACCCACCAGTTGATGAACGATGGCGCTCATCATGCCCTTGTAGGGCACGCGCCCTTCGATGCCTTCCGGCACCAGCTTCTCGGCACCCTCGGACTTGTCCTGGAAGTAGCGATCCGCGCTGCCCTGGCTCTGAGACATGGCGCCCATGGAGCCCATGCCGCGATAGGCCTTGTAGGTACGGCCCTGATACAGCTCGACCTCCCCCGGGGCTTCCTCGGTGCCGGCAAGCAGACCGCCGATCATCACGCAGCTGGCACCGGCAGCGATGGCCTTGGCCACATCGCCGGAAAAGCGGATACCGCCATCGGCGATCAACGGAATATCGAAGGCTTCCAGGGCCGCAGCGACATTGGACACCGCGGTAACCTGCGGCACGCCAACCCCGGCCACGATGCGGGTGGTACAGATCGAACCGGGACCGATGCCCACCTTGACCGCGTCGACGCCGGCCTCGGCCAGTGCCTTGGCCGCATCCGCCGTGGCGATATTGCCGCCAATGACCTGAATGTTCGGGAAATGCTCCTTGATCCAGGCCACCCGATCGATGACGCCCTTGGAGTGACCATGAGCGGTATCGACGACGATCACATCCACGCCGGCCTCGGCCAGGGCGGTGATGCGATCCGCGGTCTCGGCACCGGTGCCCACCGCCGCGCCGACCAGCAGGCGTCCATCGCTGTCCTTGGCGGCATAAGGATAGTTGCGCGCCTTTTCGATATCGCGAAAGGTCACCAGGCCACGCAGGCGGAAGTCGTTATCGACCACCAGCATCTTCTCGATGCGATGCTCGTGCAGCTTGGCCTTGATCTGTTCCAGTGGCGTGCCTTCTAGCACCGTGATCAGCTTGTCGCGGGGCGTCATGATCGCCTCGACGCTATCGCTGTAATCCGGCTGGAAGCGCATGTCGCGACCGGTGACGATGCCGACCAGGGTCTCGCCCTCGACCACCGGAAAGCCGGAGAAACCGTATTCGCTGGCCATGGCCAACAGGTCCTGCAACTTGGCCTGGGGCGCAACGGTCACCGGGTCCTTGACGATCACGCTTTCATGTTTCTTGACCTTGCGCACCTCCGCCGCCTGGCTACCGATGCTCATGCTCTTGTGGATGATGCCGATGCCGCCTTCCTGAGCCATGGCGATAGCCAGGCGCGCTTCGGTCACGGTATCCATGGCAGAGGAAACGAGCGGGACATTGAGGTTCAAGCGGCGAGTCAGGCGGGTCTTGAGGCTGACGTCCTTGGGCAGGACATCCGAATAGCCGGGGACGAGTAATACGTCATCGAACGTAAGAGCTTCTTGCGCCATACGTAGCATGTCGGTTTCACCCAGTGAGCGGTTTGTGAAGAGAGAGGGGGCGTGAAATAGATAACTGAAATAAATAGCGGGGTATTATAAACCTCCCGTCCCGACGGCTCAATGCACGCTCGAAGAGCGCCGTGTTAAGCTGCGATGAACCTGGCTGGAGCCCTCTTCATGGCTGATCCTACAACCCTTTCCGTCAGCGATCTCAATCGCCAGGCGCGCCTGATGCTCGAACGCGGCTTCGGCGACTGCTGGGTGGAAGGCGAAGTGTCGGGCCTGGCCAAGCCCGCCTCTGGACACTGCTATTTCAGCCTGAAGGACGATCGCGCCCAGGTGCGTTGCGCGCTGTTTCGCACCCGCGCCCGGTTCGCCGCGCCTTTCGCCAACGGCGATCACATTCGCCTGCGCGGACGCGTCTCGATCTTCGAACCCAGAGGTGACTATCAACTAATCGTCGAAGCAGTCCAGCCCGCCGGCCAGGGGGCCTTGCTGGCGGCTTTTGAGCGCCTGAAGCACCAGCTCTCCGCCGAGGGCGTGTTCGTCAACGCCCGTCCCCTGCCCTATCCGCCTGAGCGTTTGGCGCTGATCACCTCCGCCACCGGCGCGGCGGTCCGCGATGTGCTGGCGGTATTGGCAACACGCTGGCCGCTGATCGATGTCACCCTGCTGCCGGTACCGGTGCAAGGCCGCGAGGCAGTACCGGCAATCATTCGTGCGATTGCCGTCGCCAACCGGGAGGAGCGCTTCGATGCGTTGCTGATCACCCGGGGTGGCGGCAGTCTCGAGGTCCTATGGGCTTTCAATGACGAGCATCTGGCCCGGGCGATCTTCCATTCGCGATTGCCGGTGATGTCCGCGGTGGGCCACGAGGTCGACGTGACCCTGACGGATTTCGCTGCGGACGTACGAGCACCAACTCCCTCCGCGGCGGCGGAACAGCTGGTGCCGGATCGGCGCGAGCTGATGCGTCGACTGAACGATGCACAGCAGCGCCTGGCTCGTGCGGAGCGCCTGCGGCTCGATCAGGAGATCCAACGCCTCGACTATCTGCGCGCTCGTCTGCGCCATCCCGGTGAACGCCTGGCCCGCCAACGCCAGCACCTGGAACAACTTGAAGCACGCCTCCAGAGAGCCATGCAACAGCATCTGTCCCAGGCGCGGCAACGTCATCAAATGGCAAGGCAACACTTGATGCGCTTCGACCCTGCCCAGCAGATCAGTGAGTCTCGCCAGCGCCTCGAACAGGCCAGCAGACGCCTGCACCTGACCATGCCCCGGCGTCTACAGACCGAGCGCAATCGGCTCAATGCCCTGATGCGGGAATTGAACGCGGTGAGCCCGCTAGCGGTATTGGGTCGGGGTTACGCGATTCTCGAGAACGGCCAGGGGGCGATCATCAAACGCGCCGAGGACACCCAACCGGGTGAGCGCCTCAGCGCACGGCTTGCAGAAGGCAAACTGACAGTAGAGGTGAAACGCCGCTTCAAGCGTTAGCGTCTAAGAGTCCATTTCCAACCGGACTCCTAGATGATGGTCTCCAGGGGGTAAGACGAAGCGAAGGTCTTTTGCCATGATCGGAAAAGGCTCCTTGCAATGCCGGCATTTCCGCCATCCATGGCGGTCAGATAGCAAAATTAGCGCCCTAGGACGGGGTCAACAGCGCCTTCGCAAAGACTTTCCTCCGGAGCACCCATCGCATCCATCGAGCTATTAAAGAAGCTCTAAATATAGAGGTGCTTAACCGACCTCTTCCTCGGCGGTGGCGCCGGGCTTGAATACACTGGGTTCCAGATCGTGACGACCCAGCAGCTTGTAGAAGTCGGTACGGTTGCGCCCGGCGATGCGGGCCGCCTGAGTCACGTTGCCTTCGGTGATCTTGAGCACCTTGATCAGATAACTGCGCTCGAAGCTGGCTCGGGCGTCGTTGAAGGAGGGCAGCGCGTTTTCTTCGGCGACCAGCGCCTGGGCGACCAGCGCCTCGGGAATGATCGGCGAGCTGGTCAAGGCCACGCACTGCTCGACCACGTTGACCAATTGGCGCACGTTGCCGGGCCAGGCGCTGGAGGCAAGCAGATTGAGCGCTTCCGAGGAAAAGCCCTTGACGAAGGGCTTGTGCCGCTCCGCGGCCTGGGTCACCAGATACTTGGCCAGCAGCGGCACGTCCTCGGCGCGATCCTTGAGGGGCGGCAAGCGCAGATTGACCACGTTCAAGCGGTAGTAGAGGTCCTCACGGAAATCGCCCTCCGCCATGGCTCGGTCAAGATCGCGATGAGTCGCCGAGATGACGCGTACATCGATGGGAATCGAGGTGGTCGACCCCAGCGGGCGTACCTGACGGTCCTGCAGCACGCGCAGCAATTTGACCTGCAACGGCAAGGGCATGTCGCCGATTTCATCAAGAAATAGCGTACCGCCATCCGCGGCTTGAAAAAGGCCTTCGTGCTGCGTGATCGCGCCGGTAAAGGCGCCCTTGGCATGGCCGAAAAGCTCGCTTTCCAGCAACTGCTCCGGCAGGGCGCCGCAGTTGATGGCGACGAAAGGTTTGTCGGCCCGCGAACTGGCCTGATGAATGGCGTTGGCGAAAAGCTCCTTGCCACTGCCGCTGGGACCGGTGACCAGTACACTGACATCTGACCCGGCCACCATACGCGCCTGTTCGAGCACACGCTCCATGTGGGGACTGCGGGTAATGATGGACGAACGCCAGCCGTTATCGCCATCGCCGGCGGTACCCGGCGTCTGGCTCAAGGCATCTTCGAGAGCGGCAAATAGTTCGTCGCGATCCACCGGTTTGGTCAGAAAGCTGAAAACACCCTGGCGCGTGGCACTGACCGCATCCGGGATCGAGCCATGGGCAGTGAGAATGATGACCGGTAGCCCGGGGGCTTGCTTTTGCAACTGATGGAATAGCGTCATGCCATCCATTTCGTCCATGCGCAGATCCGACAGCACCAGATCCGGGCGTGTCTTGCTCAAACTATCCAGTGCCTGGCGTCCACTCTCCGCCGTGGTCACGCGATAGCCACGACTCTCCAGACGCATTCCCAGCAACTTGAGCAGGCTGGCATCGTCATCCACCAGTAGAATGTGGGCGGCATGCTTCACGTGTCGACTCCTTGAAGGCGCAACCACAAGCCCCTTGGCAATGACTGGCCCGAGGGCATTAGGCTTTATCCGAAAACTGTCTAGGCTCGATCATAAGGCATTAAAAATCGGCTCAAGAAACTCATTTATACCGCGTAAATTCCGTTCTTTTGCCAATCTTTGCCTTGTCTGATCATCGCTCGTCGACTTTTCAGACAAAGCCTAGGGCGTTTGGTTTCGCGAATTGATACTTTCTTCGATCGCCGTTAGCGCATCGAGTTTCTTGGCAAGATCATCGCGCTCCTGAACCGCCTGGCGACGAGAGGCTTCACTTCTGTAGAGGTCTCCCAGTAGTTTCCTGCGTGCCTCCAGACCGTTCAGCCACTGCCGAAGCAGGGGCTGCAACTCGCTGGGTGCCGCCGACAGGTCGGCCTCGAGCAGTTCCGCGGCATCGTCCCATTGGCTCTGGCGCGACCAGGAATAGACCACCGCTCGGGCCAGACGCTTGTTGGGGGTGTCGCCCTCGACCCTCTCGAGAATCCGATCACGCCACTCCTGGTCGGCACGCTGAGCCGCCAGACCGAAATCGACCCAGGCGCTCAACATGCAGTCGCTCTTTTTCAGGCTGGGCACGTCGGATAAGCATTGGTTCGATTCTTCTGGGGCCGAATCGGCCCCGGCCATTTCCGGCAGTATATTGCACCCCGCCAGAAGCGAGGCCGCCAGCAAGCCGGCCAGCAACTGTATTCGTTTCATACCCATCAATTCCTTGCGTTCGTATCGAGCGTCAGCATCGTCTGCTGCGTCCAATTATCGTTATCGAGGACGTCGCCCCCATTCCAGGGCAATGTCAGGCGGAAACATACCGCCAGGGTGTCATCATCGGCCAGGGTCAACTGACCTTGTTGCGCCCGGGCGCAATCTGCCGCGACGGAGAGTCCGATACCCGAACCTTTGATTGGCCCCTTGCGCCGAGCACGACCCTGATAGAAGGCCTCGAATAGTCGTTCGCGGTCGGCACTATCGATCGGCTCACCGCTATTGGCAACGTCAATTGTCAACGTCGGACCATGTTGACTTGTGCGTATTTCCAGCTGCCCCCCGTCCTCGCCGTAGGCGATAGCGTTGGACACCAGATTATCCAGCACTCGTGCAGTGCGGTCACGATCTGCCATCCATTCAATGGGGGAGCGCGATGCACTGACCTGCATGCCTTTCTTGCTTAGCGCCAGCTGATGTTTGCCCAATACCTCCTGTATCAAGGTGGCCACATTGAAGCATTCGTTGTCGGCAGTCTGATTGTGCTGCAACAGATTATAGTCTAGTAGTTGTTCGATCAGTCGCTGCAACTCCAGTCCGCTGGTATCGATCAATTCGACGATTTCGAGCTGGCGCTGGGTCAATTCACCGACGATGCCGTCGGAGAGCAGGCTGGTACCTTCACGAACACTGGCCAGCGGTGTCTTGAGTTCATGTGACATATGACGCAGAAATTGCTGTTTCTGCGCCTCGAGTTCACTCAAGCGTACGGACAGCCAATCCAGGCGCTCGCCCAGGTTGACCAACTCCGCTGGTCCTTGGATCAAATGTGACGACGCAGGTTCCATACCGCTGCCCAGCGTCAGTATGCGCCGCTCGATCTGGCGTATCGGGCGAATGATCAACCAGGTGAACAGCAGCATCAGAGCGAGACTTGCCGACACCAGGGCCGCGGTCTGCAACCACAGCCGGCGTTGCACCTCCTCGGCCTGAGCGCTGATATTTTCGATACGATTATCGATCTGGCGATTGGTCGCCTCGCGCACGGCGCTGGTGTGCTCACCAAAACTCGCGAAGCCGTCCAGATTCTCGCTGACTTCTTCAACGGTCATGGTCGGCAGCATCGCCAGTGCCTCGATCTGATCGCTCAGCACAGCGATATCCGAATTATTAGGCAACAGGCGCTGCTGGGCCTCGAGTAAGGCTGCGTACTCTTCGACCTTGGAGGCATAGATTTCCATCAGACCGGGCTGCTCGACCACGGCATACTGACGAGCACTGCGCTCCATTTCCAGCGCCAGATTGGAGAGTGCCCGGGCACGCCGTGTCTGTTCGACAGCCTGACGCGCGCTGATATCAGCCAGATAGGAAAGTTCCGAAAGCGCCTGCCCCGCCTGAAACATCAGGACGGCAATGGGCAGCATCACTACGAGGAAGGCCAGCAGTACCAGCTGCAATAATGATCGAGGACGCCAGCGGCGTGAGACCTGTGAGGTCATGGCAACGGTTCTATGCAGAAAAAGGATCGAAATCATGAGTCTTATCCGCATAGCATACCAGAGTTGCCGCCAAGCAAAGTCGTAGACATCTAAACAACGCAAAAAAAGAGGGCCGACAAAAGCCGGCCCAAGGTACGCAGGGAACTGAAGGGTCAAGTGAGTGCTCTTTGAATGCCTACCTGTTTAGACATCGCCGAGAACTCGGATGGTCCCGAGGGACCCGAAGCCATGAAATCGCGTCAATGTCTAACAGGAACTGGCGATTTAATGTCAGCGGCGAACCGCCGTGCTTCGTTCTTTGATGCGCCGCCTGGGCGTCGTATCCAAATTGATCCCCCTCACGGGGGAATGGCGTCCGTGCCGGGCCTCCTTGCCCAAAAGGTACCTTTCCATGCCGTAACGGCGGTACCCATCTCATCGCAACTTGAGTCACACATCGCGTGGAGCAAACGCATTTGCCAATCTGAAAGAACAAGCCCAAGGGGTCATGCTTTCGATTGACCAAACAGGAAATGAGCTAAATGCTTCGATCTATTCCTGCCGCTCACGTAACATGTTGCGATAGGCATGCCAATAACCCCTATATGCTTTAAAAAACAAAAGGTTATATTTCTTCTCAAATAACCCTATAAGCGAATAACTGCGTTCATGGATAAAAAGGGACGCGAGGCACATTCATTACGTCTCTAAACGGCAACGAGCAATTCATTGTGCCGAATGTTTCGATCAAAAACAGGTGGTTAGCGAGTATCTGACTAGCGACAGCAAAAGGATATTTCAGAAAGTGCGTTTCAATTCATCTGCTTGAGCAGAATCTTGGATTTTCGAGCATGGTTGTAGGCATCGCGTCTAAGCGCCGGTAATAACTCGATGCGGGAGTGAACGAAGCCATGCTCGATGAACCAGTGAGCGGTATGGGTCGTCAGAGCGAACAATGCCTCGAGTCCACGCCGCCGAGCACGCCGCTCTACCTCGGCGAGCAATAATTCCGCCCGGGCGCTGCCACGATAATCGGCATGGACGGCAACACAGGCGAGCTCACCCATGGCGGTATCGGGAAACAAATGCAGCGCGGCGCAGCCAATGATCATGCCATCACGCTCGATGACCAGATAGTCGTCGATCTCCTGTTCGAGTCGTTCCCGGGAGCGCTCGATCAGAACGTCGTGTTCTTGCAGTGGCCGCAGCAGCTCAAGTAAACCGGCAATGTCGCGCAGTTCAGCGGGACGCAGCTGCTCATAACGGTGCTGGGTGATCATCGTTCCCACCCCGTCTCGAGTGAATAGCTCACCCAGCAGCGCATCATGATTGTGCCAAGGCAACAGGTGGGTACGACCTACGCCGTGGCGCGCCGCCTCGCAGGCGGCACTCAAGTGCCGCGCGAGTTCGCTGCCCGGGGCAGCGGCAGCACGCAAGGGCTCCGCCTCGTCCGGGGACAGCTGACGCTGCAGCCGACCGCTTGCATCATGCAGCCCATCGGCGTCTCCCAGCAGGATCAGCTTATCGGCCTTGAGCGCGATGGCAGCGTGCTGGGCCACTTCAGAGGCATCCAGATCGAACACTTCGCCGGTACTCGAGAATCCCAGCGGTGGTAGCACCACCAAGGCTTCCCGCTCGAGCAGCGCACCGATGGCACTTTTACGCACCCGGCGCACTTCGCCACTGCGATCGAAGTCGATGCCTCGACGCACTCCCAGGGGTTTGGCCATGACGAGATTACCGGACACCGCGACGAGCTCGACACCGTGCAGCGGTGTATTGGGCAGGCCCAGAGAAAAACGCGCCTCCAGCCACAATCGCTGCTGTGCCGCCACGCGCTCGACACACGCCATGATGACTTGATCGGCTACCCAGCGTCCTTCATAGCGTTGTGGCGCGATATCCGATTCCTCGAGCACCTGGCTGACCTGAGGACGAATACCGTAGACCAGCACCAGACGCACCCCGAGGGTATGCAACAGGGCCAGATCCTGGATCAGCTGTTCGCCACGCTCGTCGATCATGGCGTCGCCTTCGATCAGGATGACGAAGGTACGCCCACGATGCGTATTGATGTAAGGCGACGAATTACGAAACCACTCGACGAAGGGAAAATGTGTATTCAAGACCTGTCCCCGATCGCAGGAAAACCGAACCAGGCGAAGCACTATAACAGAGCCGCTGCCTCCCCTTATGCCTCAGAATGTCTCAGCCGAACATGCCCTTGAACATGAAGAAGAACAGGATCGCCAACATGGCGCCGGCCGGCAAGGTAATCAGCCAGGACAGAATGATGGTGCCGAGCACCCGCAGGTTGAGCGCCGCCATACCGCGCGCCAAGCCCACCCCCAGCACTGCGCCCACCAGGGTATGGGTGGTGGAAACCGGCAACCCGGTTCCCGAGGCCAGGACCACGGTGGTGGCCGCCGCCAGGGTGGCGGCGAAACCACGGCTCGGTGTCAATTCGGTGATGCCGGTACCGACGGTTGCAATCACGCGGTGCCCATAGGTCACCAGACCGACAACGATACCCGCGCCCCCCAATACCAGCACCCACCAGGGCAGAATTGCCGCACCATCTATCTCGCCGTGGGTGCGCACCACGCTGATCACCGCGGCCAGTGGTCCGACGGCATTGGCGACATCGTTGGACCCATGGGCAAACGCCATGGCGCAGGCGGTGAACATCATCAGTACGCCGAAGACGCGCTCGACGCTGGAGAATTGAAAATCACCGTTCTTGGCGCCCTTGGTGCGATTGATCCGGTTCTCGAGCCCGATGCCCAACAGCATGATCGTCAAACCGATACCGGTGGCGAGCAATAGGCTTTGAGCAAAGCTCAGATTCAGCCCCACATGGGATAGCCCCTTGACCAGCGTCACCATGGCGACGATAAAACCCACCAGAAAGATATACGCCGGCACATAGCGCTTGGCCGCCGCGAAAGGGTCCCGACTCTCGAAGATCAGCAACTGCACCGACTTGAACAGGACGAAGCCGAAGGTACCCGCCAGCACTGGCGACACTACCCAGCTGGCGGCAATCTGACCAACCTTGCCCCAGCCGACGGCATCGACTCCCAACCCGGCCACGGCGAAACCGACAATGGCGCCGACGATGGAATGGGTGGTCGACACCGGCCATCCGCGGGCCGAGGCGATCAACAGCCATAAGCCCGCTGCCAGCAACGAGGCCAGCATGCCATAGACCAGCAGTTGCGGATCATCCACGAGGAGTTCGGGGTTGATGATGCCTTTGCGAATGGTCTCGGTGACCTGGCCGCCGGCTAGCCAGGCCCCCAGAAATTCGAAGATTACCGCGATCAGAATCGCCTGCTTGATGGTGATGGCCTTGGATCCGACGGAGGTGCCCATGGCGTTAGCCACATCGTTGGCACCAACCCCCCAGGCCATGAAGAAACCGAAGATACAGGCAAGAATGATGAATACGTCACCGTATTGCTCAATGATAAACATGGGCAGCCGTTCGTTTTTGGGTGGCGTTCATGAGCGAATCCACGTAACCGCGACGGGACGTGGATTCAGCGGGCAGTGAGTATCTGTAGTCGACTGCCAACGCGCTCGGCGCGATCGGCAAGATCCCCGATCCAGTCGATGATCTTGTAGAGAAACATCACATCCACGGGCGGCAGATCGTCTTCGAGATCGAAGAGTTGACGACGAATGGCGATTTCCTGAGCATCCGCTTGATGCTCGAGATCGTGCAGGTCGCGAATCAGGTTTTCCATGAGTTGCGCCACATTGCGACCGAAGCCGGATTCGAGTAGCGACTCGAGCTCTTCCAGTGCCTTGCGCGCCTGGGCCACGGCCGCCAGTGCGATCTCCAGATAGCCGCGCATCGGTGTCGCCAAGGGCTCGGGGATCTGCATGGAACGTCCCAGCATGATGCCGGTGATGTCCCGGGCCCGATTGGCGATCTTGTCCTGCACGCTGATCAGTTCAAGTAGATCCGAGCGCGATACCGGCAGAAACAGGGTGTTAGGTAGATTGAGGCGTAACTGGGTTTTCAGCTCGTCCGCCTCGTTCTCGAGAGCGGTCACCTTCTCGCGGTGCTGGGCAGCTTCTTCCCAGTTGCCCGCCAGCGCGGCATCGAAGAAGGGCAATAACTGATCGGCGCACTCACTGGTCTTGACGATATGCGCCAATAACGGCTGAAAGGGCGAGCGCCCGAACAACGCTGAAAACGGATTGGACGTCATCATATAAAGACTGTCATGGGTTGGGAATGGCGTCGATAGTATAGTGATTGCATCGTGCAACGTCATGAAATTTCATTCGAGCGTCTCAACAGGATAGCCTGATGGCCGAAGAAATCGAACTCAAGCTGGCACTTGGCAATGTCGCCGCATCTTGTCTGCCGCGACATGAACTACTCATCGAACTCCCAATGAAGCTCGAGTGGCTGTCCAATACCTATTACGACACTGCCCAGGGTGCACTAGAGACCGCCCGGATCGCCTTGCGTGTTCGTCGCACCCCGGAACACCGGCTACAGACACTCAAGACCGCCGGCCGCGGGTCCGGGGGACTTTCCAGCCGTGGCGAATGGGAATGGAAGATTGGCGATGATGGCCTGGATCTGATCGGCCTGGCCGACTTGCCGCCCATTCAAGCCCTGGACGACGCTGTCCTCGAAGCGCTCCAACCGCGCTTTGTCACGGATTTCGAACGCTGCCGCTGGCTGCTCGAGACCGAGGACGCCACCATCGAGGCTGCCCTGGATCAGGGTGAAATCCGCGCTAACGGACGCAGCATCGCCATCAACGAGCTGGAACTGGAGCTCAAGCGCGGGCAGCCCGGTGCCTTGTGGCAATTGGCGAAGGGGCTTGCCGAACGGGTGCCGCTGCGCCCGTCCATTGCCAGCAAGGCCGAACGCGGCATGGCGTTGGACAAAGGCCACTGGCCACTTCAGCCTCCCGACGAGAGCCTCCGCACCCGGGCCGATCATGCCTTACGCCTGCTCGATATCTACCGCGATACCGAAGAACGATGCTTCCTGGAAAAGGCTCGCGACACATATCATGGCCTAGCCAGTGACAGACAGTTGAGTATCGCGCAGCAGCGTCACGCAAGTGCTCTGGCGAGCGCCTTGACGCATCCTGACTGGCTGACCACCAGCTTTGGGCGGCACAGCCTGGGCCTGCAACAGACACTTTGATTCACGAGGAGTCCGATCTTGCCATCTCCGTTACGTCCTGGCGGCATGGATCTGCGCACCTGGCTGTTCCAGCTCATCTTCGAGTCGGACACGCGACTCGCCAAGAGTTTCGATATCGCACTGATCAGTCTGATCCTGATCAGTGTCGCCATTGTCATGCTCGATAGCGTGGCATCTCTGCATGCACGCTACGGAGCGTTGTTTCTCGGGATGGAATGGGGCTTCACCGTGATATTCACTCTCGAGCTGGCGCTGAGGCTCTACTGTCTGGATCGTCCGCTGCGCTATCTGAAAAGCTTTTATGGCGTCATCGACCTGCTATCGATTCTGCCGACCTGGCTGAGCCTGCTCATACCCGGCGCCCAGTCGCTACTGGTGGTGAGGATCCTGCGCGTGCTGCGGGTCTTTCGTGTACTGCGGCTCATGGAGTTTCTGGGCGAAGGCAAGATCCTGCTGCAATCGCTGCGCCGCAGTTCGCGCAAGATCCTGATGTTTTTGTCCACGGTGCTGATGCTGGTGATCATCTTCGGCTCGATGATCTATCTGATCGAGCCGCCCGAGGCAGGCTTCACCAGCATCCCGCGGGCGATCTACTGGGCCATCGTGACCCTGACCACCGTGGGCTACGGCGATATCACGCCGCTGACACCCCTAGGGCAGTTCCTGTCGTCCGTGGTCATGATCATGGGCTATGCCATCCTCGCCGTGCCGACCGGGGTCTTTTCCGCCGAAATGATGCGCTCGATCCGGGAGCAGCGTTATTCCGACGAGGCCTGCCCCGGCTGCGGCCATGAAGGGCACGAGCGCGATGCGCGCTACTGCAAGCGCTGCGGTGCCTGGCTCGACGAAGAAAGCGAGGATCCGCGCAAGAAAAAGCACGATGATGAGCAAGCGTCCGCCACACCTACCGGCTAGTCGCTAAAATGCCGCCCAGCGGAGCGGCATTTCCACAACCAAGAGGCATTCAACGAAAGGGAGAGGTATCGCCCCGGCCTTCGCGCAGGATGACCGGCGGAATCTCGCGCAAATCGATCACGCTGGTAGGTTCCAGTGAGCAGGCGCCACCATCGATGATCAGCTCGAGATGCGCGCTGAAACGCTCACGAATCTCCTCCGCATCGGTCATCGGCAGCTCTTCACCCACCGGAATCAGCGTCACGCTCATCAAGGGGCCGCCCAGGGTGTCGAGCAGCTCATGAGTGATGCGGTGATCCGGCACCCGCACGCCGATGGAACGGCGCTTGGGATGCAACAACAACCGCGGCACTTCGCTGGTGGCATCCAGAATGAAGGTGTAGGGACCGGGGGTATTGTTCTTGAGCAGACGAAAGGCGTCGTTATCGACCTTGGCATAGGTGCCGATCTCGGAAAGATCGGAACACACCAAAGTAAAATTGTGCTTGTCGTCCAGCGAACGCAGCCACTTGATCTTCTCGATGGCCTTCTTTTCGCCCAGATGACAGCCCAGGGCATACCCCGAGTCGGTGGGATAGGCGATCACACCGCCCTGACGGATGATGGAGACGGCCTGATCGATCAGACGTTTCTGAGGGTTTTCAGGGTGAATCTGGAAGAACTGGGTCATAACCTCTCCTGACAGTGTTGACGAGGGGTTCGCATAGCACTTATTGACTAGCTTATCTGGTTATACAAATTCAGCCAGCAAAGTCGCGCATTCGTGGATGACACCACACCGGCGGCAGATCGCTCCGAGGGGCGAGACTCATGCTGCCCGGCGCCAGATGGCCACCCGGGAAATGAAAATCACTGCCCAGGGAACCATAGAGTCCGCGCTCCAGAAGCTGACGCGCCAAATCGCGCGTGACATCCGGATTCTGAAAGCCGCTGATCAGTTCCACCGCTTCGCCCCCCGCCTCGGCAAAGGCATCCAATAGCAGCCCGCGCTTGCGCCGGGTCAGACCATAACGCAATGGATGCGCCAGCACCGCCACACCTCCGCTTTCACGAATCCAACCGATCACGCTACTCAGGTAAGGCCAGTGCGCCTTGACGTCACCGCGCTTACCCGCGCCGAGGTGTTTCTTGAAAGCCGCAGCCATATCCGGCACCACGCCGGCTTCCACCAGGGCCCGGGCGAAATCAGGCCGCCCCAGGGGACGCTCGCTGCCGGCTTGCTTACGTGCACGGGCCAGAGCATCATCAAGGCCCACCGCTTCGAGACGACGAGCGATCTCTTCACTGCGCGTTACCCGCGCCTCGGCCTGGATCGCCAGCGATTCCTCCATCGTAGCGCTTGCGCCAGTAGGTAACAGCCCTACCACATGAATCGTCATACCCCGCCATTGGGCGGAGAGCTCCGTGGCGGGCAACAAGCGCACTCCCAGCCGTGCCGCCGCGATGCTGGCTTCCGGGACACCATTCAAGGTGTCATGATCCGTCAGCGCCATATGGGTCACGCCTCGGGCATGGCAAAGGTCAACCAGCGCGCTGGGCGACAGCGCGCCGTCCGAGGCGGTGGAGTGCATGTGCAGATCGAGACCGGAAACCGACTCGAGACTCTCGGGAAGTGACATCGTGGGCATGACGCCACCCGGCGTCTTTGTCAGAATAGGAGCGATATGGTGCGCGCCCTGCCACTCCGGGTCAATGGCGCCTCCTATTACAGGATACTGTCATGAAGCTGCTGCTGGACTTTCTTCCGATTGCGATCTTCTTCGCGGTCTATCATCTGAGTGGCGACATCGTGCTGGCCACGCTGGTGCTGATTCCCACCACACTGGCCCAGATGGCGTTCATCTGGTGGCGTTATCAAAGACTCGAGAAGATGCACCTGATCACCCTGGGGCTATTGATTCTGCTGGGCGGCGCCACGATCGCGTTTCACGACGCCGCTTTCATTCAATGGAAGCCTACCGTGGTCAATGCCTTGTTTGCCCTGGCCTTTCTTCTTTCACCCCTGTTCGGCGGCAAGACCCTGGCCCAGCGTATGATGGGCAAAGCCATCAGCCTACCGACGACGATCTGGACCCGCTTGAATCTCGCCTGGGCAGTTTTTTTCCTGGCCATGGCGGTGCTCAACGTCTACGTTTTCAAGACCTTTAGCGAGGCCACCTGGGTCAACTTCAAGCTCTTTGGCATGCTTGGCCTGACCTTGGTATTCGTGCTGGCCCAAGGAGTCTATCTTAGCCGTCACATGCTGGTTCAGTCCAAGTCCGGGAGTGGGGGTCGCTGAGCTTCTTCATTTCGACTCACTATCACACAAGGACACGTACCATGCTCTACGCCATCATCAGTGAAGACGTGAATGACAGTCTGGAAAAGCGCCAAAGCGCCCGCCCGGATCATCTGGCGCGGCTCGAAGCACTGCGCGACGAGGGGCGCCTGGTGATTGCCGGCCCGCATCCTGCCATCGACACCGAATCACCGGGAGATGCGGGCTTCAGTGGCAGCTTGGTGATTGCAGAGTTCGATGATCTGGACGCCGCCTGCGCCTGGGCCGATGCGGACCCTTACGTCGCTGCCGGTGTCTACGCCAAGGTGACGGTGAAACCGTTCAAGAAAGTATTACCCTGAGGCCAACTCCATGACGAACGTGGTTCTTGTAGTCAATACCGGCTCTTCCTCGATCAAGATGGCGGCTTACGCGCTGACCGAGCATAAGCCACCGCTGTGGAAGGGCGAGATCGATGGTATCGGCCGTACCGCGATGTACGAATCCCGCTCGAATGGTCGAACTCATGAGCGAATCCCCGTGCCGGCGGAGGTCGTGCAGGAACACAAGCCCTTGATCGAGTGGCTATTGCACCATTTGCAACGGGAGCAGCCGACATTCAAGGTCGTGGCGGCAGGGCATCGTGTCGTGCATGGTGGAAAGCATTTCAGCGCGCCGGTACGTGTAACCGATACGGTCTTGGAAGAACTACACGGCCTCAGTCCCCTGGCACCCAGCCACCAGCCCCACAACCTAGTGGGCATTCAGGCCGTCACCGAGATCTGGCCTGACATCCCTCAGGTGGCTTGCTTCGATACCGCCTTTCATCGCACCCAGCCGCGGATCGCACAACTCTTTGCCCTGCCCTATCAGCTAGCCGAGGAAGGGGTGTTGCGTTACGGCTTTCATGGCCTGTCCTATGAATACATCGCCAGTGTGCTACCCGAGTATCTGGGTGAGCGTGCCAAGGGTCGCATCATCGTCGCTCATCTAGGCCATGGAGCGAGTCTTTGCGCCATGCGCAATCGAAAGAGCATCGCCACCAGCATGGGCTTCACTGCCCTGGATGGCCTGGTGATGGGCAAGCGCTGCGGTGATATCGATCCGGGCGTAGTGCTCTATTTACTGCGGGATCGCGGCATGAGCCTGCCACGCGTCGCCTCGCTGCTCAGCCATGAGTCGGGGCTACTGGGCATATCAGGTATCAGCGATGACATGCGCGATCTAGTGGACAACGATGAGGCACGGGCAAAGGATGCGGTGGAGCTGTTTGTCTATCGCGCCCTTTCTCAGATCGGGGCGCTCATCGCGCAGCTGAAAGGATTGGATGGCCTGGTCTTCACCGCAGGGATCGGAGAGCATTCGCCGCAGATTCGTGCGCGCATCCTGGAAGGCCTGGCCTGGCTGGGCATACAAATCGACGATCAGGCCAACGCTCAGGGTGCGTCCTGCATCAGTGCTGCGACCAGTAACGTGCCGGTTCACGTTATCGCCACCGACGAGGAAAACGTCATTGCTCGTCACACCCGTCTTTTGATCAATACGGCCGCTTAACGCGGCCCAACCCCTCGTCCTTTACCAGCCTCTACAGACGCCCCCCTGTCAGAGTTGGTAGAGGAACTTTACGAATTAATTAGCGTCCTAACATAAAGTCAACGGCATTGCCTCGATATGGCCATGCTTAGGGTCTTTATTCGACCTTTGTATAATAGTCCATATCCTTTACCATGCTAATCGACTGCGGTGTCGACCTTATTCTTCTTTTCATCATTGCGCGCCGCGACATTTTTCGTCCATCGCTGCAAGGTTCTGTCAATGATCGATGTCATGCTTGTTCTTAACACCGGGTCGTCTTCCGTCAAGGCCGCGGCTTATCCCTACGCCACCCCTGGCGCCCCACTCTGGAAGGGGTGCATCACCGGTATCGGTGGTGCGGCGCTCTATGAGGCCAAACTGGGAAGCGCAGCAGGTGAGCGCATGTCCTTGGGCGAGGGCATGCCCCAGACGCACGGCCCGCTGATTCGCTGGATGCTCAAGCGCCTACGTCATGAAATGCCATCGCTGAACATCGTGGCGGCGGGCCATCGCGTGGTGCACGGCGGGCGCGAATTCGATGGCCCCGTCCTGATCGACGATGAGGCGCTGGAGACGATGCATAGCCTGAGCGAACTGGCACCCGGTCATCAACCGCATAATCTGAGCGGCATTCATGCCATTCGCGATACCTGGCCTGATATTCCCCAGGTCGCCTGCTTCGATACCGCCTTTCATCGCAGCCAGCCCCGCGTCGCTCAATTGTTCGCCCTGCCACGACGTTTCGCTGATGAAGGCATATTGCGCTATGGCTTCCATGGTCTCTCCTACGAGTACATCGCCAGCGTGTTACCGCGCCATGCCGGCGAAAAAGCCAACGGCCGTTTCATCGTCGCACACCTGGGGCACGGGGCCAGTTTGTGTGCCATTCACGAGGGGCGTAGCGTCGCCACCACCATGGGCTTCACTGCGCTGGACGGCTTGATGATGGGCAAGCGTTGCGGCAGTGTCGATCCCGGTGTCATCCTGCATCTACTGCGACATCAGGGTATGAACGCTCAGGAAGTGGAGTTGATGCTGCGGCGTGAGTCCGGCTTGTTGGGCATCTCCGGTATCAGCGACGACATGCGCGACCTGGTGGACAGCGATGATCCACATGCCCGCGAGGCCATCGATCTCTTCGTCTATCGCATTGTCTCGCAGGTGGGGGCTCTCGTCGCCCAGATGGGTGGCTTGGATGGTCTGGTCTTCACCGCGGGCATCGGCGAACATTCGCCCCTGATCCGTGACGAAGTAATCAAGAAGCTTGCCTGGCTGGGTATGCGCCTCGATCCTGCGGCCAACACCGCGGGGGCGGTGCGCATCAGCACCCAAGACAGCGACCTCCCGGTTTTTGTCATCCCCACGGATGAAGAAGGTATCATCGCTGAACACACCCGCGCCCTGGCGTATGAGGAAATGTCGGTCACCGCGTAATCAAGAGGACTCGGTCTCCCGTCACCAATCAACGAGGCTTACCCACAATGGCTGTGAGTAAGTCTGTTGAAAGTCAGCGGATCACTCGCGCCGGGCCATGATTTGCGTGGGCTCGGCGTTGTTGTTCAATTCTTGAGCATGCGCGCTATGGGAGATGCCGCTTTGGACGATTGCCTTTCGCCATCCGCTCAACTCTCTGAGCTAACGGCCCTGGAAAGTGCTCGGCTGGAATGGACCGAAGCCGAGGACATGTCCGAGACACCGCATTCGCTTGTCTTCGACGATGTCTACTTCTCGCGTCAAGATGGCCGCGCCGAGACGGAGCATGTGTTTTTGCAGGGCAATCGGTTACCCGAACGCTTCGCCGCCTGGCAGGATACGCGCCCTTTCGTCATTGGCGAGACCGGTTTCGGTACCGGTCTGAACATGCTGTGTGCTTGGGCCTGTTTCGATATTCATGCACCTCGGGGTGCACGGCTGCATCTGATTTCCACCGAACGATATCCTCTCACTCGCGAAGACTTGAAGCGTGCCCTGACCGCCTGGCCCGAATTCACCAAGCGGGCGCGCGCGCTCGTGAACCAATGGCCCGAACCGGTCAGCGGCGTACACCGTCTGATATTGTCCGAGCGAGTGGCCCTGGATCTGCACTTCGGCGACAGCAGCGAGCGTCTAATGCAGTTGGATGGACGTGTCGATGCCTGGTTTCTCGATGGATTCGCCCCCTCGAAAAATCCTGACAACTGGCAACCAGCGCTATTCCAGGCCATGGCGAGCCATAGCCAACCCGGCGCCACCTTCGCTACCTTCACCTGTGCCGGCATCGTCAAGCGTGGTCTCAAAGCAGCGGGCTTCGAGTGGGAAAAAGTGCCGGGATTTGGGCGTAAACGTGAAATGCTGTGCGGCCATATCGCCACACCGCCAATGGATATCTCACGCAAGCAAGTTCCCTGGTTTGCGCCGCCACCCACGCGAACAGCCCGGCACATCGCCGTGATCGGGGCGGGATTGGCCGGCACCAGCACCGCCGAGGCGCTGGCAAGACGCGGTGTAGGAGTCACGCTGCTCGATCGGGACGCACCCGGCGCCGGCGCCTCCGGCAACCGGCAAGGCGCGCTCTACGTCAAGTTGGCCGCCGAGACTAACCCGCAGAGCCGCTTCTACCTGGCGGGGCTGCTGTATACCCGGCGCCTGCTCGAACGCCTCGATCCCAAACGACAGCTCTGGAACGATTGTGGTGTGCTGCAGTTGGCGCTGAGCGAGAAGGAAGCCCGACGTCAGACCACCTTCCTGAACAATCATGCGCTGCCTAAAAGCGTCGTCGAAGGCGTCACTGCGGAGGAAGCCAGCCAGCGCGCCGGCGTTGCCTTGGCCCAGGGCGGGCTGGACTATCCGGGTGCCGGCTGGGTACGTCCGGCAGCCTTGTGTAAGCGGCTCGCTGAACGCCCGGGCATTGTCTTTCGTCGGGCCGAGGTCACGAGGCTTGAACATCGTGAAGATGGCTGGAGGCTTGAACTGGCGGATGGAGACACTCTGTCCGTCGATCAAGTCGTGGTCGCCAATGCCTGGCAGGCGCCTAACTTTGCACCCCTTGATTGGCTGCCATTGAAGCCGATACGCGGTCAGGTCAGCGAACTGCATCTATCGTCGGATTCGACCCATCCCCCTTTACCGCTCAAGCAAGTGGTTTGCGCCGGTGGTTACGCCCTACCGATGTTGGAGGGCGTGCAGTCTTTCGGGGCCACCTTTGCCCCAGGCGATACCGGGCGCAAGCTGCGTGAAGCGGACAGCGCCACCAATCTGGCGGAATTCGAACGAATGCTACCCGCCTATAGCGAGACATTGCGCGCCAGCGGTGTCGAATTTGACCCGGCGCAGTTAACGGGTCGCGCCAGCCTGCGGGCCGCCAGCCCGGACAAGTCGCCCTATGCGGGCCCGGTGCCGGATGCGCCGACCTGGCGCTGGGATTACGCTGCATTACAGAAGAATGCACGACGCGCCCCGGCCGTTGCCGGCCAGCATCACCCCGGCCTTTGGATCAGCGCCGCCCACGGTTCCCGCGGACTCGCCAGCGCGCCTCTATGCGCCGAGGTGCTGGCCTCGCACATCTGCAACGAGCCCATGCCGCTGGAGCGCGAACTCGTGGATCATCTGCACCCCGGGCGGCGTTTGATCGCCGAGATCATGCGCAGCCACAAGGCTTCGCCTTAAAAGTCAGCGAGCGAAGGCTAGACAAGGCAAAAATTGACGAAATAGCGGAGCTTACTGAAGTAAATGAGCATCTTGAGTTAATTTTTAACGCCGTATAGACGAGCGCAGGTACTTTTTAGGCGAAGCCTAATCTTCCTCATCGTCTGCCAGATCCCGCCCAAAGGCCCGCCACTGGGCCAGGGTCATGATCTCGGTAGATTCGGTCTGCAGGTCGTGGACGACCAGCAGCTCGCTGCGCTCGAGCTGACGCTTGAGTTCCGCTACCCAGCCGGACATGCCCTCTCCCGTGTCGGTGGTGTCATACCCCTGCCGGGTGACAAAGGTCTCCAGCAGCGCATCGAGCGTCTCACCCGGGAGCATGCGATAGGGCACTTCCACGAATCGGCTCATGACGCCTCTCCCTTCTCTCCGTCGCCGCTCTCCCAACCTGCCAGCCGAGTCAGAAAAGCCTCTTCATCGAGCACCTCGACGTTCAGTTCCTCGGCCTTGGCTAGCTTGCTGCCCGCTCCAGGGCCGGCGACTACGCCGGCGGTCCTTTTTGAGACACTTCCCGAGACCTTGGCGCCCAACGCCTGAAGCCGCGCCCTACCTTCGTCCCGGGTCATGCTCTCGAGCGTGCCGGTAAGCACCCAGGTCTGCCCGATCAACGGTTGAGGGCGAACACTCACTTCGGTTTCTTCCCATTGCACCCCGGCATCAATCAATTGATCGACGGTCTCGCGATTGTGTTGCTCCTGAAAGAAGTTATACACATGCGCGGCGACCACCGGGCCGACATCCTCGACGGCTTCGAGATCGACAAGCTCGGCCCGCATCAGCGCCTCCAGGGTGCCGAAATGCCGGGCCAGATTACCCGCCGTCGCCTCACCTACCTCACGAATGCCCAGCGCATAGATGAAGCGGGGCAAGGTTGTATGGCGAGACTTCTCAAGAGCGGCGATCAGATTGTCCGCCGACTTCTTGCCCAAGCGTGGTAGCTCGGCTAGCTCCTCTGCCCCGAGATGAAACAGCCCCGCAGGTGTCTTGACCCACTCGCGCTCGACGAGTTGATCGATCAGTTTGGTCCCGAGCCCGTCGATATCCAGCGCACGACGGCTAGCGAAGTGCTTGATCGCCTCCTTGCGTTGGGCCGCACAGAAAAGCCCCGCCGGGCAGCGTACCACCGCCTCGCCTTCAACGCGCTCGACTTCGGAGCCACAGACCGGGCAGTGCATGGGAAACTCGATCACCCGAGCATCGTCAGGCCGCTCGTCTTCCATGACCCGCACTACCTGGGGGATCACGTCGCCGGCACGACGAATGACCACCCGATCGCCGATCATCACGCCGAGCCGTGCGATTTCATCCTGATTGTGCAGCGTCGCGTTCGAGACCAGGGCACCGGCCACGGTGACCGGTTCGAGCCGCGCCACCGGTGTAATGGCACCGGTACGCCCGACCTGGAACTCCACGTCCTTGAGCCGAGTGGTTTGTTCCTGGGCCGGAAACTTGTAGGCAATGGCCCATCGTGGTGCACGAGCGACGAAGCCCAGTTCGCGCTGCAGACGCAAGTCATCGACCTTGATGACCGCCCCATCGATATCGTAATCCAGGTGATCGCGTTTCTCGCCCAGGCGACGGCAGTACTCGAGTAGTGCGGCACTGCCCTCGACCAGCGCAAGCTCCGGATGGGTACGAAAACCGAACTCACGCAATCGCGCCATATAAGCCGAATGAGCCATTGCCACTTCGTCGTCGTCGATACGCGCGACCTGGTAGGCACAGAATTCCAGCGGTCGCTGCGCAGTGATACGAGGATCGAGCTGACGCAGGCTGCCCGCCGCGGCATTGCGCGGGTTGGCGAATACCTTGCTGCCCTCCTCCCGAGCGCGAGCATTGAGCGTCTCGAAGCCGGAGTGACGCATATAGACTTCACCACGAACCTCGATCAGTTGCGGGATCGAATCGCCGCGTAGCTTGAGCGGAATCGAACGCAGGGTGCGCAGATTGGAGGTAATGCCCTCACCGGTGCGGCCATCACCCCGGGTCGCACCGCTGATCAGCACACCCTGCTCGTAGACCAGGGACACCGCCAGGCCGTCGAGCTTGGGCTCGCAGCAAAACGCCAGGTCATCGTCATTACGTTCCAGACGCTCATTGACGCGCTTGACGAAGGCGGCGATTTCCTCTTCGTTAAAGGCATTGTCCAGGGAAAGCATCGGTACGGCGTGCTGGACTTCTGGAAACCCTTCGGCGGGGGCGGCACCAACACGCTGAGTCGGAGAGTCCGGCGTCACCAGATCAGGGTGCTGAGACTCGAGCTCCTGAAGGCGACGCAGGCGACGATCGTAATCCTCGTCGGTCAGTGTAGGGTCATCAAGGACGTAATAACGATAATTGGCCTCGTCGAGTTCGGCGCGCAGGCGCGCAACCTCGTCGTGAAGCTCAGCGGTCTTGGGGGTCTTCTGGCTCATGCGAGTCGCGGGTCTCGAAGCGGCAAAAACCGCATTGTAAGGCGGGCCGTAGGATCGTCGCAAAAGAAGACGGGGCCTTAACGGCCCCGTCGATGCAACATCCAAGAAAATCCAGTTAAGAGAATCAGTTGGCCTGATAACGATGCAACCGGTGCCGACGACCGAATTCCTGCACGCGCTGCCGCGCAAATTCGACGGTTTGTGCGGTCATGACGCTACGGTTCTCGTCCTTCAACTCACCGCCCAAGTTGCGCACCAGCACCATGGCGGTTTCCACCATCGCCTCGAAAGCGGCAGCGGCGTCCATGGCCGCGGGCAGCGGCATCAGGAAAGTCACGCCCGGCGTGGCAAAATCATCCATGGTCTCGAGGTCGAAAACCCCCGGCTTGATCACATCGACCATGGCGAACTGCAACTCACTATCAGGCTCTTCCGTCTCATGACGCAGGAAGATACCCATCTCACTGTAACGCAACCCGCAGGCCAGCATCAGATTAAGCAGATCTGGGCCCGCAAAGCCTTCCTCGTTACGCGCCATCACGCTGATGACAATGATCTCTTCGGCATGAGCCAGGCTCTCCCGGGCACGCTGAGCACTGACATGATGCCGCCGTGCCTTTTCAACGACGGGATGCGAGACCGGATGTGACGCTATGCGCTCATCCTCTGACGCGTCCATCGAGGTGGCGTCGTCGGCCTGATGCACGGCAGCTGGTTCGCAGTCGGATCGAGCCGGGTCGGAAAATTCGTTTTCGAACTCAGCCTGCGGACCGCCAGCGTCAGCTGCGGCGACGCTCTGGCGATCGTCCTCGACCGGTGAAATATCGCTGTGCACGTCGCTGGGACGTTCAGGCGCCTCCGCCGCAAAATCCGCAGTGGCTCCTAGCGAAGGTTCGCGATGCGGCGACGACGGTTCGTCATGACGCTGAAACGCCGACGACATTCGCTGCATCGATTGTGAGACGCGCTGGCCTCCACTACGCAGCGCTGCAGCCATGCCGGCTCGGCTGAAGGTGCTTTGCTCGGACTCCTCACCGACGGATGAAAACGTCTCGTAGGTGGGACGGCTCGGCTGAGGCTGCGCCTGTTTTTGCGGAGTATCGTCTGTCGCAATCGGACGCGTCGCAGAACGTGCTTCGCCTTGCTGCTCGGACTCGGCGCGAGATGCGGAGCGTGGCGCCTCGGCCTGTTCAGACTCGGCCGGTTGTGGTGTGGGCCGTGAGTGAGTCTTGTGAGCGGCGCGCAAGGGCGGAGCAGAACGTGTGGACGGCTTTTCCTGTGCCTGTTCTTGTTCCTGTTCCTGGGCCATGCGTGAAAAGACCTTTGACGGTCCAGGGTGCTCCTGGCGCTGAAGCTTGGGCTTGGGTGCGACCGTCGGTTGAGTCGCCGGCTTGACCACCCGGGCGCCGCCGTTGGGCAACTCCCAGTTGACCTCGGCAGCACGCGCGGCGGCCTCGGGATCTGCTTCGGCCTGGCTGACCGCAGTGCCGTCTTCGCGTTCCTCACGTCGTTCGGCGTGATCGAGCCGGGGCACTTTGCGTTGACGCTGCAAGCGACGCACACCATCGACGACGATGATGGTCACGAGTACCAGCCCCAGGATAATCAACCACTCTCTTAGTTCCATGGATCGTCTTGCCTGTTTGCTAAGGCGCCATGCCTATGATTTATGTGTCCGATAGCATAACGCGATTGCCGAGAAAATGGGCTAGTTTTTTTAAATGTCAAGTTTTTCTTTGGCCCGACGCAATCGCCCTTCATTTGTCCCCAACCCTATCGCTAAAAGCGTTGTTAACCCTTTTAGCCTTTTTGTGCAAGTTTTCTATGCTTCTGCCAAGGCCGCCGCTTCTTCGACACCCACCGACACAAGACGCGAAACGCCTGGCTCCTGCATGGTCACGCCCATCAATCGATCCGCAGCTTCCATAGCGATCTTATTATGCGTGATATAGATGAATTGTACAGAATCTGACATATCCTTCACCAGTGCCGCATAACGACCGACATTGGCATCATCCAAGGGTGCATCCACTTCATCAAGCATGCAGAAAGGCGCCGGATTGAGTTGGAAGATCGCGAAGACCAACGCCAAGGCAGTCAGCGCCTTTTCGCCTCCGGAAAGCAGATGAATGGTGCTGTTCTTCTTACCCGGCGGTCGGGCCATTATCGCCACACCGGTTTCCAGCAAGTCCTCCCCGGTCAGCGTCAACCATGCGCTACCACCACCAAAGACCTTGGGAAAAAGGTGCGAAAACCCCTGGTTGACCTGATCGAATGTCTGCTTGAAACGTGTCCGCGTTTCCTGATCGATCTTGCGAATGGCCCGGTCCAGTGTCTCCAGCGCTTCGCTCAGTTCAGCATGTTGACCCTCGAGATAGTTCCGACGCTCCGCCTGCTGGTCATATTCCTCAATTGCTGCAAGGTTGATGGCCCCCAGACGCCGCAGCTTGTCGCCGGCGTCTTCAAGGCGCGTTTGCCAGGCCGACTCGGTAGCGTTGGGATCGAGGGACGACTCGAGTTCCTGGGCATCGAGTCCTAGCTCGCCCAGGGCCTCGTCCTGACCGTCGGCCTTGAGCCTGAGCGCCTGAACCTGCATGCGCGCTTCCTCGAGCCGACTACGGATACCTTCCAGGTTGCGTTCGTGCTGCTGACGCGCAATTTCGGTTTCACGCAGGCGCTCGGCAAGTTGTTGCGCCTCGTCGCGACAGGCGGTGAGCGCCTGCTCTTCCTTCGAGCGTCGATGCAGGAGTTCATCGAGCTGCTCCCGGCTTTCCTCTTCGGGCTCACGCAGTACCTCGCGCTGCTCCTCGAGCTCGGCGCACTTCTCTTCGAGGCGCGTGCGCGTTTCGTTGCTGCGGCCACTCTGTTGAACGAGGCCGTTACGCTCCGTGGTCAGACGCTGGTACTCCAGCGCCAGTTGCTGCCCCCGCTCCTGCAGGGGGCGCTGCCGAGCCCGCAGGCTGGCAAGAGCCTCTTGCGTCTCGCGGCGCTCTCGCTCGAGATCCTCGCGCCCTTGGCTGCTCTGCTCGAGCGCCGTCATCGCCCGCTGCCAACGCTCCCGAGCCTGCTCCAGCTCCCGGGCGCATGCTTCATGGCGTTTGTCGATGTCCTGAAGCTCTGCATCGAGATCGCGGCGGCGTGCATCGACATGCTCCAGTCGCGACGCAAGATTGGCTTCCTGCAAGGCCAGTTGCTGACGCTGCTGCTGGCGATTCCGCTCGTCGCCCCGGCATTGTTCGAGGGAGGCCTCGATATCAGACTCACGGGCCTGGGCGTCTGTCAGTTGACGCTCGTGTTCATCGAGCCCACTCATGGCGCTCTCGAGAGCATGCATGACCTCATCGCGGCGCCGCTGTTGGGTCATGACGCTATCGGCATTGTCGCCAGTACCATGGCGACGAGCCCAGCCTTGGCCCAGCCAGAGGCCATCCGCAGTCATTACGCTCTCGCCCGGTGCCAGCGTCTCAAGACGCGTCCAGGCCTCGGCGTGGCTATCGGCGCAATGGATAGTGGCCAGTAGCCGACCGGCAGCTCCGGCACCATCGACCTGAGCGGCCAGGCTGAGGGCGGGCGCCGGATGCTCCGCATCGGTGAGCAGTGCCAGTTCATCACCGCCCAGTGAATCCGCGAGCACCTGACGCTGCAACTCCGGGACAAGGCGTGCATTGAGCCAAGGGCCCAATACCCAGGACACCATCTGTTCCCAGGCCGGGTCGACACGCATTCGTTCGGCCAGCCGCGGCGTCGATGCCAACCCATGTCGTTCGAGCAGCGTATCAAGCGCATGGCCGCCGTCGCTCAGGCTCGCCGCGAGTAGCGCCTCCAGTGAGGCCAGCTCTCCCTGCAACTGGCTACGCTGCTGGCGGGCCGCTTCGCGGGCCGCTTCGGCGTCTACCAACCTCTCGCGGGTCTCGCCGCGCTCGGATTGCAACATTTCGCGACGTACTTCAATCTCCTCGAGTTGCAGATCGATCTCGGCCAACTGCTCGCCAAGTTCTTCGCGGCGCTCGCGCAGCTCGCTCTGTTCCGGCAATTCATCATATTGCTGGCGACGACGCAGACTATCATCCGTCAGAGATTGTAGCTGCTGTTCAAGATGGCGCACGTTGTCCTGGGCCCGCTCCGCCTCGCGGCTTGTCTCGCGGTCCTGCTCGCTGAAGGTTTCCCAACGCTCCCGAGCTTCCTCAAACGCCTGTTCGGCCTCTTCCAGTGCGGCATCGAGTTCCGCCAGGGTATCGGCGGTCTCTTCCTGCTCGGGTTCAAGCGCTTCAAGGCGCTCATCGAGACTGACAAGCCGGGCATCGTCCTCTTCGCCCAAACGATCGAGTTCGCTTAGTTCGCGCCGCGCCGACTCCAGTTCCCGGGCAAGACGCTGCTCCTGGCTTCTGGCATGCTCCAGATGCTGCTCGAGACGCGCGATGGCGGCACCGGTCTCGTAGAAGCGCGCCTGATGGGTCTCGAGCTGTTCCGCCAGCCGGTCATGTTCCTGGCGCGATTCCTCGAGCTGGCGCTCGCACTGTCGGCTGCCCAGAATTTCGCGCTCGACCTGGGTTTCCAGTTCGCGCACACGACTTTCCTGTTCACCCTGCTGCGCTCTTAGTCCCCGACCACGCAACAGTGCAAGCTCGCCCTTGAGCCGGTGCTCTTCTCTTTTCAGGGTTTGGTAGCGTCGTGCCGCCTCGGCCTGGCGCTTCAAGCGTTCGAGCTGCTTGTCGAGCTCTTCGCGAATGTCGTCGAGACGCTCGAGATTTTCCTGGGTGCGACGCATGCGATTTTCGGTCTCGCGGCGGCGTTCCTTGTACTTGGAGATGCCGGCGGCTTCTTCGAGGGTCGAGCGCAACTCTTCCGGGCGTGCCTCGATCAAGCGCGAGATCATTCCCTGACCAATGATCGCATAGGAGCGCGGACCCAGACCGGTGCCCAGGAACAGATCGGCGATATCGCGACGGCGACATTTCTGATTGTTGAAGAAATAGCTCGATTGGCTGTCGCGAGTCACCACCCGCTTGACCGCAATTTCGGCGTATTGCGCGTAGGCCCCCCCCATGCTGCCGTCGCGGTTGTCGAAGAACAGCTCGATGGAGGCCTGGCCCACCGGCTTGCGCCCGGTGGAGCCATTGAAGATGACATCCGTCATCGACTCGCCGCGCAGGGTCTTGGCCGAGGATTCACCCATCACCCAGCGTACGGCGTCGATGACGTTGGACTTGCCGCAGCCGTTGGGACCGACGATGGCGGTCATGTTGCCATCGAAGGGGACCGTCATGGGATCGACAAAGGACTTGAAACCGGCAAGCCGGATCGACGTCAAACGCATGGGTTCAATCTACGACCCGATCAATGAGGATGTCGACCGTCTCATTCTGGCCATCCAGTTGGATGGGCCCTGCCTGACCGGCCAGATCCCCCGGTTGCGGCATAGCCTGCCCCGAGGCTGAAACACGCACCGTCAGCTGCACCTCATCGACCTGGGAAAGGCGCGCGCTGGGGGCCATGGCATCGCTGTCGTCGAGGGTGACTTCAAGGGGCAGGTCAGCGACCGTGGCGCGCTCCAGCGCCAAGGGTGGCAGTTCACCGGCGCTATCCCGCGCCACCACGAACACCGTATCCCCCGGTGCGGCTTGATCCTTGAGCGCATCGTCAAGGCTGACCTTGACCGCAAGCGATGGCCCCTCTCCGGCGCTAGTCGCGGCACTTGCGCGCTCCGGCGTGATGCCCAGGCGCTGCTGGGCGATGGCGATACCGTTGCGCAGTACCTGTGCCGCTTCCTCGTCATCGAAACCGGCGATGGCCTTGCGCCAATGGGCGATGGCCTGCTCGTAACGACCGTGCTCGAAGGCTTCGATGCCCAGCAAGCCAAGCACCGTCGGCTGACGTGGGTCCTTGGCAAGTACTTCATCGGCCAGGTTCTGGACCTCATCGGTCAGCGTTCGATCGGCGGCGAAGAATTTCATTTGCGTCAGCTGCGCCAGCAACTCGACACGCCGTCCTTCCAACACGATGAGTCGCTCGAGGGCATCGATTGCCTCATCGAACTGACCGCTGTCACGATAGAGCGGAAACAGCGCCACCCACAGTTTGGGATTGTCCGGTTGCTGATCGATCTGGGTCTCCAGGCGCTCGATCAGCATCTTCACCGAGCCATCCGGGGCGCTCATCACGTCGCGCTGAATGGCATAAAGGGCCAGATCATCCTGAGCTCCCTCCTGCTGATACCACAGCAGACTGATGACCACCACCGCGATCATTGCCAACAACACCATCCAACGCCCAGCCGTGGCGGTCTTGAGCGGTGAACGACGCTGCGCTTCGGTGTCCTCGAGCAGACTGCGATCGAGTTCCAGGCGACTTTCCTCGAAGCGCTTGGCATCTATCTCGCCCCGGGAATGAGCCTGCTCCAGGGACGCCAGTCGGCGCTGATAAACCGCCACGTTCTGTGCGTCGTTACTCTCTTCGGCCTCGTAAGCGTGCTGAGCCGCATGAACCGCTCGGGCACGCTTGAGTGGCCAGGCGAGTATCCATAATGCCGGGAGCAATAATACCCCCAGCGCTATCCACAGCAGATTCATTCAGCCCTCTCACGATTGACCAGCGCATTGAGACGCTCCCGCTCGGCAGCACTGAGCGCATGATTGGCGGAGCGCCGCCGCGCTCGCACGATGAAACCAATGATCACACCGCCGAGCACGACCAGTCCGGCAGGAAGCCCCCATAACAGCCAGGTGCGGCCGGACAAACGTGGATTGTAGAGCACGTAGTCGCCGAAGCGATCGATCATGTAGTCCTGGATCTCACGATCGGAGCGACCGTCCCGCAGCAATTGGTAGACCCGTTCGCGCATGTCCCCGGCGATGGGGGAGTCGGAATCACCGATGGCCTGGTTCTGACACTTGGGGCAACGTAGGGAACCGTTAAGAGACTCGTAGCGCTGCTTAAGGACCGGGTTTTCGAACTCCCGTACTTCGATGGCGGCCAGGGTCGTGGCGGTCCACGATAGACAAAGCAATAACGCCAGGACTTGGATCAATCGGTACGCCATTTTTCCACCTCCGGCACGATCGTCTGTTCGACATCCTCGGGTGTGATGTACCCGGTATGGTGATAGCGGATGATACCGTCCGCATCGACAAGAAACGTCTCCGGGGCGCCATAGACGCCAAGATCGAAGCCCAAGGTTCCCTCTGCGTCGAAGACATTGACCTCGAAGGGATTGCCAAACTCCTCGAGGAATTCACGCCCCTTGGCCCGGGTATCCTTGTAATCGACACCCACCAAGCGAATGCCGCGCTCTTCCAGTGCCAGCAATTGTGGCATCTCCTGCTTACAGGTCGGGCACCACTCACCCCACACATTGACCAGCGTTACCTCGCCCTTCAGCAGGGATTCATCGACCTGCTTCTCGGAATCCTCCAGGGTCGAAAGCTCAAAGGGCGGGAACTCCCGGGCCAGCAGCGCCGAATCCCGCGCACTAGGGTTCAATGCCAGCCCCTGATAGAGAAACACGCCAAGCACAATGAACAGCAGTAACGGAATCAGCAACAACAAGCGGCGCTTCATGCTCGCGCCTCCTCGAAGCCTGCCTGATTCGCCGTTCGTGTTTGTTCCGCCCGACGCTTTACCCGCCGATAGCGCTTATCGACCACCGCCAGCATACCGCCCATGGCCATGAGCAACGCCCCCAGCCATAGCCAGCGCACGAACGGCTTGAACTGAACCCGTAGCGCCCAGGAACCGTCGCCCAGATCCTCGCCCATGGCGACATAGAGATCCCGCAGCAAACCAGGGCGCAGCGCCACGTCGGTCATCGGCATGCCCCGGGCCAGATAGAGACGTTTTTCCGGATGCATGGTGAAGCGGTGCTCACCGTCGCGGCTGACATCGATGGTGGCGGTATCGGCGATGTAGTTGGGTCCCCGGCGCTCCCGCAACCCCTGCATGGTGAAGGTATAGCCGGCGATCTCGGCGCTTTCGCCTACGTTCAGGCGGATATTGCGCTCGATATTGTAGTTCGACACCATGGTCACGCCGATGATGGTCACCGCCAGCCCCAGATGCCCCACCACCATGCCCCAATAGGCCGGTGACAGGCGTTTGAAGCCGACAGCAAGGGAGGAGGCGTTACGCAGCTTGTCGAAAAGATCGCGGCCCAAGGATAGAACGATCCATAGCGCCATCACCAGTCCCAGCGATACCCACAGGTTCCACTCCCCGCCGTAGAGCAGCGGTGTCATCACGCCGATCACCAGCGCCGCGATGCCGGCACCCATCAGGCGCTTGAATAGCTCGCGTCCACTCATCTGCTTCCAGCGCGATGAAGGTCCTAGCCCCATGAAAACGCACAGCAGCCCGGTGAGGGGCACGAACAGCGCATTGAAATATGGCGGACCGACGCTGATCTTGCCCAGCCCCAGGGCATCGAGCAGCAACGGGTAGACCGTGCCCAGCAATACGGTCACGGTCATGACAATCAACAGAATGTTGTTGATCAGCAGCAGCGCATCCCGGGATAGCCAGGTGAATCCGACGCTATGGCTGACCCGTGGCGCGCGCAGCGCGAAGACAAGCAACGAAAGTCCGACCGTCAGCCCAAGCAGTACCAGGATAAAGGTGCCCCGGGCCGGATCGTTGGCGAAGGCGTGCACCGAGGTCAGCACCCCGGAACGCACCAGGAAGGTGCCCAGCAGGGACAACGAGAAGGTGGTAATGGCCAGCAGTACCGTCCAGCTCTTGAAACTGCCGCGCTTCTCCGTCACCGCCAGGGAATGAATCAAGGCGGTGCCCGCCAGCCAGGGCAGCAAGGAGGCGTTTTCCACCGGGTCCCAGAACCACCAGCCGCCCCAGCCAAGCTCGTAATAGGCCCACCAGCTGCCCAAGGCGATGCCCACGGTGAGAAAGGCCCAGGCGATGTTGGTCCAGGGCCGCGCCCAGCGAGTCCAGGCCGCATCCAGACGGCCGCCGATCAGGCCGGCGATGGCAAAGGCGAAGACCACCGAGAAACCGACATACCCCATGTAGAGCATGGGTGGGTGGATGACCAGACCGAAGTCCTGAAGCAGTGGATTGAGATCGGCGCCGTCCTGCGGCATGTTGGGCAGCAAGCGCTCGAAGGGGTTGGAGGTAATCAGCACGAACAGCAGGAAGCCGACGCAGACCATACCCATCACCGACAATACTCGCGCCACCATGTCCCGGGGCAACTGGCTTGAAAACTGGCTGACCGCGAAACCCCAGCCGCCCAGCATCAGACTCCACAGCAGCACCGAGCCTTCATGACTGCCCCACACGGCAGTGGCCTTGTAATACCAGGGCAGCATTGAATTGGAGTTGTTGGCCACATAAGCCACACTGAAATCGTCGAGCAGAAAGCTCGTGGTCAGACATACATACGCGATCGCCAAAAACAGAAACTGTCCACCGGCCAGTGGCTTGGCAAAGGCCATCCAGAGCGGGCGGCGAGTCAGCGTGCCGGCTAGTGGCACCGCGGCCTGAATCAAGGCCATGAGTAGCGCCAGAATCAGCGCGAAATGACCGAGCTCGGGGATGATCTTGCTAAGCATGGTGACTCCAGGATCCGTAAACGGATCTATTCAAGCGTTTCTGTCGGCATTTTGCCTTGCATGGCTTCGGCCACTTCCGGTGGCATATAGTTCTCGTCATGCTTGGCCAACACCTGACCAGCGCGCAGCATGCCGCCTTCCTCGAGCTTGCCGACCACGACCACGCCCTGACCTTCGCGGAACAGATCCGGCAGGATGCCGCTGTAGTATACTTCCAGATCGTTCTCGTAGTCGGTCACCACGAAGGAGACATCGAGGCTCTCCTTGTCGCGCTGCACACTGCCCTCCTTGACCATGCCGCCGGCACGAATCTGACGCTCCAGTGGTGCCTCACCCTTGGCGATCTGCTCGGGGCTGAAGAACAGGTTGATATTGCTGCTCAGCGAATAGAGGGTCAGCCCCACGGCAATTGCCGCCAGGGTGGCCAATCCGAGCAGTATCACCAGGCGCTGTTTACGCTTGGGGTTCATGGGCGTTCTCCCGGCCGGCATGCTGTTCCCGGCGTTGACGTCGTTGAAGATCGCGAATCAGATGGCGGCGCTCTGCCCGCGCGTAAAGAGCACTGCCGATCAACAGCAGTGCAGTCACGCCCCAGGCGGACCACACATAGGGCGCATGTCCCTCCATGGCCAATAATTCCAGGAACGAATCGAAGGCCATTATTATCCTCTCCTCCCGGTGCCGGCGACAAGCTCGCGCACCCAGCGTTTGGCGGATTCGCGACGCAGTATCTCATTACGGGTGCGGGTCAAGGTCAAGGCGATGAAGAAACAATAGAAGCCCAGCACCATGATCAACAGCGGCAACCACATCTCGACGGGCATCGCCGGGCGCTCGGTCAGCGTAAAGGTGGCCGGCTGATGCAAGGTATTCCACCACTCGACGGAATACTTGATGATCGGAATATTGACTACGCCCACCAGCGCCAGCACCGAGGCAGCCCGGGAGCCGCTGTCCCGGCTGGCGAAGGCCCCCCGCAGCGCAATGACCCCCAGATACAGGAATAGCTGAATCAGCATCGAGGTCAGACGCGCGTCCCATACCCACCAGGTGCCCCAGGTCGGCATGCCCCAGACGGCACCGGAAAACAAGGCAACGAAGGTCATCGCCGCACCAAAGGGAGCGATGACCGATGCCGCCATGTCGGCGATCTTGATCTTCCAGACCAGAAAGATGACGCCGGCTACCGCCATGGTGACAAAGCAGGATTGGGCGAGAATGGCCGCCGGCACATGCACGTAGATGATGCGAAAGCTGTTGCCCTGCTGATAGTCCGCCGGGGCGAACACGAGCCCCCAGACACTCCCCAGCAGCAGCAGCAGGATCGCCATCCACCAGAACCAGGGCTGGAGTTTAGCACTGATCGCGTAGAACCATTTGGGCGAACCCAGCTTGTGTATGAAGGCCCACATGCCGTTACTTCCTCAACCGTTGATACTGATGCGCAGCGCCGCTGCAATGGCCCAAGGCGCGAGCATCAGCGCCACGCACAACTGAGCGCCGAGAATCGCCAGATGCGGCGCGGCATTGCCCTCGAGAATCACCACTTGTACCGCGCCGGCCCCAAAGATCAGCACGGGAATATATAAGGGCAATACCAGCAGCGACAGCAGCACGCCACCTCGCGAAAGCCCCACCGTCAATGCCGCCCCGATGGCGCCTATCAGACTCAGGCTGGCACTGCCCAGGGCAAGTGAAAATGCCAGAACCGCATAGCTTTGCCCCGGTAATGCCAACATTAGTCCCAGTAGCGGCGCCATCAAGGCCAGCGGCAGCCCGGTCAGCAGCCAATGCACCAGCACCTTCGATAGTACCAGCAGCGGCAAGGGCTGGGGTGAAAGCAGCAACTGCTCGAGACTGCCATCGTCGTAATCACCCCGGAACAACGTATCCAGTGACAACTGGGTGGCCAGTAGCGCCGCCACCCATAGAAGCCCCGGCGCGATTGCGGCCAACAGATCAGGATCCGGCGAAATACCCAAGGGGAACAGCGTGATGACCAGCGCAAAGAACACCAGCGGGTTGATCACCTCGCTGCGTCGACGCAGCACCAGGGTCATGTCCCGCCTGATAGTCGCTCTTATTGCGACCCCGAGCCCCGCTTTGGGTTCAACGACGTGCATTCACTCTCCTGAGTTGTCTCGTGTCGCTTGCCCCAGGGTGACGCGACGTAACTCCCCCAGCGGCACCAACTCGTGATGGGTGGTCAGAATCACGCTGCCCCCTGATCGAGCATGTTCCAATAGACGCTGTTCGAGGCGGGCGACACCCTGCTTGTCGATGGCAGTAAAGGGCTCATCGAGCACCCACAGCGGTCGCGGCGTCAATATCAAGCGTGCCAGCGCCACTCGCCGCTGCTGCCCGGCGGAGAGCTGCGCCACCGGCACATCCTCGAAGCCGTAGAGCCCGACATCTGCCAGTACCGCCATGCGCTCGCCATCGCCGCCACGTTCGCCGCAAAGCGCTTGATACCAGGCCAGATTTTCCAGCGGAGTGAGTGCCGACTTGATGCCGGGCGAATGGCCTAGATACAGGAGATTGGCGAGAAAGGCGGTACGGGCACGGCGCATCGGCTGACCGCACCAGTACAGTTCGCCACCATAATCCGTGAGCTGGCCCGACAGGATCTTTAGCAGGGTTGTCTTGCCACTGCCGTTGGGACCCTCGACACGCAGCACCTCGCCAGGCCCTACGTCCAGATCGAGCGCCTGAAACAAGCGCCGATCATCGCGTTCGCAGGTCAATCCGCGTGCCTCAAGACGAAATGTCACTCGCACTCCCACTGCCTATAATCAACGGGGCACTTTACAGGGAAAGCCATTTTGCGGCCAGCCACGAGATTGCGTCAGCGCGTCGCAGTATCATCGAGCACTTCTGGAGTATGTCCAATGCGCTATCCAATTCCCCAGCTCACCGAGGCGAACATTCATGTCGCCGAGATCGAGGTCGAGCGCAGCCGTTTCATCGCCTGGATTAACCATGCGCCCAATGTCGCCCGCTTCGAGGCGCTGCTCGCTCAGGCTCGCGCCACCTACTCGGATGCCAGTCACCATTGCAGCGCCTTCATCGCCGGGCCGCCCGGTGAACAGACCGCCATCGGCTTTTCCGATGACGGCGAGCCGGGCGGCACCGCCGGACGGCCGATGTTTCAGGTATTGGAGGGTGCCGGACTCGGCCAGATCGGTTGCGTGGTAACCCGCTACTTCGGCGGCACCAAACTGGGTACCGGCGGTCTGGCTCGCGCCTACTCCCAGGCGGTCCAGAAAGCGCTGGAAACGCTGCCTTGCACCGACTTCGTCGAGCGCAGCACGCGGCTCCTCAAGATCGGCTTCGCCGGCGAAGCCGAAGCCAGGAGCTGGCTCGCCGGGCAGGCAATCCCCATCGAGAGTGTGGACTACGATGGCGACGGCGTGACACTCACCGTCGGCTGGCCCAGCGACACCGCGATCGACCTTGCTCCGCTCGAAGCCCGGCTCAAAGGAAACATCGCCCTACTCGACTGACAGAATTTTTTCAAAGCCTCTCAGCCTCTCGCGGTCGTCACGAGCGACTTTTCATCCCAAATACTTGATCATGACGCCGGCCGCTACTGCCGACCCGATCACCCCCGCCACATTCGGCCCCATGGCATGCATCAGCAGGAAGTTATGAGGATTGTAGTCAAGCCCCACCTTGTTCGACACCCGCGCCGCCATGGGCACCGCCGACACCCCGGCGGAGCCGATCAAGGGATTGATCGGCATCTTACTGACCAGGTTCATCAGCTTGGCCATGAGGATGCCGCAGGCGGTGCCGATGGCGAAGGCGACGATGCCCAGCCCGAGAATCCCCAGGGTTTCCACGGACAAGAAACGATCGGCGATCAGCTTTGAACCCACCGACAACCCCAGAAAAATGGTAACGGTGTTGATCAGTGCGTTCTGGGAGGTATCGGACAGGCGCTCCACCACGCCGCACTCGCGCATCAGGTTGCCGAAGCAGAACATGCCCAGCAGCGGCGCGGCATCCGGCAGAAACAGCACCACCAGGATCAGCAGCACCAACGGGAAGAGGATCTTTTCCACCTTGGAAACTGGGCGCAACTGGGTCATGACGATCTGACGCTCCTTTGAGGTGGTCAGAGCGCGCATGATCGGTGGCTGAATCAAAGGGACCAGCGCCATGTAGGAATAGGACGCCACCGCGATTGCGCCGAGCAGCTCCGGAGCCAACAGGCTCGATACATAGATCGAGGTCGGCCCATCGGCCCCACCGATAATGCCGATGGCCGCCGCCTGTTTGAGGGAGAAGTCCATCCAGCCCAGCGCCGTGAAGCCGACCGCGCCGAGTAGCGTGGCGAAGATGCCGAACTGCGCCGCAGCGCCCAGGAACAGGGTGCGCGGATTGGCCAGCAGCGGGCCGAAGTCGGTCATCGCTCCGACCCCCATGAAGATCACCAGGGGCGCGATGCCCGAGGCAATGGCCACGCTGTAGAACTGATACAGCATGCCATGGTTGAAGCCGGCATCCATCGCCGTGTCATTGGCCGAACGCACTAGCGCCGGAGAGATGTCGCCGTGCAGGGCATCGGCGATCGCCTGCCGCCAGGCGTCGACATCCATCGACGCATCGCGTCCCAGATCAAGCGCCGCCGATAGCTGCTCAAGCACCATCGGCTTTGCCAGGTGGGCCGCCTGTTCCGCCGCCGATAGTGCCAGGCCGGCTTCCGGGATGTTGGCAAGAATGCCACCGAAGCCGATCGGCACCAGCAGCAATGGCTCGAACTTCTTGTTGATCGCCAGGTAGAGCAGCAGCAGACCGATGGCAATCATCACCGCCTGGCCCAGGGTCAGATTATAGAGCCCCGAGCCCTGCCAGAGACTGAGTAGCTTGTCCATGCGGAAATATCCCTTAAAGCACGATCAGCGTATCGCCCACGGAGACACTGTCGCCCTCCTTGACCTTGATCTCGGAAACCGTGCCGGCTTCACTGGCACGCACCTCGGTTTCCATCTTCATGGCCTCAAGAATGATCACCACGTCGCCCTCATTGACACTGTCGCCGGGGCTGACGTTGATCTTGAAGATATTACCGGCCAAGGGCGCAGCAATGCTGGCGCCACTGCCCGCCGTCGGTGCCTCGTCCTTAGCCGGCGATGTGCCATCATTCTCTTCTGAGGCCTTGACCTGGCCGATATCGCCCCCCTCGGCGACCTCGACCACGTATTGCTTGCCGTTGACGCTGACGGTGTAGGTTTCGGGCCCACTCGACTGCGCCTTGACGGGCTTGCTAGGCGCCTCGTCGCCGTTGTCGCCAGTGGTCTGGCCATTCGGGGCCTGAGGTGCCGGCTCGAAGGCATCCGGATCGTCGCGATGCTTGAGAAACTTGAGCCCGATCTGCGGGAACAGCGCATAGGTCAGGACGTCATCGATTTCCCTCTCGCCCTCCTCCAGGCGAATATCCTCTTCCTTGGCCTTGTTGCGCAGCTCGTCACGAAGCCTGTCCATCTCGGGTTCGAGATTGTCCGCCGGGCGACAGGTGATCGGTTCACCACCTTCCAGCACGCGCTGTTGAAGCTCCTCGTTGAACGGGGCCGGCGCGGCGCCGTACTCGCCCTTGAGCAGCGCCTGTACTTCCTTGGAGATCGACTTGTAACGCTCACCCATCATCACGTTCATCACCGCCTGGGTGCCGACGATCTGCGAAGTCGGGGTGACCAGCGGAATGAAGCCGAGGTCTTCGCGCACCCGGGGGATTTCGGCGAGCACATCGTCGAGCTTGTCGCCGGCGCCCTGCTCCTTGAGCTGCCCTTCCATGTTGGTGAGCATGCCCCCCGGCACCTGAGCCAGCAGAATGCGGGAGTCGATGCCCTTGAGGGAGCCCTCGAAGGCGGCGTACTTCTTGCGCACCTCGCGGAAATAGGCGGCGATGTCCTCTAGCAGCGCCAGGTCCAGGCCCGTGTCGCGCTCGGTTTCCTTCATGATCGCCACGACGGACTCGGTAGGGCTGTGGCCGTAGGTCATCGACATCGAGGAGATCGCCGTATCGACGTTATCAATGCCCGCCTCGACCGCTTTGAGAATGGTCGCGGTGGAAAGGCCGGTGGTAGCGTGGCACTGCATGTGAATTGGAATCGATAGGCTCGTCTTGAGTCGCGACACCAGATCATAGGCCGTGTATGGCGTGAGCAGCCCCGCCATGTCCTTGATCATCACGGAATGCGCCCCCATGTCCTCCAGACGCCTGGCCAGGTCGACCCAGCCCTCCAGGGTATGTACCGGACTCACGGTATAGGAGATCGCCCCCTGAGCATGACCGTCGTTGTCGATCACCGCCTTGAGCGGGCGTTCGAAATTGCGCGGATCGTTCATCGCGTCGAAGACACGAAAGACATCGACACCGTTGGTGCGGGCGCGCTCGACGAAGGCGTCTACCACGTCGTCGGCATAGTGTCGATAGCCGAGCAGATTCTGGGCGCGCAGCAGCATCTGCTGGCGGGTATTGGGCATGGCCTCCTTGAGGGCCCGGATGCGCGCCCAGGGGTCCTCACCCAGATAGCGGATGCAGGCATCGAAGGTCGCACCACCCCAGGATTCCACCGACCAGAATCCCACACGATCCAGCTTTTCGGCGATCGGGAGCATGTCGTCCAGACGCATGCGTGTCGCGAACAGCGACTGATGTGCATCACGCAACACCACGTCAGTAATGCCCAGCGGGCGTCGAGTATCAGTCATGGCAAAGAAGAACCTTTCTGTTGATCCCTAAAATATGCTCCAGCGTCGTCAGACGCGATCCAGCTCCTGGGCGCTCAGTGGTGATGACGCTGTCGATAGCGATGTACCGCGGCACTGATTGCGACTATCACGTTATCATCCAAGTCAGCGTCGGCTCGGCTGGGGGACGTGGATGGGCGCGACGGCTCTTCTTGCACTGAGACCGACGCGAAACGTATCACCAGCCGCGACATCAAGGTCGTGGCCATCACCAGCACGGTCAGAAAGACGAACACGAATCCCATGCCGAATGCCATCAGGCTCAGGCCTTCCTGCATCAGCGATGCATTGTCCATGCGGAACTCCCCTGCTTTTTCGAGAGCGAACTCGAGTAGCGGTCACGTCGAGCTGGACGCGACTGATATACTGAGTTGCCTGATTTTCGAGCGTTTACGATCACTTTACCGTGGAATTTACGTGGTTAACTTACTACATAAAGGACGCATCGGCCTAGCGCCCATGGAAGGCGTTATCGACGCCGTGACACGCGACCTGCTTACCGCCCGGGGAGGTATCGACTGGGCAGTGACGGAGTTTGTGCGTGTGGTCGATACACGCTTGCCGCCGCGGGTATTTCACAAGCACTGCCCCGAATTGCTGTCATCCCAGGTGACCACGCCTCATGGCACACCGGTCCATTTACAGCTGCTCGGCTCCGATCCCGATGCCCTCGCGGCCAATGCTCGCCAAGCGTTGAAGCTGGGTGCCACCGGGATAGACCTCAATTTCGGCTGTCCAGCCAAGACCGTCAATCGCCACGATGGAGGTGCCTCTCTCTTGCGTGACCCGTCGCGAGTCCAGTCCGCCGTCGAGGCCGTGGCACGGGCCGTCGAGGGCGTCGTACCCGTTACCGCCAAGCTGCGACTGGGATTTGCCGATCGACGCTTGGCTCGCGCCTGTGCCCAAGCAGCCGAAGCCGGAGGCGCCCAGCAACTTGTCGTGCACGCCCGGACGCGAAATGAGGGGTACCGGCCACCCGCTCATTGGGAATGGATCGCTAATGTTCGCCATTGCGTAAGCATCCCGGTAATTGCAAATGGCGATATCTGGACCCTTGGCGACTATTGGCGAGCACGCAGTCTTTCCGGTTGCGACGATGTCATGATCGGTCGCGGTGTACTCGCCGATCCGGACTTGCCGGCCCGTATCCGCCACTGGCAACGCACCGGAGAATGCCTTCCCGCCACCTCCTGGAATGTCCGCGCGACTATCCTGACCCATTATGCTGCATTGCAGCGTACCACACTACCCGAGCGCGTGGTGGTTTCACTACTTAAACAATGGTTGAATCATATGCGTGCCCGGGATGAGCAGGCGTGCTCTCGTTTCGCGGCGTTGCGCCGCGAGACACAGCTGGATTCTTTTCTTGAGGGCCTAGAGAAAGCCTATCTGGCCGCATGATAGCCATGATGGAGAGCGGCTAAAAAAATAGCCATACAAAGCAAACGCCCGCCTCCTCACGGAGACGGGCGTCATTGAATCTTGGCACGCCCGGGAGGATTCGAACCTCCGACCACCTGATTCGTAGTCAGGTACTCTATCCAGCTGAGCTACGGGCGCAAAACAGGTTTCGCAAGACTACAGAAAGGTACCGATAAGATGGCACGCCCGGGAGGATTCGAACCTCCGACCACCTGATTCGTAGTCAGGTACTCTATCCAGCTGAGCTACGGGCGCTCGATTCAGAAAGTGTTGATGCCTTTAGACCTCGACTTCCTCTCGGCCTTATACAGCCAATCCATCTTTCCCGCGATGCTGATGAGCCATGATCAACTCGACTAAAATGGCGGAGAGAGAGGGATTCGAACCCTCGATAGGGCTATAAACCCTATACTCCCTTAGCAGGGGAGCGCCTTCAGCCACTCGGCCATCTCTCCCTCATCAACACGGCGCGTAGGTTACCGATTACAGCTATACCTGTCCACCCTTGGGCAGGATTTTTCTGTCTCAGCCATGAATCCTATGCGCCTCGAAAACCACTGTCGTCGTCCTCGCCGTCGGTTTTTTCACGCTGTATACGCTGATAGATCTCTTCGCGGTGAACGGCAACATCCCGCGGTGCGTTGACGCCAATACGCACCTGGTTACCTTTTACACCTAGTACCGTCACGGTTATATCGTCGCCGATCATCAACGTTTCGCCAACACGGCGAGTCAGGATGAGCATGCTGATCTCCTTTCATACTTCTTCCAAAGGGTACGCTGCAGCGCAGACGGCTCGTGCAGTGCAGTACCTGTATGTTTTGCGCACCGTGAATCACCGCGAGACAAGCCTCATAACGACATTACATCACCCAGCTCATACTGGATTAGATGAAAAGCGCAAGAAGACTAGCCTTTCTGAACAATTTAATCCACGTTAAGTTAAAAGCGTCCAGCCTACTCGCTTTCAACGTCTTGCTTGTCCAGGCCAAAGGCCTTGTGAAGCGTGCGTACCGCCAGCTCCATTTGTTTCTCATCGATCACCACGGAAATCTTGATTTCCGACGTGGATACCATACGAATGTTGATGTTCTCTTCAGCCAATGTGCGGAACATTCTAGACGCGACCCCCGCGTGAGAACGCATGCCTACACCCACAAGGGAAACTTTAGCTATGTTATCGTCACCACGCAATTCCCCCTCACCCAGGTCCGGCAGCACCTGCTCCTTGAGAATCTTCATGGTCTGCTTGTAGTCACCCTTGGCCACGGTAAAGGTAAAGTCGGTGTAATTACCCGCCGGCGCCACATTCTGCACGATCATGTCGACTTCGATATTGGCATCGGCAATCGGGCCCAGGATGCGCCAGGCGACACCCGGCACATCCGGTGTGTTGAGCAGGGTCAGCTTGGCTTCGTTGGCAGTAAAGGCGATGCCTGAAATGAGCGGCTCTTCCATGGAATCCTCTTCGTCTTGGTCGGCGATGATCAGGGTGCCTGGGCCATCCTCGAAACTGGATAGCACACGCAGGGGAACGTTGTATTTACCGGCGAATTCGACGGCACGAATCTGCAACACCTTGGAGCCCAGGCTAGCCAGTTCGAGCATTTCCTCCACGGTGATGGTTTCAAGGCGCTGTGCCTTGGCACAGACCCGGGGATCTGTGGTGTAGACGCCATCGACATCGGTATAGATCTGACATTCGTCGGCCTTGAGCGCCGCGGCCAAGGCAACGCCCGTGGTATCCGAGCCGCCGCGCCCCAGGGTGGTGATATTGCCTTCTTCATCGACACCCTGAAAACCGGCAACCACGACCACCTGCCCCTCGGCAAGGTCTTGACGCAGATCATCGGTTTCGATGCGCTGGATGCGTGCCTTGGTATGAGCACTATCGGTGCGAATTCCTACCTGCGCTCCAGTGTAGGAGGTCGCGGGAACACCCGCTTTCTGTAGCGCCATGGCCAGCAACGAGATGGTCACTTGCTCACCGGTCGAGACCAGCATATCCATTTCGCGGGGCGTCGGTTCGTCATTGATCTGCCCCGCCAGTTCGATCAGGCGATTGGTTTCGCCGCTCATCGCCGACACCACGACGACGACCTGATGGCCCTCGTCACGAAATCGCTTGACCTTCTCGGCGACGGCCTTGATACGTTCCACGGAACCCACTGAGGTACCGCCAAATTTCTGTACGTATAGCGCCATGAATTGTCTACTCTTGTGGTCGTAAGTTCAAAGAAGCAGGTTGCCATAATCGCTGGATAATCGACGAGGGCTCCTGATCTCGATCCTCTAGCTCAGCTGGCTCTCCAGCCAAGTCGGCACACTGTCGAGCGCTCTGGGCAGTGCCGCAGCATCGCTCCCTCCGGCTTGGGCCATGTCGGCACGGCCTCCCCCTTTACCGCCAACCTGAGCGGCGACATGATTGACCAGCTCTCCGGCCTTGATCCGAGTCGTCAGATCATCGGTGACCCCGGCGATCAGGCTCACCTTGTCACCGCTGGTCGCACCCAGCACCAATACGCCAGACCCCAGCTTGTTCTTGAGTTGATCGAGCAAACCACGCAACTCCTTACCGGACACGCCTTCGACCTGCTTGGCCAGCACCTTGATACCGGCGACTTCCCGGGTCTCACTGAGCATGTCGCTACCGGCGGCGCTGGTCAGTTTGGCCTTGAGCCGCTCGAGCTCCTTTTCCATCTCGCGATTGCGCTCGATCAATGAGTCGACTCGCTCCTCGACCCGCTCGGGTTTGACCTTGAGACGCTCGCCGATACGCGCCACCCGGGCCTCCTGATCGCGGAAATAATCCAGGGCGCCTTCGCCGGTGATGGCTTCGATGCGTCGTACACCGGCAGCAATGCCGGTTTCGGTAAGGATATGGAAGCAGCCGATGTCGCCGCTACGGGCCACGTGAGTACCACCACACAGTTCGATGGAAAAGTCGTCGGCGCCGATGGTCAGCACCCGCACGCTGTCGCTGTACTTGGCTTCGAACAGCGCCGCCGCGCCCTTGGCCTTCGCTTCGTCCAGGGTCATCTGCTGGATACGGGTGTCGGCGTTGGCCAGCACCTGCTGATTGACGATGGCCTCTACCTCGGCGAGTTGTTCACGACTCATCGCCTCGAAATGACTGAAATCGAAGCGCAACCGCTCAGCGGTCACCAGTGACCCTTTCTGCTGAACGTGGTCCCCAAGCACGCGCTTGAGCGCCTCATGCATGAGGTGCGTCGCCGAGTGGTTGCGCACTGTCGCTGCACGCAGACTGGCGTCGACCCGAGGCGTCACCGACGTTCCCACCTGCAGGCGACCTTCGATCACCACGCCGTGGTGAAGGTGATGGCCGCCCTGCTTCTGGGTATCCGTGACCTGGAAGCGCAGACCGGAAGCGTCGAGATAACCGGTATCACCCACCTGGCCACCGGACTCCGCATAGAAAGGCGTGCGATCGAGTACCACCACGCCCTTGTCGCCCTCTTCGAGTTCGGCCAGGGCGTTACCGGCCGCATCGACCAGCGCGGTGATACGCGACTCATCCTCGAGGCGCTCATACCCGCTGAAGGTAGTCTCACCCTCGAGTTCAAGGCTCGCGGTGTAATCCGCACCAAATTGGCTGGCGGCCCGGGCCCGTTCACGCTGGGCCTCGAGTTCGCGCTGGAATCCGACCTCATCGAGCATCACGCCGCGTTCGCGACAAATATCCGCGGTCAGATCGAAGGGGAAACCGTAGGTATCGTAGAGCTTGAATACCGTCTCGCCGGCCAGTACGTCGCCGTTCAGGTCTTCCAATGCCGACTCGAGCAACCCCATGCCATGATCCAGGGTGCGCGCGAACTGCTCTTCTTCCTTGAGCAAGATCTTCTCGATTTGTGGACGTGCCTTGCGTAGTTCGGGATAGGCCTTACCCATTTCTGCATCCAGCGCCGCCACGAGCTTATGGAAGAACGGCTCCCGGGCACCAAGCTTGTGACCGTGGCGAATCGCTCGGCGAATGATTCGTCGCAGCACATAGCCGCGCCCTTCGTTGGAGGGCAGTACGCCGTCCACGATCAAGAAGGCGCAGGAACGGATATGATCGGCTATCACCCTGAGTGACGGCGCGCTCAACTCGGCATGCCCGGTAGCCTCGGCGGCGGCGATCAGCAGGTTCTGGAACAGGTCTATCTCGTAGTTGGAGTGCACCCCCTGCATCACTGCAGCGATGCGCTCCAACCCCATACCGGTATCGATCGACGGCTTGGGCAGCGGATTCATGTTGCCGGCAGCGTCACGATCGAACTGCATGAACACCAGATTCCATATCTCGATATAGCGATCGCCGTCTTCTTCGGGACTACCCGGAGGCCCCCCCCAGACCTCGGGACCGTGATCGTAGAAAATCTCCGAGCAGGGACCGCAGGGGCCGGTATCGCCCATCTGCCAGAAGTTGTCCTCATCGAGCTTCGAGAACCGATCGGGATCGATACCGATCTCTTCCTTCCAGATGCGCTCGGCCTCGTCGTCGCTGATGTGTACGGTGACCCAGAGCTTTTCCTTTGGCAGGCCCAGGGTCTCGGTGAGGAAGACCCAGGCGAAGCGAATGGCATCCTGCTTGAAGTAGTCGCCGAAGCTAAAGTTGCCCAGCATCTCGAAGAAGGTGTGATGGCGGGCGGTATAGCCGACGTTGTCCAGATCGTTGTGCTTGCCGCCGGCGCGCACGCAGCGCTGGGACGAAGTCGCACGTACGTAAGAACGCGGGTCGCGCCCCAGGAACACATCCTTGAAGGGCACCATGCCCGCATTGGTGAACAGCAGCGTCGGGTCGTTGTCCGGCACCAGGGAGCTCGACGGCACGATGCTATGCCCTCGCTCCTCGAAAAAGGTCAGGAAGGCCTGTCTAATGTCTGCGCTTTTCATAGAAAACCCGTGGTAATAAGCGTTTAGGCGCTGCGGGCAGGCGGTCGTTGCCGATCGACAATGACAACGATGGCTTGTCATACCACGAAAAGACGCCACCCGGGGGCCGTCGCGAGGCGAACTAGTATAACGCAGTCGTCAAATGACTAAAGGGGGCAGGTATTGGATTACAAAAGATTATCCCAGGCATGGGAAAGGGCGTGACGGGACTGCTCGAAATCGAAACCACGCCCAGCGAGAAAACGCTCCCTGCGGGCGCGCTCCCGGGGCGTACTGCCAGGCCCTTCAAATCGCTTGGCCAAGACTTCGCAGGCAAGACTGAACCAGTCGAGCTCACCTGCGGCATCGGCTTCCGCCAAGGTTGCACGGATCAGTTCTCGATCGACACCCCGCTCGCCTAGCTCGGCACGCACCTTGAGAGGCCCTTGCCCGCGAGCAATATGCGAACGCAGGAATATCTCAGCGAAACGCGCATCGGACTGCAATCCCTCGCTAGCCAAAGCGTCCAGACTTTCGGCAATATCGTCGCTTGCATGGCCCTTGGCAGCCAACCGCCTTTCCAGCTCGACGCGAGAATACTCGCGCCGCGCCAACAGGCGAATGGCATCATCCCGGGCGGACACGCCACCACTGGCTGTGCTCGCTGCACCCGTAAAGAGGCCAGACATGCTTAGAACAAACCGTCTTCGCTGTCTTCGCTCGTGGCGGCAGTGGCCTCGGGCTCGGCTTCCTTACCTTCCTTGTTTTCAGCGGTCCTGGGTTCCGGCGCGCTCAACAGTTGACCACGAATGCCGCTTTCGATCTCATCCATGACCGCCGGGTTGTCCTCGAGGAACTGCGCCGCATTGGCCTTGCCCTGGCCGATCTTGTTGCCCTGATAGCTGTACCAGGCACCGGCCTTATCGACCAGCTTGCACTGCACGCCCAGATCCACAACCTCTCCGGCGTGATAGATGCCTTTGCCGTAAAGGATCTGGAACTCGGCTTGGCGGAACGGTGGCGCCACCTTGTTCTTGACCACCTTCACGCGGGTCTCGTTACCGGTGACCTCATCGCCGGCCTTGACCGAGCCGGTACGGCGAATGTCTAGACGTACGCTGGAGTAGAACTTCAGCGCGTTGCCGCCGGTGGTGGTTTCCGGGCTGCCAAACATCACACCGATCTTCATGCGGATCTGGTTGATGAACACCACCATGCAGTTGGCGTTCTTGATGTTGCCGGTGATCTTGCGCAGCGCCTGAGACATCAGGCGGGCCTGCAGGCCGACATGAGAATCGCCCATTTCGCCTTCGATCTCCGCCCGGGGCGTAAGGGCCGCCACGGAATCGATAATGATCACATCGACGCCACCGGAACGTACCAGCATGTCGCAGATTTCCAGTGCCTGCTCGCCGGTATCCGGCTGGGAAACCAGTAGATCATCGAGATTGACGCCGAGCTTCTCGGCATAGCTCGGGTCAAGGGCGTGCTCGGCATCGATAAAGGCACAGGTCTTACCTTGCTTTTGTGCCTGAGCGATGACCGACAGCGTAAGGGTGGTCTTGCCCGAGGATTCCGGTCCGAAGATCTCGACGACACGGCCCAGCGGTAGCCCGCCGATCCCCAAGGCGATATCCAGCCCCAGGGAGCCGGTGGATACAGAGGGCATGATGACCCGGGGCGTGTCGCCCAGACGCATCACGGTGCCTTTGCCGAATTGACGCTCGATCTGCGAAAGCGCCGCATTGAGGGCTTTTGAACGATTGTCGTCCTGTGCCATGGATGTCTCCCGATACGATTACTGTATGATTGACCAGTATTATGCCGTAAAAAAAATCACGCGCCTACTCCTGCAGACACGGATATCGGCTATTTTTCGTCGCCGTCGTCGCTATTTTTCAAGCCAGTCAATGAGTCCTTCAAGCGCCACTCGCACCGCCTGATGACGCACCTGCAGACGATCTCCTTCAAATACGTGCCGCTCGGCATGCTGACGCGAGGCATCGCCCCAGGCAAACCACACGGTACCCACCGGTTTTTCGTCGCTGCCACCATCGGGGCCTGCAATGCCACTGACCGCCACTCCGATATCGGCACCACTTTCGAGACAGGCGCCCTTGACCATGGCTTCCACCGTCTCCTGACTGACGGCGCCGTAGCCTTCAAGCATCGACTTGGACACCTTCAGCAAGCGCATTTTGGAGACGTTGGCATAGGTTATGTAGCCGGTCTCGAAGTAATCCGAGCTACCAGCGATATCAGTGATCGCCGCGGCAACACCGCCGCCGGTGCAGGACTCCGCTGTGGTCACCGTCGCTGTTTGACGGCGGCAGGCGTCGCCCAGGCGTTCACTTAGCTTCAATAATTCCTCTTCGTACACCATGAGGCTACCTCATACTCACGAGCGCGGATGATACGCGTAGGATAGCGGTATTTGCGGACGTTTAAAGCCGCCGGCCGAGTCGTGTTCGATTTCGGGAACTTCACCGCATCTCTTCGCCCGTAGAAAACTCCCGCAGGACCTGCCGGCATCCCGGCCCGACACCTTCACCGGTACCCGGCTCGATCCAGGGCAGGATCGCCAGCGGTGGCGCGATGACCGCCCCCAGTACCGAGAGCACGCCCCGGGCCACGAGTTCCCGGGACACCACCTCCACCTTGGGCTCGCTCAGCAGCCCCTGGAGTTTCACCGGCGAATCGGAGGCCAACAGACTGGGGTCCTTGGGGTGCGCCTCGAATACCAGATCGAGGCGTTCGTCACCCAGGTCGATCGAGCCGCCACCGGTCAGGTTGCTATCCGCGGTACCGATAAAGAACTGCTCGACCACCACCTCGCCTCGAGTTGCATCGAGCCGAGTATAGGCGCACTGCATGGGCACTTTGTCGGAATCCACCAGGGTCCCTATCAGCGCCTCGGCCAGATCGAGTCCCAGGGCTTCGATGACCAACATGTCTAGGCGCCCGCTGGACATGGCCAGTTCCAGATTGCCATCCAGCCCCGCCATTACCTCATCCAGGGAGTTGCCACGAAAGCGCACTTTCCCCTGCCCGCCAATGGTACCGGCGGAGTCCCTGGCGATGTCGGACAACTCGACCTTGCGTAGCAAGGGTTTCAAGTTGATACGCCGCAGGGAAAGATCGAGACTGCCGTCGAGGGGCGCTTTCCGGGCATCCATACGCAACTGCGTAATCATTTGTCCACCACCGATACCCGCTTGTAGCGGCTCCAGGGTCAGCACGCCCTCTTCCAGACTCAGGTCGAGTTCAAATTCCGAAATGGGAATATCCTTCGCCGAGACCTGGGTCGCGCTGTAGCGCACCTCGGCGTCCATGCGCCGCAGTCCCTCCAGGTTCCATTGTGTATCGGGAAAGATGCCCGGACTACGCCTCTGCTTGGCGGCAAGACGCTGCTGCCTGGAAGAGACCGCCTCGCCGCTCCCTGTATCGGGGGCCACTCCCAACAAGGGCCCCAGATCATCCAGATCCAGGCGTTGGGAGTAGAGCGTTGCCCATAGCATATTGCGCTCACTCAGCCGCAGCCGCACGTCACCGCCGACATCGCTGTTGCCGAAATGCCCGTCCAGACCGAGCAGACGCACGAGCTCGTCCTTGACGCGCAGCTCCCCCGCCAGCCGATAAGGCGGCAAGGCGGGAAGATTCAGGCCGGTCAGCCGGTTGAGGCGTGCCGGGTTGGGGCCGGAGAGCTGGAATGAGCCTTGTGCCTGAGCGATCTTCAGCGGCTGCTCGAGATTGCCATCGACCTCGAGCCGGGATTTCCGGGACGTCGCCCAGCCCTGAACCGGGTAGGCCTTGTCCGGGTCGTCCAGGGTAAGCAGCGGCCCTACCTCGACATCATATTCGAAGGGCTCTCCTTGCCGGCGACCATTACCCCAAAGGCGCACCCTCGACTCGTCTTCATCGCCGATGGAGGTGCTTTCGGCATTCACACGCAGCAATAACTCCTGATCGGGCGACCTGTAAGTCAGCGCCGTGTCGTCCAGTTCCAGGTCGCCCCGTTCGAGACGTGCATTGAGCTTGCCGTCCAGAATGCCGAGTTCCTGGAATCCGAGCGGTGCCAGGGCCTGACCCAGATCCAGCCGCCTCGCCTGAAGTTCGATATCGCCGTCCAGGGTATCGGAACCCACCTTCAGCCAACCCTGAGCCGCCATCTCTCCTTCACTCTGGGCGACACGCAGGCGCTCCAGCGTCAGCCGTCCCTGTTCGAGACCGCCTCTAAGGACTACCCCGCTGAGCCGGGTGTCACCATAACTCACCCTGTCGACAGCGAGATCGATGCGCGCATCGACCTTAGTCAGAGGCACCAGACGTTCGGCCCAGCGTCGATCCCAGGCAACATGCTCGGCCTTCTGCTCGATGGCCTGTTCCGCTTGTCGTCGCTCCTGGTCGCTACCCAGTTCGGTGACGCCCCACTGCTCGAGCTTGAGCCGATCGGCATCGAGCTGGACGTCGATGCGTGGACGCTCACCCAGGGTCACCCTCGCCGAACCGATGACGGTGCTGTCTCCCAATTGCGCGTCGATCTCCTCGAGCGCCCAATGCCGATCGACGTGACTCAGCCGGGCATGGAACTCGAGCCCCGGTAGATCGAGTTCAGGCTTGTCGAGCAAGGCTGCCAGATCAGTCTTCTCCGGAGCACTCACGTCGATCTTTCCCTCTAATGACAGCGGTTGGGCAATATCGCGCAGCCGCCCATCGAAACTGGCGTGCAGCTGGCCGAGCGCGCCTTGAAGTTGCAGCGGATAGGCCTCGGATTCATCGTTCAGAGCCGCCGATGGCGTCCCGCCTCGCCCACTGAACGTCACGGACTCGTCCTGATAGATGCCCTGTCCATCGATCAGGATTCGCCGCGGCCCTCCCGCATTAGTGGCTTGGTCAGAGTCCTGGGTGCGAACCTCGACAGCAAGCTCCAGGTCCCGCGCGGCATCGCCATAGGTCAGGCGTCCTTGATCGATGCTGACCACGTCCGGGCTGATGGTAGGCCCCCCGCCCTCGCCACTTTGCTTATCGTCACCAGCGAATAGCCCCGACCAGCTAGTGGTGCCATCCTCGCGCCTGGCCAAGTGAATTTCCGGGCGCTGCAGATGCAGACGCTCGAGCGCGACCTTGCCTTGCAGCAGCGCGCCCAGATCCAGAGTGAGCGCCAAGGCCTCGAGGTCGAGCAGATGTGAGTGAGGCACCCAATCGGGATTGGCAACGCTGAGCCGTTCGAGCCGGATCGACAACGGCCAACCCCAGTCGATCTCGAGCTCGCCGATTTCCACGTCGCGTCCGTTTAGACGCTTACTGATCTGATCTTCCAGCAAGGCCCGAGCCCAGGAGGATTCGATCAGCAACATCGGCCCCACCAGCAGTGCCACAAGGCCCAGAACTCCCAGCAGGCTCCATCGAAACGTCTGTCTCACATCGCCTCCTTGCCCTGCCGATCAAGGTGTAAAACGCCTCATCCACCTTACTCTTCGTTTCTTCCAGCAGCTCCTTGACAGCATAGCTGCTGCCGTCATCGTCAATCGAACTGTCGAAGCCTCGGTGGACTGGGATAGAATGGCCGGCCCACGTATAAAGGGAATTCGAATACGCCATGCCAGACGCGATCGAGACGAAAAGCCCCCAACATACCCCGATGATGGCGCAGTATCTCAAGATCAAGCGCGAACATCCGGGGGTGTTGCTGTTCTATCGCATGGGCGATTTCTACGAGTTGTTCTTCGACGATGCTCGTCGCGCCGCGCAGTTGCTCGACATTACCCTCACCCAGCGCGGTCAATCCGCGGGCAAGCCGATTCCCATGGCCGGCGTGCCCTACCACAGCGCCGAGGGCTATCTGGCGCGTCTGGTCAAGTGTGGCGAATCCGTGGCGATCTGCGAGCAAATAGGCGACCCGGCCACCAGCAAGGGGCCGGTGGAACGCAGGGTGGTGCGCATCGTCACGCCGGGTACGCTGCATGACGAGGCCCTGCTCGACGCCAAGCGCGACAATCTTCTGGTCACCTTGCATTGCCGAAACGGGCGCTGGGGGATTGCCTGGCTGGAGCTATCAAGCGGTCGCTTCAGCGTGCTCGAAGTCGATAGCGACGCCGATATGCTGGCGGAAATCCATCGCCTCGATCCAGCGGAGCTGCTGACCGCCGACGAGCGGGAGCTGCCAGCCAGCTTGAGAGAGCGCCGAGGGCTCAAACGTCAAAGCGAATGGCTGTTCGACCTGGAATCCGCGACCCGGTTGTTGTGCGATCAGTTCGGCGTCGCCGACCTGCGGGGCTTCGGCTGCGCCCACCTATCGCTTGCCATCACCGCCGCCGGAGTACTCATCGACTACGCCCGGGATACCCAGCGCTCGCGACTACCTCATGTAACGGCCCTGGGAGTGGAAAGCCGCGACGATGCGGTGGTCATCGACGCCGCCAGCCGCCGCAATCTCGAGATCGACACCAATCTGAGCGGTACGGGTGACAACACCCTGGCCAGCGTGCTCGACACTTCCGCCACGGCCATGGGGGCGCGCTTGCTCAAGCGCTGGCTCAATCGCCCACTGCGCAGTCGCGAGCAGATCGTCGCCCGCCAAGGCGCAGTGCAGTTGCTGCTGGGCAATGAGGCGCACGCCCCCCTGCACGACATGCTCAAACAGATCGGCGATGTCGAACGCATTCTCGCCCGGGTTGCCCTGCGCAGCGCCCGCCCCCGGGATCTGGCACGCCTGCGCGATGCGCTGAACGCGCTGCCGGATCTTCAGGAAGAGCTGGCCCAACTGGATGACGGCAGCGTCCTCGATGACTTACGCCATCATATTCACCCTTACCCGGATCTGGCCGATCTTCTGACTCGCGCCCTGCTCGACAACCCGCCGGTGGTGATTCGCGATGGCGGCGTGATTGCCCCAGGCTTTGATGAGGAACTCGACGAGTTCCGCGGCCTGGCGGAGCATGCCGGCGACTATCTGGTGAAGCTCGAGACCCGGGAGCGGGAGCGCACCGGGCTGGCCGGACTCAAGGTCGGCTACAACCGGGTACACGGCTACTTCATCGAGATCCCCCGCGCCCAGGCTCGGGACGCCCCGGCAGACTATATTCGCCGCCAGACGCTAAAGAATGCTGAGCGCTTTATTATTCCCGAGCTCAAGGAGTTCGAAGACAAGGCGCTGTCGGCAAAATCCAAGGCCCTGGCCCGGGAGAAACTGCTCTATGAGGGCTTGCTCGACACCCTGAACGCTGAACTCAACCCGCTTCAAGCGACGGGACAAGCCCTGGCCGCCCTCGACGTGCTGACGACTTTCGCCGAACGCGCTCAGGCGCTGGATTTCGTGCGTCCGCAGCTTCTCGACACACCGGGCATCTGCATCCTCGACGGGCGTCACCCGGTGGTGGAGCATGTCAGCGAACACCCCTTCGTACCCAATGACCTGCGTCTTGATCCAGAGCGTCATATGCTGGTGATCACCGGACCCAACATGGGTGGTAAATCTACTTATATGCGCCAGGCGGCATTGATCGCACTGCTCGCTCACTGTGGCAGCTTTGTGCCCGCCGAGCGGGCCGAGATCGGCACCCTGGATCGCATCTTCACCCGCATCGGCTCGAGCGACGATCTCGCCGGCGGACGTTCGACCTTCATGGTGGAAATGACCGAAACCGCCAGCATCCTGCATAATGCGACCGAAGAAAGCCTGGTACTGATGGACGAGATAGGACGCGGCACCAGCACCTTCGATGGCCTGTCCCTGGCCTGGGCGAGCGCCGAGCACCTGGCCCGGGTCAAGGCCTTCACGCTGTTCGCCACCCACTATTTCGAGATGACCGCCCTGGCGGAGCAGCTCGAGGGCGTGGCCAACGTGCATCTCACCGCGGCGGAACACAAGGACGGTATCGTGTTCATGCATCGGGTGGAGGAAGGCCCTGCCAGCCAGAGTTATGGTCTGCAGGTGGCACAGTTGGCCGGGGTGCCGCAAAGTGTCATTGCGCGAGCCCGGGACAAGCTGACCGGTCTCGAACAGCAGGAGATCGATCAGGGCCAGCGCTCATCAGGCAATAGGCCTGCAAGCACAGCCCCCCAGCAAGCGGACCTGTTCGCCAGCACGCCGCATCCGCTGATTGACGAACTCAGTAGCCTGGCACTGGACGAGCTGTCGCCTCGGCAAGCCCTCGAGCTGCTGTATCGCTGGCGTGAGACCCTTTAAAGGAAATGACCGCATAGCCGGTCGTGCAGGTACGACTTGTTCGCCCAGGTCCAGCGTGACTAGAATCGGAACTCGATAAAACAAAGCCTTATAAACAGCACGTTTTTATAACATTCAACCGCTGATGCGACGGCATCTAGCACATCAAGCCCGAGGGAGACACCATGACATTCGTCGTCACCGAAAACTGCATCCGCTGCAAGTACACCGATTGCGTGGAGGTGTGTCCGGTCGACTGCTTCTACGAAGGTCCCAACTTTCTGGTGATCCACCCCGACGAGTGCATCGACTGCGCGCTGTGCGAGCCGGAGTGCCCCGCAGAAGCAATTTTCTCGGAAGACGAACTGCCGGACAATCAAGAGGCCTTCATTGAAATCAATGCTGAGCTCGCCGAGGTGTGGCCGAATATTACCGAGAAGAAGGACCCGCCAGAGGATGCCGAAGCGTGGGACGGCAAACCCGGCAAACTCGAGCAACTCGAACGCTGAAGACCAGCACCACAAAGGGCCAACACCCTACAGAGCATAAAAAAGGCGACCCGAAGGTCGCCCGCTCCCAGCCGTTCCATGAGGGTAATTCCCTGTACCCGCTTCCCTTGGCTTCTTCCTTGTCCGGTCCCGACCTCCTGTCTGTCATGCCGAACGAGCCAACGACCATGTGCGTCCCTGCTGTTAGCGCTTGGCTAACGAAGTCCTGTGTCTATCTTGTCAGATTGAGGAAACCTCGCAACGGGGGGGGCCAATATCGACTGATAGCGACCAAACTTTAGAAAAAATTTGAAGTGTTCTAAAACAAGAGCTTGTTATCAGCAGCGCATGGGCAAAAACTAATTTAAGTTAGTTTTGTCCATAAGAACCTCGCCTCTTTGTAGGAAATGTCTTACACGAAGTGAAGACATTGACGACGGTCAAGAGAGGCAAGAAGAGGTTGTAAGCATTACAACCGCGCCGAATGATGCAGCGGCATCAAGATGACCGATACCGCTGACACAGAGTTTTAGTTAAATCCGTAACACGGAATTCAAACGCAGAAGATGAAAACTTGGCTCACCCTTGACCCTTGATGGCCTTGAGCCCGGGATACCGGGCCTTGTCGCCCAGTTCCTGCTCGATTACCAATAGGCGGTTGTACTTGGCGATACGATCTGAGCGGCTGAGCGAACCGGTCTTGATCTGCCCCGCGGAGGTTGCCACGGCAAGGTCGGCGATGGTGGTATCCTCGGTCTCGCCGCTGCGATGCGAGATCACCGCCGTGAACCCTGCGTCCTGAGCCATCTTGATGGCGTCCAGGGTTTCGGAGAGCGACCCGATCTGATTGAACTTGATCAGTATCGAGTTGCCGATCGACTCGTCGATGCCGCGCTTGAGGATACGCGTGTTGGTGACGAACAGATCATCGCCCACCAGTTGCACCTTGTCGCCGAGCTTGTCGGTCAGGATCTTCCAACCATCCCAATCGGACTCATCCATGCCGTCCTCGATGGAGACAATCGGGTACTGTTCGACCAGCCCCGCCAAGTAGTCGGCAAACCCGGCGGCGTCATAGCGCTTGCCTTCGCCGGCCAGATCATACTCGCCGTCTTTGTAGAACTCAGAAGAGGCACAGTCGAGTGCCAGGGTAATGTCCTTGCCCAGGGTATAGCCGGCATCCGTCACCGCTTGCTTGATCACCGCCAGGGCCTCGGCATTGGAATCCAGATTGGGAGCGAAGCCGCCTTCGTCACCTACCGCCGTGGCCAGACCTCGGCTGGAAAGTACCTTTTTCAAGGCATGAAAGATTTCCGCTCCCATGCGCAGCGCCTCACGGAAATTTGGCGCACCCACCGGCTGAATCATGAACTCCTGCATGTCGACATTGTTATCGGCGTGTTCACCGCCGTTGATGATGTTCATCATCGGCACCGGCATGCTGTACTGACCGGGCTGACCATATAGCTCGGCGATGTGGGCATAGAGCGGGACACCCTGCTCGGTGGCGGCGGCCTTGGCGGCAGCCAGGGAGACCGCGAGGATGGCGTTGGCGCCCAGGTTGGCCTTGTTGTCGGTGCCGTCGAGTTCCAGCATGGCGTTGTCCAGCCCCCGCTGATCGCTGGCATCCATGCCCATGAGGCGTTCGCGAATCTTGGTGTTTACCGCCTCGACGGCCTTGAGCACACCCTTGCCCAGATAGCGCGCCTTGTCGCCATCGCGCAGCTCCAACGCTTCCCGAGAACCGGTGGAGGCACCGCTTGGCGCACAGGCACTGGCGCGCGTACCGCTTTTGAGAATGACCTCGGCCTGTACGGTCGGATTGCCGCGGGAGTCGAGTACTTCCAGAGCGTGAATATCGGCGATCTCTGCCATGTCATGCCATCCTTTTGTTTGGTTCAGCGTTGTCGGAAACGAGATTACTGTACCTGGATCGTGGGAAAACCCTTGACCAGTTCATCGAGCTGCTTGAGTTGATTCAGGAACGGCTCAAGCCTGTCCAGCGGCAAGGCGCAGGGTCCGTCACACAGTGCCTTATCCGGATCGGGATGGGCCTCGAGAAACAGTCCGGCCAGGCCCACGGCGATTCCGGCACGAGCCAGATCGAACACCTGAGCACGGCGCCCGTCGGCGCTGTCCGAGCGACCGCCGGGGCGCTGCAATGAATGGGTCACATCGAAAATGACCGGGAAATCGGTCTGCTTCATCTCGCCGAAGCCAAGCATGTCGACCACCAGGTTATTGTAGCCGAAGCTCGAGCCGCGCTCGCATAGGATCAGGCGCTCGTTACCCGCTTCCTGGCATTTCTTGATGATATGGCGCATCTCATGGGGAGCGACGAACTGCGGCTTCTTGATGTTGATCACCGCCCCGGTCTCGGCCATGGCCACCACCAGATCGGTCTGACGCGCCAGAAACGCCGGCAGTTGAATGATATCCGCCACCTCGGCTACCGGCGCCGCCTGCCAAGGCTCGTGCACGTCGGTGATAACAGGCACATCGAAGCGCGACTTGATATCGGCAAGGATCTCGATGCCTTTTTCCAGACCAGGACCACGGTAGGAGTGGATCGAGCTGCGATTGGCCTTGTCGAAACTGGCCTTGAACACATAGGGGATGCCCAAACGAGCGCACACCTCGATATAGGTCTCGGCGACGTCCATCGCCATGTCCCGAGATTCCAGCACGTTCATCCCGCCGAACAGCATGAACGGCAGCGTATTGCCGACCTGCAGGCCGGCGAACTCAACGACCCGGTCGCTCATGTCACCACTCCCTGAGCGCGAGCGCGCGCCGCCTTATGCTCAAGCGCTGCCTGCACGAAGCCGGAAAACAACGGATGCCCATCCCGCGGCGTGGAAGTGAATTCGGGGTGGAACTGGCAAGCCACGAACCAGGGGTGATCCGGCAATTCGATCACTTCCATCAGAGAGTTGTCGACGCTCTTGCCGGAGACGACCAGCCCGGCCTGCTCCAGCGCCTCGACGAACTGGTTGTTGACCTCGTAACGATGACGATGACGCTCGGTGATGGCATCCAACCCGTAGGCCTGATGGGCCTTGGAACCCGGCTTGAGCTGGCAGACCTGTCCGCCCAGACGCATGGTGCCGCCCAAGTCGGACGCCTCGTCACGCAATTCGATCTTGCCTTCCGGCGTGATCCATTCGGCGATGAGCGAGATCACCGGATGCTGGGTATCACGGCTGAACTCCGTGGAATTGGCATCCTCCCAGCCGGCGACATGGCGCGCGAACTCGATCACCGCGACCTGCATGCCCAGACAGATGCCTAAATAGGGCACCCTCTGCTCACGAGCATAGCGAGCCGCCAGAACCTTGCCCTCCACGCCCCGCTCACCAAAGCCGCCAGGCACCAGAATCGCATCCTTGCCGGCCAGGCGCTCGGTGCCATGGCGCTCGATCACCTCCGCATCGACGTAATCGATGTTGATCTTGACCCGAGACTGGATGCCCGCGTGCACCAACGCCTCGTTGAGCGATTTATAGGCGTCGAGCAGTTCCATGTACTTGCCGACCATGGCGATGTTGATCGACTTCAAGGGGTTGAGCTTGGCATCCAGCACATGAATCCATTCGGTCAGATCGGCCTCCGGGGCCTCGAGACGCAGCTTGTCGCAGACGATCTCGTCCAGACCAAATTCGTGCAGCATCAGCGGGATGCGATAGATGGTGTCGGCGTCCTGCAGCGGCACCACGGCCCGCTCCTCGACGTTGGTGAACAGCGCAATCTTGCGCCGCTCGGTCTCCTCGAGCTCGACCTCGCTGCGACAGATCAGGATGTCCGGCTGGATGCCGATGGAGCGCAGTTCCTTGACGCTGTGCTGGGTCGGCTTGGTCTTGGTCTCGCCGGCGGTCTTGATGTAGGGCACCAGGGTCAGGTGCATGAACAGCGCACGCTGGGCACCCACTTCGCTGCGAAGCTGACGAATCGACTCGAGAAACGGCAGCGATTCGATGTCCCCCACGGTGCCGCCGATTTCCACCAGCGCCACATCGAAGCCTTCGCCGCCTTCGTAGATACGGCGCTTGATCTCGTCGGTGATGTGCGGGATCACCTGCACGGTGCCCCCCAGGTAGTCGCCGCGACGTTCCTTACGTAGCACGTGTTCATAGACGCGGCCGGTGGTGAAGTTGTTGGCCTGGGTCATCTTGGTGCGGATGAAACGCTCGTAGTGCCCTAGGTCGAGATCGGTCTCCGCGCCATCTTCGGTGACGAATACCTCGCCGTGCTGGAACGGACTCATGGTGCCCGGATCAACGTTGATGTACGGGTCCAGCTTGAGCATGGTGACCTTGAGGCCGCGCGCCTCGAGAATCGCTGCGAGGGAGGCTGAGGCGATGCCCTTGCCGAGAGAGGACACAACGCCGCCGGTCACGAAGATATATCGTGTCATGGAAAACCTGTCGAATCGTGAGCAGAAGCTCTAAAAAGGGCCGCAAGGAGAATCGGGCCCGGATGGGACGCCAGAATAGCAGACTCGGGGTGGGGGCTCAATTTAGAACGCTGCGTTGCATTACCGCGGCTACCCCAGGTACAGGAACAGCGAAGACGCTGTAAACCCATCCCTAGGCGCTCCCTTTTCATCTGACCGCCATGGATGGCGGAAATGCCGGAATAGCATGGATGTATTTTCCGGCCCTGAAAAAGGAGCTTCGCTTTTTCCTGCACCTGGCGCCGCTCGGCATGGGGTCTAGCAACAGGCTGCGCGGTAAAGCGACTTTCGCGAAGGCGCCATCGCGAACGCAGTGGCGAGCGACGAGCGACATGGATGTCGCTCGAGGGCAGGCAAGAAGGACCTTGTTCCTGCCCGACGCTCAGGCCACAAGCTAAGTGATGGAATTCGCCTTTGCGTATCGCATGGCGCGCAGCCTGGTGCATACCCTTGCGTTGTCACACCTCCAGATAATCGAGAATACCCTCCGCCGCCTGGCGCCCTTCATGAATCGCGGTGACCACCAGGTCGGAGCCGCGCACCATGTCGCCACCGGCGAAGATCTTCTCGTTGCTGGTCTGGAAGGCGAAGTTGCCGTGCTCCGGCGCAGTGACCCGGCCCCGTTCATCGATCTCGATCCGCTGGGGCTCGAACCACTCGATATCGCTGGGCTGAAAGCCGAAGGCGATGATCACCGCGTCCGCCTCCAGCACCTCTTCAGAGCCCGGCACTACCTCCGGGCGCTGACGCCCGTTCTCGTCCGGCTCACCCAGGCGGGTGCGCACCAGCTTGACCCCTTCGACTTTCTCCTCGCCGATCACCGCCACCGGCTGACGATTGAACAGGAACTCCACCCCCTCTTCCCGGGCATTGGCCACCTCGCGCTTGGAACCGGGCATGTTGCCTTCGTCACGGCGATAGGCACAGGTCACGCTGGTCGCCCCCTGACGGATCGAGGTACGGTTGCAGTCCATGGCGGTATCGCCACCACCCAATACCACTACCCGTTGCCCCTTGAGGGAAATGTAATCCGCCGGATCCTTCTCGAAGCCCAGGCAGTGATTGACATTGGCCACCAGGAAATCCAGCGCCTTGTAGACGCCGGGCAGATCCTCCCCGGGAAAGCCGCCCTCCATGTACTTGTAGGTGCCCATGCCCATGAACACCGCGTCGTATTTCTCGAGCAGCTCGTCGATGGTCACGTCCTTGCCGATCTCGACGTTGAGTCGGAATTCGATTCCCATCTCCTCGAACACCGCCCGACGGCGCTTCATGACGTTCTTCTCGAGCTTGAACTCCGGGATGCCGAAGGTCAGCAGGCCACCGATCTCCGGATAGCGATCGAAGACCACCGGCTTGACGCCGTTGCGCACCAGGATATCGGCACAGCCGAGCCCCGCGGGACCGGCACCGATCACTGCCACCCGCTTGTCGGTCCAGGCCACCTTGGACATATCCGGGCGCCAGCCCATGGCGAAGGCGGTGTCGGTGATGTACTTCTCCACGGAGCCAATGGTCACCGCGCCGAAACCGTCGTTGAGGGTGCAGTCCCCTTCACAGAGTCGATCCTGCGGACACACCCGTCCGCACACCTCAGGTAGCGTATTGGTGCGGTGCGATAGTTCAGCGGCTTCGAGGATGTTGCCCTCGCTGACCAGCTTGAGCCAGTTGGGAATATAGTTGTGCACCGGGCATTTCCACTCGCAGTAGGGGTTGCCGCAGTGCAGGCAGCGATGCGCCTGGCTGGCTGCTTCGCTGGGTTTATAAGGCTCGTAGATCTCGGTGAACTCGCGCGCTCGGGTCCGCGCCTCCTTCTTGCGCGGGTCCTGGCGGCCGACATCGATGAACTGGAAATCGTTGTTCAGACGGTTTGCCATTAAGTAAGTCCTCTTGTTCCGGCTGGCGCTATCTCTTATTCCGGCTGACGCTGGGATTGGGCAAGCAATTCCCGGAGATTCGCGGCCTTGGGCTTCACCAGCCAGAAATGACGAATGAAGTCGGAGAAGTCCTCAAGGATCTCGTGGCCCCGAGCCGAGTCGGTTTCGGCGACATACTCCTGGATCATTTCCCGCAGATGGCGACGGTAAGCCTCCATGGCTTCGGTATTGACGCGATGAATCTCCACCAGCTCGTGGTTGTACTTGTCGACGAAGGTGCGATCCTCGTCGATGACATAGGCAAAGCCACCGGTCATGCCGGCCCCGAAGTTGACGCCGGTCTCGCCCAGTACGCAGACCACGCCGCCGGTCATGTATTCACAGCAGTGATCGCCGGCCCCTTCGATGACCGCATGCACCCCGGAATTGCGCACGCCGAAGCGCTCACCGGCGGTCCCTGCCGCAAACAGCTTGCCGCCGGTGGCGCCGTACAGACAGGTATTGCCGATGATCGCCGTCTTGTGGCTTTCGAACTGGCTGTTTTTCGGCGGCACGATGACCACCTTGCCGCCGTTCATGCCCTTGCCGACGTAGTCGTTGGCATCGCCCTCGAGATACAGATGCAGGCCGCGGGCATTCCACACGCCAAAGCTCTGACCCGCGACACCGGTGAAACGCGCCACGATCGGCGACTCCTCGAGTCCCGCTTCGCCATAGCGTTTGGCGATCTCCCCGGAGGCTCGCGCCCCCACGCTGCGATCGCAGTTGGTAATGGCGAACTCGAACTCGCCGCCGGACTTTTCCTCGATGGCCGTCATCAACGCCTCGAGCACTTCTCGGTTCTTGGCCCCGGGGTCGTGGGGTTCGTTGCGGCTGACCTGGCAGAACTGTGGCGTATCCGCCGGGACATGATCATTTTCCAGCAACGGGGTCAGATCGAGCCTGCGCTGGGAGGCGGTCTCGCCTTCCAGTACCTCGAGCAGGTCGGTGCGCCCAATCAGATCCGTGAGCTTGCGCACCCCGAGCATGGCCATCAGCTCGCGCACCTCCTCGGCGATGAAGCGAAAGTAATGCTTGACCATGTCCACGGTGCCGCGGAAGTGCTCGTCGCGCAGGTACTTGTGCTGGGTGGCGACACCGGTCGCGCAGTTGTTGAGATGGCAGATGCGCAGGTACTTGCAGCCCAGCGCCACCATGGGGGCGGTGCCGAAACCGAAACTCTCGGCGCCGAGAATGGCCGCCTTGACCACATCGAGTCCGGTTTTCAGCCCGCCGTCGGTCTGCAGGCGAATCTTGTCCCGCAGGCCGTTGATGCGCAGCGCCTGATGCACCTCCGGCAATCCCAGCTCCCAAGGGGAGCCTGCGTGCTTGATGGAGGTCAGCGGGCTCGCCGCAGTGCCACCGTCATAGCCGGAGACGGTGATCAGATCCGCGTAGGCCTTGGCCACGCCGGTAGCGATGGTGCCGATGCCCGGCTCCGAGACCAGCTTGACCGACACCTGGGCCTCTGGATTGATCTGTTTCAGATCGAAGATCAGCTGCGCCAGGTCCTCGATGGAGTAGATGTCGTGGTGCGGCGGCGGCGAGATCAGCGTCACGCCGGGCACCGCATAACGCAGCCGGGCGATCAGCTCGTTGACCTTGCTGCCGGGTAGCTGGCCGCCCTCGCCGGGCTTGGCGCCCTGGGCCACCTTGATCTGCAGCACTTCCGCATTGACCAGATAGGCGGGTGTCACGCCGAAGCGTCCCGAGGCGATCTGCTTGATCTTCGAGCTACGGATGGTGCCGTAACGTGCCGGATCTTCGCCGCCCTCGCCGGAGTTGGAACGGCCACCGGTCTCGTTCATGGCCTGGGCCAGCGCCTCGTGGGCCTCGGGGGACAGGGCGCCCAGGGACATGCCGGCGCTGTCGAAGCGAGGTATCAGATCCTCCACCGGCTCCACCTCATCGAGTGGCAGCGGCTCTGGGGCCGGCTTGAGTTTGAGCAGATCGCGAATGGTCGCCACCGGTCGTTCGTTGACCAAGCGGGCGAACTTCTTCCACTCGGCGTAATCACCCTGCTGCACGGCTCGCTGCAGGGTCATCACCACGTCCGGGTTGTAGGCGTGGTATTCGTGTTCATGAACGTACTTGAGCAGGCCGCCTTGGCGTAAGGGCTTGCGCGCGGACCAGGCATCCCGGGCAAGTAGCTCTTGCTGCATCTGCAGCTCGGCGAAGCCAGTACCTTCGATGCGCGACATCATGCCGGAGAAGCACAGGTCCATGACCTCCGAGGAGAGCCCTACCGCCTCGAACAGCTGGGAGCCGCGATAGGAGGCCAGGGTCGAGATACCCATCTTGGAAAGAATCTTGTAGAGACCTTTTTGTAGTCCCTTGCGGTAGTTCTCCCGAGCATCCGCCGGATTACCCACCAGCTCGCCGCTGTGATGCATGTCTGCCATCACCTGATAGGCAAGATAGGGGTAGATCGCCGTGGCACCGACACCGAACAGCACCGCCATCTGGTGCGCGTCCCGGGCATAGCCGGTCTCCACGATCAGATTGACCCGGGGGCGCAGGGCCAGACGCGCCAGATGATGATGGATCGCGCCGGTAGCCAGGGCAGCATGTACCGGCAGCTGGCCCTTTTCAAGCTCCGCATCGGACAGCGCCAGGATGACCACCCCTTCCCTGGCGGCCCGCTCTGCCTGCTGGCAAAGCGCCAGCAGTGCCTGCTTGAGAGTGCTCTTGTCCGGGTCGTAATTCAGGCTCAGGGTCTGGCTACGAAATGCCGGGTCGTCTTGCGTGACCAGGGCGGTGAACTTGCGCGGCGACAGTATCGGGGCGGTAAGAATCAGGCGATGAGCGTGGTCCTCGGTGGTCTCGAACACATTGAGTTCGGCGCCGCAGCAGGTTTCCAGGGACATCACGATCGCTTCGCGCAGCGGATCGATGGGCGGGTTGGTGACCTGGGCAAACTTCTGCCGGAAGTAGTCGGTGAGCACACGGCTTTGCCGGGACAGCACCGCCATGGGGGTGTCATCGCCCATGGACCCCACCGCTTCCTGACCGCTTTCCGCCAGGGGGCGCAGCAGCTGGTCGCGCTCTTCAAACGTCACCTGGAACATCTTCTGATAGACGGCGAGTTCCTGGGCATCGAAGGGATGAAAACGGGCAAGCTCCGTCAACGCCGATTCCAGATACTGGGCGCGATCCTTCAGCCAGCGCTTGTAGGGGAAGGCGGACTTGAGCCGGTTGTCGATATCCTGGGTATGCAGCACTTCACCTGTGTGGGTATCCACGCCCAGAATCTGCCCCGGCCCCACCCGACCCTTGGACACCACGTCTTCCGGCTTGTAGCCATAGGTCCCGATTTCCGAGGCCAGGGTGATGTAGCCATTGTTGGTGATCACCCAGCGCGCCGGACGCAGGCCGTTGCGATCCAGCATGCAGACGGCATTGCGGCCGTCGGTCATGACCAGACCCGCCGGCCCGTCCCAGGCTTCCATGTGCATGGAGTTGTATTCGTAGAAGGCGCGCAGATCCCCCGGCATGGTTTCGACGTTCTGCCAGGCCGGGGGCACCATCATGCGGATGGCGTTGTACAGATCCATGCCGCCGGTGAGCAGCACCTCGAGCATGTTGTCCATGCTGGAAGAATCGGAGCCGACGGTATTGACGATCTCCTCGAGCTGGGTGACGTCGGGCAGCAACTCGCTGACGAAGTTCTCCTTGCGCGAGTTGGCCCAGCCGCGATTGGCCTCGATGGTGTTGATCTCGCCGTTGTGCGCCAAAAGCCTAAACGGCTGGGCCAGCGGCCAGCGGGGCGCGGTATTGGTCGAAAAACGCTGATGGAAAACGCAGGTGGAGGTCTCGAGGCGCGCGTCACCAAGATCCTGATAAAAGGTAGGCAGGTCCGCGGGCATCATCAGCCCCTTGTAGGACAGCACCCGGGATGACAAGGAGCAAACGTAGAAATCTTCTTCGTGCTTGAGCTTCTGCTCGGCAAGACGCCGCGCCATGAAGAGATCGACGTTGAATACCGGGTCGGGCCGATCGTCACTGGCTTCGACGAAGATCTGACGAATCCGCGGCAGGCAGTCCAGGGCCATGGGACCACACACGCTGGCGTCCGTGGGCACGTCGCGCCAGCCATGCACGGTCAGACCCCGCTCGACAAGCTCACCTTCCAGAGTGTCACGAGCATGGGTTTCCCGAGCGTCGTCATCCGGAAAGAACACCACGCCGACGGCAAAGCGCTGACTCAACTCAACGCCTAACGCCTCTTGGGCCATGGCACGCATGAAATCGGTGGGCATGGCAAACAGCAACCCACAGCCATCACCGGTCTTGCCATCCGCCGCGATGCCGCCGCGATGCGTCATGCAGGTCAGGGATTCGATAGCCGTCTGTAGCAGATCATGACTGGCCTGCCCCTGCATATGAGCGATCAAGCCAAAGCCACAGTTGTCGCGAAACTCACCAGGCTGATGAAGACCTTTTCTCATGGGCGCGCCTCTAAAAACGTGAATAGCCAGAAACTGAATGAAACGGGGGCAAAACAGACGCTGCATTGATGACTGCAGTCTTATATTATGCGGATTGTGCATAAGCCATGCACAACCAGCAAGAGGGAAAGACTACCCTGAATTACCACGCCAATGCAAAAGCCCGCGACCAGGCGCGGGCGATGAATTCATTCAAGATTCTGTGAAAAAGAAAGGATTACTCTTTAGGGAAGTGCTGAATAAATCAGCGAGCGGTATCAAGCACAAGGCGCCCGAAGCACAGGAACCGCAGCATATGGGGTATATGTGAGGATTCCGACCGGGCTGGCGTACCAGCACCGCGCAACGCAGTGATTGCAGCGCGCAGTCATTTATTCAGTGTTTCCCTAGGGCACTCCTGCAGGAATTGCTCGAGCAATGCAGGTGGGGTTTCATCGTAAATACAGGCGTCTCCCAGGCCACGCAGAAGCACCAGGCGAATGCGCGCGTCCAGATTCTTCTTGTCCCGGCGCATGTGCTCGAGAAAAGCCGCTGCGTCCATGTTTTCTGGCGCCGCCAGTGGTAGCTCGGCTGCCGCCAGCACACTACCCACTCGTTCGACCTCGACTTCTGCCAGCCAGCCCAGGCGCTGGGAAAGCAACGCCGCCAGGTACATTCCTGCGCCCACCGCCTCTCCATGCAGCCAATGGCCGTACCCCTGATGGGCTTCGATGGCATGACCGAAGGTATGCCCAAGGTTGAGCAGTGCACGGACGCCTTGCTCGGTCTCGTCCTCGGCCACGATGTCGGCCTTGATCCTGCAGCTGCGCAGGACGGCCTCACTGAGCAAAGCGTCATCGAGCTTACGCAACTCGATCATGTGACGTTCGAGCCAGGCGAGAAAATCGAGATCGCGAATCAGGCCATACTTGATCACCTCGGCAAGCCCCGCGGATAGTTCACGCACCGGCAGGCTCGCAAGCGTGGCGGTATCGACCACCACGGCCCGGGGTTGCCAGAAGGCCCCGATCATGTTCTTGCCCAGTGGATGATTGACCCCGGTCTTTCCTCCCACCGAGGAATCGACCTGGGAAAGCAATGTGGTCGGTACCTGGATGAAGGCCACGCCGCGCTGATAACAAGCGGCTGCATACCCCGTCATGTCCCCGATCACCCCGCCACCCAGAGCGATGAGGGTACAGCGACGATTGAAACCGAGCTCGAGCAGGGTATCCCATATACGCGTTACCGTGGCCAGGGTCTTGGTCTGCTCACCGTCCGGCAAGATCAGTTCGCGCACCTCAAGATCGTCACCGAGTCCTTGCTTGAGTGACTGAAGATAAAGCGGCGCTATTGTCTCGCTGGTGACGATCAAGACCTGCTGCCCCGCCAGATGAGAATGCAACAGTCCCGGAGCACTCAACAATCCGGCACCGACATGGATCGGATAACTGCGTTCACCCAAGGCGACGTCGAGGGAGCGCGGTTGAACGGACGATGTATTCATGGATTTCAGGCCTTGGTCTGCAAAGGGTCGATGAGGCGTGTCACGCGTTTCAGAATATCGTTGACCAGCGAGCGCGTGCCACGCCGATCGGTACGAACCAGCAGATCGGCGGTGGCACGATACAGCGGATCACGCACCTCGAACAACCCACGCAACACGGCCTCAGGATCCTTGTTGCGCAACAGAGGACGGTTACGATCCTTGGCGGTGCGTCGCAACTGCTGTTCGACGGTGGCATAGAGATAGATCACGGTGCCGCGCTCACGCAACACCTGACGATTGTCTTCATGCATCACCGCTCCGCCGCCGGTCGCAAGGACGATTTCACTACGCTGACTGAGCTCGTCGATGATCAGCCGCTCGCGCAGGCGAAAGCCGGCCTCGCCCTCAACGTCGAAGATCCAGGGAATATCGGCACCACAACGCCGTTGAATTTCGTGATCGCTATCGACGAAATCGCGCTGCAACTCGGCCGCCAGAAGGCGGCCGATGGTGCTTTTACCGGCCCCCATGGGGCCGATCAGAAAGAGATTGGGAAAACCCTGCATCAGCGAATCGCCAGTCTATCCTCGATGATTTTCGGAGTAATGAAGACTAACAATTCTACCTTCTGATTGCTCTGTTCGGTATAGCGGAATAGATGACCCAGCAGCGGTAGATCACCCAGTAGTGGTGTCTTGAACAGATTTTCCAGTTGTTCGGTGGTCAGAATTCCGCCTAGAACCACGGTTTCACCATTGTTGACCAGCACTTGAGTCTCGATCTCGTTGGTGTCAATGGCCGGTGCACCGTCGAATCGGCTATCGGACACATCATCATTGTTGATGATCAGATCCATGATGATGCGATCGTCCGGCGTGATCTGAGGCGTGACCTCCAGCGACAGCACCGCTTCCTTGAACTCGACGTTGGTGGCACCGCTGGAGGTAGCTTCCTGATACGGAATCTCCTGCCCCTGCTTGATGACCGCCTTCTTCTGGTTGGCGGTGATCACCTTGGGCTGGGAGATAGTCTGGCTCTTGCCTTCGCTCTCCAAGGCACGCAACTCCAGATCGAGCAGGATATCGCCGGAGAGGTAGCCGAAACTGAAGACGCTACTGGGATTGAAGTCGTCGCCCAGATCTACCGCCAAGCCGCCATTGGGCGCTTGGCCGTTCGAAGCACCGCCGAGATCCATGCTACTGCCGTTGCCCAACACGCCGTTGACTGGATCGGCCGAGGACAACCCCCAGTTGACCCCCAGCTCTCGAGCGGCGCTGTCCCTCGCAATGACGATACGCGCCTCGATCTGCACCTGACGCACCGGCACATCCAACTGGTCGAGGGTAAACTTGATCGCCTCCAGTTGCTCCGGCACCTCCTGGATCAGCAGCGTATTGGTACGGGCATCGACACTGACCTTGCCGCGCTCGGAAAGCAGACCGAACCCTTCGCCACCGCGCAGCAGCGCGGCAAGTTCATCCGCCTTGGCATAGCGCACCTGAAGGTACTCGGTGGCCAACGGGGCCAGTTCCTGCATCTGGGCCTTAGCTTCGAATTCCAGACGCTCCATGGCGGCCAGCTCTTCTGCCGGGGCCACGACCAGTACATTGCCGGTCTGACGGCTGGCCAGACCATGGCTCTTGAGTACAAGATCCAGCGCCTGGTCCCAGGGTACATCCTGCAGATTGAGTGTCACGCTACCCTGTACACTGTCCCGGGCGACCAGATTGAGGCCGGTGAAATCGGCGATGATCGCAAGCACTTCGCGGACCTCGATATCCTGGAAGTTGAGCGTGATGCGCTTGCCGGTATAGGTAACGCGTTCGCGCTCCTCGGCATCGCGCTCGGCCCGGGTCAGCGGCCTGGCCTCGATTGTCAGCTCACGGCCATTCGAGGTCGAAAGCATCGCATAATCGCCTTGGGCTTCGATCGTCAGTTGCACTCCCTGCCCCTTGAGCTGCGGCACAACACGCTGCATCGGGGTGCCGAAATCGCTGACATCCAGTATCTGGAAAAGCGATGCAGGCAAGGTCACGCCCTTGATATCTGCAACGATGCGTCGATCGCCCCGCTCGCTGACCCGAGCATCGATGCCACTCCGATCGAAGATCACTGTCAGCCGACTGGCACCATCGTCGCCGCGACGGAAGTCGATGTCCTTGATCTGAGGTTCCAGGTGCTTCGCCGGAGTGGTCTTGTACTCGCTCAGGTCGGCGGACGCCTCGGCCAGATACGGGCTCGTCTCGTCCAGATCGACACTCGCTCTCTCGATCACGGTACCGGTCGCGATCAGGTCGGAAAGCGCCGATGCCTCTTGCGTTCCCTTGCCCAGACTGAGCACCAAGGCATTGCCTTGTTCACGAATGGCATAGGGAAGGTCGCTTTCGAGATCGAACACCAACCGAGTGCGTTTGCCGGATTCCACGGCCACCAGCTGGCGAATACCGGCCAGATCAAGATCGAAGCGGCGTTGCGCTAACTGGCTGGCGGTCTCCAACAGATCGATGGTCAGCCGCGATGGAGACTCGAGACGGTAGCTGCGCACCTCCGGCAGCTCGCCGGAAAAGCGCAGCGCAACCTCGAGTCGGTCCTCGTCGGGCTGCTCGAAATCCACGCCGACAAGTGCCGACTGGGCCAGCGCCGAACCGGCGCCGGTAAGCAGCACCGTCGCCAGCAGCGTGCGAATGATGTGTGTCATAGTCGTTCCTCATATTCCCTGCGTTCCGCCATCTTGAAAGCCATCGTATGAATGCCCGTAGAAGCGAACCGCTTCATCGGCCACTCATTCAGCGATATCTCAACCTTGGCGTTTTTTTTCGTTGTCGTCGTTCAATGCGAGCTTGCCGCTTCGCTCTATCCAGCCGCCCTGCCCATTCGGTACGATCTCCATGAGTTGCACGGAGTACTCATCGATACGCGTAATACGGCCGAAGTCAGTGCCCAGATGCTCGCCGGAGTACACACGATGCACTTCCCCCTCAGGATCGCGTACCAAGGCCGAGATCCGCCCATCAATACGCAGTGTGCCAACCAAGGTCAGCCCGTCCAGAGGGTAGGCTTCGAGTGGTTCCCGTGGGCGCTCCAGATCCGGCGCCAGCTCCATGTTCGTGCCATTGTCTCGCTCGTTTTCCGGGCGCTGAGGCGCGAAGGGGCTACGGCCGGCGGCTTGATCATAAGTCACCGGACGATATACCGGTGCTTCCGGAAGTGGCGCGACCTGTCCTTTGGGGCGACTTTGCAGGACGTTCAGTTGGCGCTCTAGGGCGCCAAGATCACTGTCACCACAGCCTGTCAGTGTCAGTATCAATAGTGCCCCAACGATGACGCGGCCCTTCATGGCTGGTTCTCCGATCGATGGTTATAGGTCTTGGCCAGCATCGACAGCCGCAGCGTGTTCGCCTGGTCTACCGGTACAAGACTGAAATCATGCAGGGTCACGATGCGCGGCAATCCGGCGACACCGGACAGAAAGGCGGCAATGCGGTGATAATCGCCCTGAACCTGAATATCGAAGGGTTGCTCGGTATAGAACTCCTGAGGTTCCGGTGAACGCAGGCGAATGAAATCGATGGCCAGCTGATTGTCATGGGCGGTGTCGCTGATGTTGTCGATCAGCGCCGGCACTTCCACCCCCGTAGGCAGCATTTCCAGTAGCACCGCCATGCGGGCTTCGAGTTCGCCCATCTGCTCGCGCATCAAGGGCAAATTGGCGGCCTGGAAAGCCTTGCTTTCGTAACGCTGAAGCAATTCATGTTCCTGCGCCTGGGCCTCCTCGAGCAATTCGGCGCGAGGAGCGGCCATGTACCAGTTCATGGCGGCGAATAGACCCGTCAAAACCAGCACATGACAGATCACCTTCAACGACACGGGCCAGCTGGCAGCTTCGCTCACATCCAGTCCACGCCAATCGAGATCGCGCAGCCGCTGCCACTCTGCCTTGAGGTTCATAGCGTTGAAGTTCATGGCCTATCCTCCTTGGCGTATTGCTCGGATGTGGCGCTAGGCAGGATCTCGTCTACGCTCATGCCAAAGCGTTTACGCGTCCCGTCGTCCTCTGCCTGTACCTCGGACAGCAAAGGAATCGCGAACACCTCGCTCGCGGCGATCGCCCGCAACTGATCGGAGACCTGACGATTGGTATCGGCGCGGCCAGCAAAACGCAGCTGATCCTTGTTCCGTGAGAGCTCGTCGTAATACACACCCTCTTGCAGACTCGTCACCAGTTGATTAAATACTCGAACCGTCTGGGGACGACTGAACTGCAACTCACGGATCAATTCGATCTGGGTCAGCATGCGTTCCCGCAGTGTCTGATATTCACGGATTGCGGCGATGTCCTGCTCAAGACGCTGCATCCGGGTTTCAATGTATTGATTACGCTGATGCTGAGCGTCCAGCGCGTGTTGATAGAACTGCGTCAACCCCAAACCGCCGGCAATACCCAGCAAGGCCGCAAGCCCTACCCCCACTAAAAAACGCCGGCTACGAGTTTCACGTTGCGCCGCACGCCAAGGCAGCAGATTGATTTCAATGCTCATGGGAGAGACCTCATTGCCAGGCCACAGGCGGTCAACAGGGCTGGGGCATCACTGGTCAAGGCCGCAACATTGACGCGGGAGTTGATGGTCATATGTTGGAACGGATTGGCGATTCCTACCTGCATACCGCTGCTGGCGGCAAGCTTTTCACGCAAACCGGGGATCACGCAGGAACCACCGGCCAGAATTAGATGCTTGACCGTAGGATTGCGTCCAGCACTGTAATAGAGCTGCAGCGAGCGGCCGACCTGTTGAATCACGGCATCGACGAAGGGGATAAGCACCTGATCGGTGTAATCCTCGGGCAGCCCGCCCCGCTTCTTGGCCAGCCCCGCTTCTTCAAGACTCAGTCCATAGCGTTGACGAATTTGATCGGTCAACTTGCGACCGCCAAAGACCGTGTCGCGGCTATAAAGGGTGCGTCCATGCTGCAACACATGAAAGGCGTTCATGTTGGCACCAAGATCGACCAGGGCGACGCACTCATTCTCATTTGCCTCCTGTTCGAACTGGCGACACAGCTCGCCGCACACCCGTTCCAGAGCGAACGCTTCGATATCCACTGCCGTAGGCTCGAGCCCTGCCCTCAGGACCGCATCGGTAAGCTGCGCGACTTCCTGCTGCCGACAGGCGACCAGTAGTACATCTTGCTGGTCCGGATAGCGGGCATTCGTGCCCAGTCGTTGAAAATCAAAGGCGACTTCATTGAACGGAAAGGGGATATGCTTGTCGGATTCGAGTCGAATACGTGCCTCGATTTCCTCATCGCTAAGCGAGGAGGGTAGCGTCAGCGTTTTGGTGATGGCGGCATTGGAGGGGATCGCCACGGCGGCATGCCGACTGCGCGGACGAGCCTGCTCTACGGCTAGACCAATGGCATCGACGACGTCATCCATGTTGCGGATACGACGTTCGACCACGGCACCTTCCCGCAAGGGCCGTACCGCATAGCTTTCGACGCGGCGCTGTAGGCCACGTCCTTTCAGTTCGATCAGTTTGACCGTTGCCGAGGTGATATCGACCCCGACAAGCCCCTTGGGGGGCGCTTTTAGCCCTAGCACGGTGTGGCCCCTATGTACGTGTAATCGTTCGTATGGAGTTTTATCGGCCTCTACAAAAAAATCATTAATGCGCGTCCCGCCTCTGGATGCCTGCCACCAAGGCGATTTCACACTTATTCCTCACAAGGAATCCTGTTTGCTGGTTTTCGCATCGCACGCTTTCTATATAATGCGCAGTCTAAGCTGGTGCGGCATTTCACCGTTCGGCGGCCATTCGATTACACGGACATTGATATTGCATGAAGTTTTTCAGACGTCTGCTCGGCTCGGCCCTGTGGCTTCTCATCTCGTTGAGCGCGGCTTGTGTGTTGGCCGTGATCGGCGCCGCCTTGTACTTTGCCCCGGGCCTGCCCGATGTGCGCCAGCTGCAAGGGTATGAATTGCAGACGCCACTGCGTATCTATACCCGGGATGAAAAGCTGATCGGTGAATTCGGCGAGGAGCGCCGTACCCCGGTCACCTACGATGTGATTCCCGATGATATGGTCCAGGCCTTTCTGGCTGCGGAAGATGACAGCTACTTCGATCATCCCGGCGTCGACCCCAAAGGGCTTGCCCGGGCGGCATTCGAGTTGGTGGCCAGTGGCGGTAACATTCAGTCCGGCGGCAGCACCATCACCATGCAGGTGGCGCGCAACTATCTGTTGACCCTGGATCGCACTTTCACGCGCAAGATTCGCGAGATTTTGCTGGCCCTGCAGATGGAGCAGATTCTCAGCAAGGAAGAGATATTCGAGCTCTACGTCAACAAGATATTCCTGGGCCATCGCGCCTACGGCATCGCCGCTGCCGCGGAGACCTATTACGACAAGCCGCTGGCTGACCTGACGCTGGCGGAAAAGGCCATGATCGCCGGCCTGCCGAAGGCGCCTTCCACCTTCAACCCGTTGGCCAATCCTGAACGTTCACTGATCCGTCGCAACTGGATTCTGTACCGCATGCGTGAGCTGGGCTACATCGATGCGGCCCGTTATGACGAGGCAGTTCAAGCACCGCTGACGGCACGTCGTCACACGGCACAAGTAGAGATCGAAGCGTCCTATATCGCTGAAATGTCCCGTCAGTTCGCCATCGAGCGGTTCGGCGACGACGCCTATACCGGTGGTTACCGGCTCTATACCACGCTGGACAGTCAACTGCAGGAGCAGGCACGCAACGCCCTCGTCAAGGGGCTGATCGAGTATGACACCCGTCATGGCTGGCGTGGTGCCGAGGAGACCGGCATTTCTCCCAGCCTGGTCGAGGCCCAGGACCAGACCCAGCGCGAAGGACTCGAAGAAGAACTTTCCGCCTCGCCGGAAGTCATGGAAACAGCTCGTCAAGCGGCTCAGAGTAGCGAAGTACAGGTCAGCGGCATCGAAGGCGACGTCAGCAACTGGCTCAAGGTTCTCGACCGCACCCCGGTGATGGGGCCCTTGCAGCCTGCGATCGTGGTATCCACCGAACAGCAGCAGATGCAGGTGCTGACAGGCGATGCGGAGCTTGTCACCCTGAACTGGGAAGGACTCAAGTGGGCCCGCGAATATCGTAGCCCCAAATGGCGCGGTGAGGTGCCCAAACGCGCCGAGCAGATTGCTCAGCGTGGCTCGCTGGTGCGTATCCTGCAGGATGACGAAGGCAACTGGCGCCTCTCCCAGCGCCCCGGCGCCGAGGGGGCTATCGTCGTACTCGACCCTCAGACCGGTGCCATTCGAGCGCTCCAGGGTGGCTTCAGTTTCGCCCAGAGCAAATTCAATCGCGCAACCCAAGCCAATCGTCAGGCGGGTTCGATCTTCAAGCCGTTCATCTATCTGGCGGCGCTACAGGCAAACAACATGACCGCCGCTAGCGTGGTCAACGATGCGCCAGTGGTGATGAGCGACATGGGCGGAGACTGGCGACCGGGTAATTCAGAAGGCGAATTTCGCGGACCGACCCGGCTACGCGTAGGCCTCTATCGTTCGCGCAACCTGGTCACCATCCGTGTTCTGCAGGCACTGGGGCTGGACAACGCCATTGAGTTCCTCGAGCGTTTCGGATTTGCCGAAGGACGCCTCCCGCATGGTTTGTCCTTGGCCTTGGGTAGCGCCTCGCTGACACCGCTGGAAATGGCCAACGCCTATGCGGTACTGGCCAACGGTGGCTTCAAGGTCACCCCCTGGTATATCGAACGGGTGATGCACGTCGGTGAGGAAGAACCCCTTGCCGAGGCAACACCGAATGTCGCCTGCCCCGACTGCGCCGATAGTGCTCGCGAGACGCGCATCGACGGCAAGACGTACCCGCTCGCCCCAAGGGTCGTCGATCCCGATGCGTTGTACATCCTGCGCGACATGATGCGCGACGTGATCGAACGCGGCACCGGGCGCGCCGCACTGGATTTGAATCGTGACGACATCGTCGGCAAGACAGGCACCACCAACGAACAGCGCGATGCCTGGTTCTCCGGTTTCAATACCCGCCTGGTGGCGACGGTATGGGTCGGCAAGGACAGTAATGAAAGCACCGGCGAGTACGGTGCACAGGCGGCTCTACCTATCTGGAAGGACTTCATGCGTGCGGCACTCGAGGGCACACCGGAGAGCCTTCCCGAACGCCCTGAAGGTATCGTTACCGAGCGCATAGATCCGGATAGCGGATTACTGCTGCACGACGACCAACCCGGCGGTATCGAAGAATTATTCCGCGAAGGCAATCTACCGGACTTCGAGCCGCGGCGTATTCAGCGCGATCTGGAAAATCGCAGCGGTTCCCAGGGTACCGGCACCTACGAAGCGATCTTCTGAGCAGCGCCTGCCCACGATCTACGGTGCTCGGCGGGTTAGTCATCGTATTGACAGGCCCGCCCAATCTGCCCTTTCCACCCCGTCGCAGATAGCACGCCTATCTGCGCCAATACGAGAGTATCAGGAGTTTTCGACATGCCACGCCCATGGCTTACGCCAACACTTCTGTTGACGCTCGCCATTTCGTTGACCGCCTTACAGGCCTCCGCCGCCTCGTTTTACGCCCCTCCCGCTCCCGATGACGAAGCACCGGTCTTCAGCGGCCAGGCCGAACTTGGCTATACCAGCTTGTCAGGCAATACCGACAGCGAGACATTGATCGCCAAGGGACGGCTGACCTGGCTGACAGGACGCATGACCCACAGCCTTCGCGGTAGTACACGCAAGATCGAGGAAGACGGCGAAAGCAGTGCCGAACAATATCTGATCGCCGGTCGCGAGCGTTACGATCTTGACGGGCCACACTACTTATTCGGTTTCGCGCGCTGGGAGAAGGAGCGTTTCAGCGGTTATCGCTATCAGACAACCTTCATCAGTGGTTACGGCCGCCAGGTACTGGCTGGCCCCAAGCACACGCTGTCGCTGGAAACGGGGCCGGGCTACCGGCGCGATGCCCTGGAAAATGGGGAAGTCAGGAATCTGGCGGTAGGCTATGGCGCGCTGGACTACGAATGGCAGATTTCGGAGGGCACGAGTTTTCAACAGGAGCTGTCGGTGGAAGGAACGCGGGACAATGTCACGACACGCACCTTCTCCGCCATAACCACTCAACTCAATGCCAGCCTCGCCTTACGCATTTCTCATGAAATCAAGCACAACTCCGACCCACCCCAGGATGAAGATGACGACGATACCGAGGTGAATACGGATACCACCACGGCAGCGTCGCTGCTCTACCATTGGTGACCGACCCAGGCGTTACACGCCGTAGACATCCTCGACATGTTTCAACGGGTAGTGCGAAGGATAAGGCCGACGCGCCACACCGGAATCCACCGCGGCCTGGGCAACCGCAGAGGACACCCGGTCCAGCAAACGTTCATCCAGGGGCGTCGGGATGATGTAGCCACGACCGAACTCCAAGGAGTCGACCTCATAGGCGTCGAGCACCTCCTGAGGCACCGGTTCGCGGGCCAGATCCTTGATAGCGTGAACCGCTGCGACCTTCATCTCCTCGTTGATACGTGTCGCACGCACATCCAGCGCGCCGCGAAAGATGAACGGGAAACCCAGGACATTATTGACCTGGTTGGGATAATCGGAGCGTCCTGTCGCCATGATAACATCGTCCCGTGCGTCGTTGGCCACCTGAGGATCAATTTCTGGATCGGGATTGGAGCAGGCGAACACCACCGGATTGGCGGCCATTTTCTGAAGCTGCTCGGAGGAAAGCAGATTGGGACCGGAGAGACCGACGAACACATCGGCGTTTTCGATCGCCTCGTCGAGGGTGCGCAGCGGCGTCTGGGTGGCAAACATCGCCTTGTACTGATTGAGATCATCACGACCGCTATGAATCACACCTTTGCGGTCGATCAAATAAATGTTCTCGGCCCTGGCGCCGCAGGAGACCAGCAGCTTCATGCAGGCGATGGCTGCCGAACCGGCGCCCAGGCACACGATACGCGCATCGGCGATTTTCTTGCCGGCAATATCCAGCGCATTGAGCATACCCGCCGCCGTGACGATCGCGGTCCCGTGCTGATCGTCATGAAAGACGGGAATGTTGCAACGTTCGATGAGTGCTCGTTCGATCTCGAAGCATTCCGGCGCCTTGATGTCCTCGAGATTGATCCCTCCCCAGGTGTCGGCGATACGCGCCACCGTATCGATGAACGCCTGAGGGCTCTCGGCATTGAGCTCGATGTCCACCGAATTGATCCCGGCAAAGCGTTTGAACAATACCCCCTTGCCTTCCATGACCGGCTTGCTGGCGAGCGCCCCCAGATTGCCTAGCCCAAGGATGGCGGTGCCATCGGAAATGACCGCCACCAGGTTGCCCTTACCGGTATAGAGATAGGCGTTTTCCGGGTCCTTGGCGATCTCCCGTACCGGTTCCGCGACGCCTGGGCTGTAGGCCATCGACAAATGCTTGGCGGAAGTAGTCGGCTTGGTGATTTCGACCGACAGTTTTCCAGGGATCGGTTGGGAGTGATAATCCAGTGCCGCTTGCTTCTTTACGTCTGTCATGGGACCGTCCAGTCTCTCGGGTATTCCTCAGGGTATAGAAAAAACCACTATTCCACAATTAGTCACAAGCTCATGTTTGCGTTGTTTTTTGTGTGAAAAGGGGAAATTATTTCCATAAAAAACGATCGGCACGAACAACAGTGCCTACTATCTGACCGAGGATCATCTGCCGGTGGCAACAAAAAACCCGCCGTGGCGGGCGGGTCTTCGACTCGAGCAAGCTTTTTGCAACGTCCTGCTCAATTGCGCTTGATGGCGGCGCCAAAACGCTTGTTGAAGCGCTCGACGCGACCGCCAGTAGTCGCCTGCTTCTGCTTACCAGTGTAGAACGGGTGGCAGTTGGAGCAAACGTCTACAAAGAAATCTTCGCCAGCGGTGGTGCCGATCGAATGAGTGGCGCCGCAGGAGCAGGTCGCGGTGACCTTCTTGTAATCCGGATGGATACCTTGTTTCATCTTGAAGCCTCATGAGTCTATGTACCGCCACTTGATCTTTGCCAAGCACCGTACACGGGTTGTGAGATAACCGGCTGTCTTGGAAGCTACGTCACTGCCAGGCTGTTGTATAAAGCCACCAAGCAATGCGCTGACCGCCAAGGGTCGCACATGATAGCAGAGCTATTACCGGAGACCAATTGCCAATCCCATCGTCCATAGCGTCGTCGCCCAGGATACTCGGCGTTGCCGTGCCCACGCCCCTGCGCAAATTGTTCGACTACCGACCTTGTCATCCAGGACCCGCGAGCGGCTGGCAACCCGGGCTGCGCGTTCGCGTGCCACTGGGCCGGCGTGAAGTGGTGGGCATCGTCATCGAGTGTCGTGATACCACCGATTTCGAGTTCAGCGCCTTGAAACCGGTCACAGCCTGTCTGGATAGCGAGCCGCTACCCGCCGATTGGCTGTGGTTGTGTCATTTCACCGCGCGCTATTATCAGCATGCCCTGGGGGACACCCTGCAACAGGCGCTGCCCGTGTTATTGCGCCAGGGACGCCCCCTGGAAGCCCGCACCCGGGAGCGTTGGAGATTGACCGCCGCCGGTCGCGACGCCGATGCCGCCCAGTTGGGCCGCGCCCGGCGTCAGGCTGCACTCCTGGAACTGCTGCGTCAGCATCCGCGCGGTGTCATTGGTTCGGTGATCAGCGCTCAGGGGTTCAATCGCCCTCAACTCAAGGGACTGGCGGAAAAAGGGCTGGCGGAGTGCCATGAAGAGCCATTGACCGGCTCTCCGATTCCCCCCGGTGGCAACCTCTTAGCCGAACCGGCCCTGGTACTCAATCGTGAGCAGACGACCGCCCTGGCGGAACTGCATCAGGAACTCGATCATTATCAGGCCTGCCTGTTGCAAGGCGTGACTGGCAGTGGCAAGACCGAAGTGTATCTGCAACTGATCGAGGCGGTCATCGCCAAGGGTCGCCAGGCGCTGATGCTGGTACCCGAGATTGGACTGACGCCCCAGACCCTGGCACGCTTCAGACGCCGCTTCCGGGTCCCGGTGGTGGCCTTGCACTCGGGGTTGACCGACGCGGAGCGTCTGGACGCCTGGGAGGCGGCCCGGGCCGGGCGCGCGCCCATCATCATCGGCACCCGCTCCGCAGTATTTACGCCGCTGGCACGCCCCGGCATCATCGTGATCGATGAAGAGCACGACAACTCATTCAAGCAGCAGGAGGGGCTGCGTTATCATGCCCGCGACCTGGCCATCGCTCGCGCGCATCGCGATGACATCCCCGTGGTACTGGGCAGTGCCACCCCGTCTCTGGAGAGTCTGGTGCAAGCTCGCAGCGGCCACTATCGTCATCTGCATCTGACTCGACGCACCAGTCATCATGCGCCGGCCAGACTCGAGCTCATCGATCTGCGCGGCCGTCCGACTCAGGGTGGCCTGATCCCTCCCAGCATCGATGCCATTGGCAGCGCCCTCGATGGCGGCGGTCAGGTGCTGGTCTTCATCAACCGGCGCGGTTTCGCTCCCACCCTGGCCTGTCATGCCTGCGGCTGGCTGGCCGAATGCCATCACTGCGATGCGCGCATGACCCTGCATCGCCAACCACCACGCCTGATCTGTCATCACTGCGAACGCCAGGAGCGGCTGCCCGAGATCTGTCCCGAATGCGCCAGCGTCGATCTGCGTCCCCTGGGCACCGGCACCGAACGCAGCGAAGAGAGCTTGACCGCGCTATTCCCGAAAGTCCCGGTCTATCGCATCGACCGGGACAGCACCCGACGCAAGGACGCCTTCGAGCACACGCTTAACGAGGTGCGTCGCGGCGAGCCCTGCCTGCTGATCGGGACTCAGATGCTGGCCAAGGGGCATCATCTTCCCCATGTCACGCTGGTCGTGGTGGTCAATGCCGACGCGGGACTCTACGCCAGCGACTTCCGGGCCCTGGAACACAGTGCCCAATTGCTGATCCAGGTGGCCGGACGCGCCGGGCGCGCCGAACGGCCGGGGCGGGTTCTGGTACAGACCCTGCATCCCGATGATCCACATCTTCGTCTGCTTGCCGAGAGCGGTTACGATGCCCTGGCCGAAACACTGCTGGAGGAGCGCCGAATCGCCGCCCTTCCGCCTTATCGCTACATGGCATTGCTGCGCTTCGAAAGCCCACGGGAAAGCGATGCTGCCTCACTCGCCGGCGCGGCGGCTGGCGCCCTGCGAACCTGGCTTGGTCAACGCGACTTGGCCGTGAACTGTCTGGGACCGGCACCGGCGCCCATGGAGCGGCGTCAGAATCGCTACCATATGCACCTGATGCTCTCCGCAGCCAAACGTAGCGCCTTGCATGTAGCCACGGCCTTTATCATCGACTGGCTGGAACGTTCTTCCGAGGCAAGACGGGTGCGCTGGTCGATTGATATTGATCCCCAAACCCTGAGTTAAGGACCATGAACGGATCCTGCGAAGCGTTGAAAGGTTTAAAGCCGGGCCGCAATTGCCGATAATGCTCGGTTACGCTTATCCGCGAACGATGACGTCGCGACGCTGCACCACACTCAGGCGTCGTGGTGTGAATACTCGCTAGAGCCACAGGACACCGCACGCATCCCCATGAAAGACATCATTGTTTCACTGCTCGACCAGGCACTGGCGACACTCAAGCAACAAGGCATCGTGCCCGAGGAGGCACATCCCGCCGTCAAGATCGAGGCGACCCGGGACAAGGCCCACGGCGACTACGCCAGCAACCTGGCCATGCTGCTGGCCAAGCCGGCGCGCCGAAAGCCCCGTGAGCTCGCCGAGGCGCTGATCGACGCCCTGCCGCCCCACGACGCCGTGAAACGCGTCGAGATCGCCGGCCCCGGCTTCATCAACTTCTTTGCCGCGACGGATGCCGTAGCCCGGATCGTGCCGACGATACTCGATGCCGGCGATACCTTCGGTCGCAGCCTGGAAGGGGCTGGCCAAAAAGTGCAGGTGGAATTCGTCTCCGCCAACCCGACCGGCCCCCTGCACGTCGGCCACGGCCGTGGGGCGGCGATCGGCGATTGCCTGTGCCGTTTGCTGGAAGCGACCGGTTACGACGTGACCCGGGAATTCTATTACAACGATGCCGGCGCCCAGATCACCAACCTGTCCCTGTCGGTGCAGGCGCGCATCAAGGGCGTGACCCCGGAGGACGAGGCCTGGCCCAGGGATGGCTATCGTGGCGACTACATAAGCGATATTGCCAAGAGCTATCTGGCCGGCGACACCGTCGACGCGGACGATCAGCACGTCACCGCGGCCGCCGACCCCGATGACCGCGAGGCGATCCGCCGTTTCGCCGTGGCCTATCTACGCCGCGAGCAGGATCTCGATCTCAAGGCCTTCGGTGTCGAGTTCGACGTCTACTTCCTGGAATCCTCGCTATACGGCGAAGGCAAGGTCGAGGAAACCGTGGAGCGGCTCATCGAATGCGGCCACACCTACGAGGAAGATGGCGCCCTGTGGCTGCGCACCACCGCCTTCGGTGACGACAAGGACCGCGTCATGCGCAAGCGTGACGGCGACTACACCTATTTCGTTCCCGATGTGGCCTATCACCTCGACAAATGGCAGCGTGGCTTCGGCCGGGTGATCGACGAGCAAGGGGCCGACCACCACTCCACGGTGACCCGGGTCCGGGCCGGCCTGCAGGCTCTGGAGGTAGGCATTCCTCAAGGCTGGCCGGATTACGTGCTGCACCAGATGGTGCTGGTGACCCGTTCAGGGGTGGAAGTAAAGCTCTCCAAGCGCGCCGGCAGCTATGTCACGTTGCGCGACTTGATCGACGAGGTCGGGCGTGACGCCACGCGCTATTTCCTCGCCGCCCGGCGGGCCGATTCCCAGCTCACCTTCGATATCGATCTGGCCCGCTCGAAGTCCAACGACAATCCGGTCTATTACATCCAGTATGCGCATGCGCGGGTATGCAGCGTGCTGCGCCGAACCGAGGCCGCCGACCAGCCCTTCGATCTTGCCCTCGCGACCGAGAGCCTGGCATTGCTCGAAGAGGATCAGGAAAAGGCGCTCATGAACCGTCTTGCCCGCTTCCCGGAGGTGGTCTCCCACGCTGCCGCCAGTCGTGAGCCGCAGCAGGTCGCTCAGTATCTGCAGGATCTCGCCGCGGATTTCCATACCTGCTACAACGCCGTCAAGGTCATGGTCGACGACCCCGCACTGCGCAATGCGCGCCTGGCCCTGGGCCTGGCGACCCGACAAGTCATCCGTAATGGTCTTAGCCTGTTGGGCGTCGGCGCCCCGGAGGAGATGTAACCCATGGCCAGCCGCAGTTCGAGTCAAAAATCAACCCAACGCCCGCGTCAAAAAGGCGCCACAGCGCGACGCTCATCGCGCCAGAAACATCGCGGCGGCATGAGCATTCCCGGTTGGCTATGGGGTCTCGCCGGACTCATCGCCGGTTTTGCACTATCGCAGTACTTTCAGGAAACGGCACCCCCCATGGCCACGGTGGTACCCAAGCCGACCAAAACTCAGAACGCCTCGCAGCCCATTTCGTCGAGCAGCGGCAAGACAGCGAATGAAGAAGAAGCCCGCATGCCGACGTTCGAGTTCTACACCTTGCTGCCGGAATCCGAGGTCATCGCGCCCAAGGTCGACGAGGTGCAAGACACACCGGGTACCGCGGCGGTGGCGGATGTGGTCGAGGGCGATTCAGCCGTCAAGAAATCCCAGACAGCCCCCCAAGGCGACGGCAGCTATATGTTGCAGGCGGCGTCGTTCAAGAATGCCACTGATGCCAAGCGCCTGGCCAATCGGCTCAAGGACTTCGGCCTGCTGGCCAAGATCACTGAGGTCAAGGCTCAGGGCAACCAGACCTGGCACCGAGTGCAGGTCGGCCCTTACAAGGATACCCGGGAGCTCAACCGCGCCCAGGACCTGATGGTAACCCAAGGGATCGAGCCATTGATGATCAAGCTCCAGAACTGACGTGACTCGGTACTCCACGACACCCGGCACAAACTCGCCGCTTGATTTCTACACTCCCCGCCCACACCTCCTAGAGTGATTCCATGCCGGGTGTTCCTCCTGCGAGTGAGCATCCAAAGTCACTGGGCGGGTCGGAAGCATTTCGAAAGGATCTGCCACCAGGGAGTTTTCTACACATGACAACGATCGTGTCCGTGCGTCGCGGCGATCAAGTGGCCCTGGCCGGCGATGGCCAGGTATCTCTCGGCGACACGGTAATGAAGGGCAACGCCAGCAAGGTCCGCCGGCTCTATCATGGCCAGGTGCTCGCAGGCTTCGCCGGTGGTACCGCCGATGCCTTTACGCTGTTCGAACGCTTCGAGGCCCAGTTGGAGAAGTACCAAGGGCATCTGGTCAAGGCCGCTGTCGAGCTGGCCAAGGACTGGCGCACCGATCGCGCCCTGCGTCGGCTTGAGGCGATGCTGGTGGTCGCCGACAAGAACGCCTCGCTGATCATCACCGGCAACGGTGACGTGGTCGAGCCGGAACGCGGCATCATCGCCATCGGTTCAGGCGGCAACTATGCCCTGGCCGCGGCTCGGGCACTCCTGGAAAACACCGAGATCAATGCCCGGGAGATCACCGAGAAGTCGCTGAACATCGCCGCCGACATCTGTGTCTATACCAATCACCACATCACCCTCGAAGAGCTCTAGGTCGATCATGTCCCAATCCCAGATGACGCCCCGTGAAATCGTCCACGCGCTGGACCAGTACATCATCGGCCAGCACGATGCCAAGCGTGCCGTGGCCATCGCCCTTCGCAATCGCTGGCGGCGCATGCAACTCGACGACACCCTGCGCCCGGAGGTCACCCCCAAGAACATTCTGATGATCGGCCCTACCGGGGTGGGCAAGACCGAGATCGCCCGACGCCTGGCAAAACTCGCCCGGGCGCCGTTCATCAAGATCGAGGCGACCAAATTCACCGAAGTCGGCTATGTAGGCCGTGATGTGGAATCCATCGTGCGCGATCTGATCGAGATGGCGATCAAGATGGTGCGCGAGCAAGCCAAGGAAGAAGTAGGCCACCGGGCCGACGATGCCGCGGAAGACCGCATTCTCGATGCGCTGCTGCCACGCCCCCGGGGCAGCGAGTACGACAGCGCCCGCGACGACTCCTCGACTCGGCAGGCGTTTCGCAAGAAGTTGCGCGAGGGTCAGCTCGACGACAAGGAAATCGATATCGAGATCACCCCGCAGAGCGGCGGTTTCGATCTTGCCGGCCCACCGGGCATGGAAGAGATGACCAGCCAACTGCAAAGCATGTTCTCCAATCTCGGCAAGCAGAAGACCGAAACCAAGCGGGTCGCGGTCAAGGATGCCTGGCAACTGCTGCGGGACGAGGAAGCGGCCAAGCTGGTCAACGACGAGGATATCAAGCGCCGTGCCATCGAGGCGGTGGAAGAGAACGGCATCGTCTTCCTCGATGAGCTCGACAAGGTCGCCAAACGGGGCGAATCCGGCGGTGCCGAGATCTCACGAGAAGGCGTGCAACGTGACCTGCTACCCCTGATCGAAGGGTCCACGGTGTCGACCAAGCACGGCATGATCAAGACCGATCACATCCTGTTCATTGCTTCCGGCGCCTTCCATCTCTCCAAGCCTTCGGATCTGATTCCCGAACTGCAGGGTCGTCTGCCGATTCGTGTCGAGCTCTCGGCCCTGACTCCTGAGGATTTCCGGCGCATCCTGACGGAGCCTTCAGCGGCGCTGACCAAACAGTATCAGGCACTCATGGCCACGGAAGGACTGACGATCGAGTTCACCCAGGATGGCATCGCGCGCATCGCCGAGATCGCCTACCAGGTCAACGAAGGCACCGAGAACATCGGCGCCCGGCGTTTGCATACGGTCATGGAGCGTTTGCTCGAGGAGGCCTCGTTCCAGGGCGGCGACATGCCTGGCCCGCTGGTCATCGACGCGGATTATGTCAACTCCCAGCTCGGCGAACTGGCGCTGGACGAGGACTTGTCGCGGTACATTCTCTGAGGCATCGCGCGGCGAGCATGGCCTGCTCGCCGCTTTTTCAGGAGACCAAGATGACTGCCCCGATTCCCACCCGCGTGCACTATCACAAGCAGGCCCGTGAACTCGAACTTGGCTATGACGAAGGCGAAAGCTATCGCCTGAGTGCCGAATACCTTCGGGTCTTCTCGCCTTCCGCCGAGGTACGCGGCCATGGCCCGGAGTCCGCCACCCTGCAGACGGGCATGAAATATGTCGGCCTGAAGAACATCACCCAGACCGGGCGCTACGCCCTCAAGCTGCACTTCGATGATGGTCATGACACGGGCCTGTACAGTTGGGACTACCTCTACGAGCTGGCCACCAACCAGGATGCCAACTGGGCCGACTACCTGCGGCGCCTCGAAGAAGCCAACGCCTCCCGAGAACCGCTGGGAATCCCCCTGAAACAGCTATAGGGGTGCACGAGGCATTTGCTGACGCTTTGCCGCATCGAAAGACAAACGCCATCGGCGGAGTCTACAATGGCGTCATCTCAACTTCTTGATTCGCGCCATAGCAAGGATCGACATGGACAAGCCTACGACTCATTTCGGCTACCAGGAGGTAGCGCGCGAGGAGAAAGCCGCCCGAGTGGCGGACGTCTTTCATTCGGTGGCCGCTCGTTACGACGTCATGAACGATCTCATGTCACTGGGCATTCATCGTCTTTGGAAACGCGTGACCCTGGAACGGGCCGGGGTGCGTCGAGGCCATCAGGTGCTCGACATCGCCGGCGGCACCGGCGACCTGACACTCAAGTTCTCGCGTCTGGTGGGCCCCAACGGCCGTGTGGTGCTGGCGGATATCAACCAGTCGATGCTCAAGGTGGGGCGCGACAAGCTCCTGGACAACGGCGTCGGTGACAACGTCGAATACGTTCAGGCCAATGCCGAATGTCTGCCGTTCCCCGATAACAGCTTCGACTGCATCACCATCGCCTTCGGGCTGCGCAATGTCACCGACAAGGACGCCGCCCTGCGCTCGATGACCCGGGTGCTCAAGCCTGGTGGTCGGCTACTGATTCTGGAGTTCTCTAAGCCGCCGAACGCGCTGCTGTCCAAGGTCTACGACAACTACTCCTTCACTGTCCTGCCAAAGATGGGTGAATGGGTGGCCAACGATGCCGAGAGCTACCGTTATCTGGCCGAATCCATCCGCATGCACCCGGACCAGGACACCCTCAAGGCCATGATGCAAGCCGCCGGCCTCGAGCGCGTGGAATATACCAATATGACCGGGGGTATCGTCGCCCTGCACCGCGGCATCAAGCTGTGAGGATCCGATGTCATTGATGTCCACGCTACTGCTCGGTTGTGCCGAAAAAACCCTCAATACTCTGTTGGCGCGCGATCCGGCGGCGCCTTCGCGCTTGAATAAGCTCGCCGGCAAGCGTTTGCTGATGCGATTGGAAAGGCCGCGATTCGATCTGCTGATCGTCTTCGATGAAAAAGGCTTGAGCCTGTTGCACCACCCCCAGGCCGAGGAAGATGATGCCGACGCCATCGTCGAAATCGACAGTGATACGCTCGGTGCGCTACTGGGCGGCGAATCGGTGGAGCACCTGATGTTCTCGGGACGCCTGGCGCTGCGTGGCCAGGTCGGGGTGCTCGAAGGCGCTCGCACGCTATTGATGGATATCGATGTCGATTGGGAAGGCGCTCTGGCCGCGTGGTTCGGCGATTACCCCGGGCACAGTCTGGCAGAGGGCATGCGGCGCTTCACGCACTTCGGACTGCGAAGCCAGCGCGAACTGCATGCCGATCTTTCCGATTTCGTGTTCGAGGAAGCGCGCCTGCTACCCGGGCATTCTCAACGGGAGGCGCTACGCGATCATCTGACCGAACTCGAGATCGCTACGGATCGTCTTGAGGCCCGTATCACCCGATTGCAGCGCAAGCTTGCCCCGCACCAGAAGGACACTGCGTGAATCTGCGACTACTGCGCATCTTCTGGGTCATCACCCGATTTCGCCTGGACACGCTGATCCCCCTCGAGCGTTTGCCTGCAGCGCTGCGACTGCTTTTTCGCTTATCCCCTCTACGGCTGGTGCCAACGGGCCCGCACTCCCCTGGCAAACGACTGCGCCTGGCACTGGAGGCATTGGGGCCGGTATTCGTCAAGTTCGGCCAGATGCTCTCTACACGCCGCGATCTATTGCCGCCCGAGATCGCCGACGAATTAAGGCGCCTGCAGGATCAGGTACCGCCCTTCCCCGGTGAGCAGGCGCGAGCACTCATTGAAGCCGAACTCGAATGCTCCATCGAGACAAGCTTTGCGGAATTCGACACTCACCCCATGGCATCGGCTTCCATCGCTCAGGTACATGCGGCCCGCCTGCACAGCGGTGAGGCAGTGGTGGTCAAGGTGATTCGTCCGCGTATCGAAGAGGTGATGCGAAAGGACATCGGTCTGCTGTACACCTTCGCGCGTCTACTCAGACGAATTCCCGAGGCGCGTCGATTGCGCCCCGTCGAGGTGGTGGCGGACTACGAGTCGACGCTATTCGATGAGCTCGACCTGCGCAAGGAAGCCGCCAACACTTCCCAGCTCAAGCGCAACTTCAAGCATTCACCGCTATTGTACGTCCCGGCCATCCATTGGCCCCTGACCCGCCAGCGCGTGATGGTGCAGGAACGTATATACGGAACGCCCGTGGCCGACATGCAGGCGCTGGCGGAACAGAACGTCGATCTGCGCCGACTCGCCGAACGCGGGGTGGAGATCTTCTTCACCCAGGTATTTCGCGACAACTTCTTTCATGCCGACATGCATCCGGGCAATATTTTCGTCAATCGCGAACACCCAGAAGATCCTCAGTATATCGCCATCGACTGTGGCATCGTCGGCAGTCTGACCCGGGAAGACCAGGATTATCTGGCGCGCAATCTGCTGGCCTTCTTCAATCAGGATTACTATGAGGTCGCGGCACTGCATATCGAGTCGGGCTGGGTCGGTGAAGACACCCGGGCCAACGAGTTTGCCGCGGCGATCCGCACCGTCTGCGAACCGATCCTCGAGCGTCCGCTCAAGGAGATTTCCTTCGGCCAGGTACTGCTGGGCCTGTTTCAGACCGCCCGACGCTTCAACATGGAAGTCCAGCCGCAGTTGGTGCTGTTGCAGAAGACGCTACTCAACATCGAAGGCCTGGGACGCCAGCTCTATCCCGATCTTGACCTGTGGACGACCGCCCGGCCCTATCTGGAACGCTGGATGAAGGAACGCGCCGGGCCGCGAGGTCTGTGGGAATCCTTCAAGAAACAGGCACCGGAGCTTAGTCGCCAACTTCCCGAATTGCCGGTACTGGTCCATCACGCGCTCTCCCGAGTGGAGCACGATCAGCATCAGCGTCAACGCCAGGCCGACGCCATCGAGGACATGCAGCAGCAGTTGAAGTACAGCGCACGCCGCGATCGGCGTCTTCGCCTGGGCATATTGCTACTGGCCTTGGCCATTGCCTGGCAGCCGCTGACGCAATGGGCCACGCAGCAATCCTGGCCGGTACTGGTCGCCGCGGGACTCGGCATGTTGCTGCTGATCTCGCGTTAGCCCTACACTTTCAATGTCACACAACTCTCTATCTCATAGGAGCGTTTGCAGGTGAGCGATATACTCGATCAACTTGGCGACGTGCTCAAACAGCGACGTCATGCCGATCCTGAATCCTCCTACGTGGCATCCCTGCATGCCAAGGGGCTCAACAAGATTCTCGAAAAAGTCGGTGAGGAAGCGACCGAGACCATCCTCGCGGCGAAGGATAGTGCCAATGATCTTGACCAGGATCATCAGGCAGTGGTCGCCGAAACCGCTGACCTGTGGTTTCATAGTCTGGTGATGTTGTCACATCTCGATATCGATCACCGGGCGGTGCTCGAGGAACTGGCACAGCGCTTCGGCATTTCCGGGCTGGACGAAAAAGCCGCCCGATCGTCTGAATGAACGGGGTCATTGCCCCAGGAGAGACTCTCAATGTTAGGTGGTATCAGTATCTGGCAGTTGCTGATCGTACTCGGCATCATCATCCTGATCTTCGGCACCAAGAAGCTGCGTAATGTCGGTGGCGATCTGGGTGGTGCAGTCAAGGGCTTCAAGAAGGCCATGAGTGAAGACGACAAGGATGGCAAGGAAAAGGACGACAACGTTCAGCACCAGGTTCGTCATGACGAAAAAGGCGAAACCTACGACGTCAAACCCGAACAACGCAGTGGTGAGCACGTCGAAGACAAGCATGAGCGGAAGTAACCCTGCATGTTCGACATCGGCTTTCTCGAGCTACTGATCATCGGTGTGGTCGGCCTATTGGTGCTGGGTCCCGAGCGGCTACCCCAGGCCGCCCGCACGGCTGGCTTATGGATAGGCAAGATCAAGCGCACCGTCTCCGGCATGCAACGCGAAATCAACGCTCAACTGGAAGCGGAAGAGTTGCGCCAGAAACTCGAGGAGCATCAGAAAAAGCTCGATAGCGGTTTCGACAAGGCCCGCAAGGACATCGAGAACTATGTCAGTGCGCCGGGATCGAGCAACACCGACAAGACCTCTGCGCAATCATCCTCTGGTGAAAATGCGAATACGCCAAGGAACCTCGAAGCCCCCCTCGATCAAGATACCCATCGAGACGCAGTCGGACGAACACCCGATGAATCCGCCTCCACGGCTCCGGATGCCGCTACCGCCGATGACAAGGATGCCAGCTCGCGATGAGTGAAGCCCCCTCTCCGCGCAACAAGACTCCGGAAGAGCCACCTCAGGCACCGTTGATCGAACACTTGATCGAGTTGCGCTCGCGTCTGATGCGAGCGGTGATCGCGATACTGCTGATTTTCCTGGGGTTGTACGCCTTCTCCAACGACATCTACACCTTCGTCGCAGATCCGTTGATGGCCCTGCTGCCGGAAGGCTCCCAGATGATCGCCACCGAGGTCGCCTCGCCCTTCCTGGCGCCCTTCAAGCTGACGCTGGTGGTCGCGGTATTCATCGCCGTGCCTTTCGTGCTGCATCAGCTCTGGGCCTTCATTGCCCCTGGGCTTTACGAAAACGAGAAGGTCCTCGCGATCCCCTTGCTGGTCTCGAGTGTCCTGCTGTTCTATGGTGGTGCCGCTTTCGCCTACTACGTGGTGTTTCCGCTGCTCTTCGACTTCTTCGTGCACACGGGCCCGGAGAATGTCGCGGTGATGACGGACATCAACCAGTACCTGAATTTCGTTCTCAAGCTGTTCTTCGCCTTCGGGGTCGCTTTCGAGATTCCTATCGCCACTTTTCTGATGATCTGGACCGGGGCCACCACCGTCGAGAGCCTGTCGAAGAAACGTCCCTATATCGTGCTTGGCTGCTTCGTGGTGGGCATGCTGATGACACCGCCGGACATCATTTCCCAGAGTCTGCTGGCCATCCCCATGTGGCTGCTCTATGAGATCGGCATCCTGGCCGGACGCGTCCTCCGCAGGCGGCAGCGCAAAACAGCAGACGCCGACGACGCCTGACATCCTGAACGTCGATCAGAAAAGCCCTCGTGTTCAGGGCTTCTGAATGCTTGGTTTGGATGATGGGTCGCTCAGCGCATCATTTCATCGAGTTTGTCGACCAGTTTGGAGATACCCTTGGCGGCCTCGGCAAGACCCTTGGCGGTCATGAAGGCCGGTGTCGTCACGATCCGATGCTCACGATCGACCACTACATCATCCGCACTGCAGGTCTTGTGTAGACCTCCCATGCTGCTGATGGCACCGGCGATCCTGGCGTTGTGGCCCACCGTGACCGGGATGGTCACATCCAATAGCCTGGGGGCCAGTAGCGAGGAGTAGCACATCAGTCCGATCGGTTTGCCGGCCTCGAAAAATGCCACGATCTTGTCGCGCAATAGCGGCAGCACCGTCATGTCGGCTCCGGCCTCGGCAAAATCCGAAAGATTCTTTGCCACCCCCTGGCCACCCGGCAGGATAACTCCATCGAAATCGTCCGGATTCAGCGCCTCGAGAGACTCTATCTCGCTACGCGCCAGACGGGCGGATTCTACCAGCATGTTGCGCGTTTCGTTCTCGCAAGCCTCACCGCTGACATGATCGATGACCTTGGGTTGATCGAGATCCGGGGCGAAACAGCGATATGCTATATCCAGCTGATCGAGACGTAGCAAGGTGAGTGTCGTCTCGTAGATTTCCGAACCGTCGCGAAAACCGCAGCCTGACAGGATGATCGCTACCTGTTTGCTCATGCCTTACTCCTTGGACACGGTGCCGGGATTTACTCCCGCCGATGAGTTTCACTCTAAAAGGTCTTGCCGGGTGCGACAAGGCGCCGGCATTCTCGCACCCTCATGCTTGATATAATGGATACGCTTCTTGTTGCCGTCGTCCCGCTGTCATATTACTTGAGCAGATTAACGGGACGTGCGACCGCAATCTTTCGACTGGAGACACGATCTTGAGCTTTTTGATCCCACGCCAATATCCCGCTACCCGCCTGCGTCGCATGCGCAAGGACGATTTCTCTCGGCGTCTGATGCGCGAGTCGTCGCTGAGTCCCAACGACCTGATCCTGCCGGTGTTCGTGCTGGAAGGCGAACAGCGCCGCGAAGCAGTCGCTTCCATGCCCGGCGTCGAACGAATGTCCTTGGACCTGTTGCTTGAAGAAGCGCGCGACGTTTCAGCGCTAGGCATTCCGGCCCTGGCGCTCTTCCCGGTCATCGATGCCCAGCACAAGAGCGAATTTGCCGAAGAGGCCTACAATGCCGGCGGTCTCGTGCAGCGCAGCGTGCGGGCCCTCAAGGAGAGCCTTCCCGAACTGGGCGTGATCACCGACGTGGCCCTGGACCCCTACACCGTGCACGGTCAGGACGGCATTCTCGACTCACAGGGCTACGTGCAGAACGATCGTACCGTCGAGACCCTGCTCAAGCAGGCGCTCTCTCACGCGGAGGCCGGCGCGGACGTGGTGGCCCCCTCGGATATGATGGACGGCCGCATCGGCGCCATTCGCAGGATCCTCGAGCAGGAGCAACTGCACAACACGCGCATCATGGCCTACTCCGCCAAGTATGCCTCACGCTACTATGGTCCCTTTCGCGACGCAGTGGGCTCTGCAGGCAATCTCGGCAAGGCCGACAAGACCACCTATCAGATGGACCCGGCCAACAGCGACGAGGCCGTACACGAGGTCGCCCTGGATCTGGCCGAGGGTGCCGACATGGTGATGGTCAAGCCGGGCATGCCCTATCTGGATGTAGTCCGGCGCATCAAGCAGGAACTGGCGGTGCCGACCTTCGCCTACCAGGTCAGCGGCGAGTACGCCATGCACATGGCCGCTTTCGAAAACGGCTGGCTCGATGCCGACAGCGTGATTCTCGAATCGCTCATGTGCTTCAAGCGCGCGGGGGCGGATGGCATCCTGACCTATTTCGCCAAACGCGCAGCCCAGCTGCTCAATCAATAGTCGAGGCGCGACGCTCCTCGCTGAACTCGGGAAGTCATGCGATGGAAAAGTCGCGCGATCATAAGAAGTCCTCTGCCAAAAAGGGGCAGGACACCTTGCCCACCCAGTCCGAAACCACTCCGCCACCGCTGAGGGTCAATCGCACCCGCACCGGCATTCATGCCAAGCCGACGCCTTCGCCGGAGGCGGAGCTGGACGAGGCCGTTCTCTACTTCAATCGCGAGTTGTCCCATCTGCAGTTCAACATTCGGGTACTCGAGCAGGCGCTGGATACGTCTCATCCACTGCTCAACCGCCTGATGTTCCTACTGATCTTCTCCTCGAATCTCGATGAATTCTTCGAGATCCGGGTCGCGGGCCTCAAGCATCAGCTGGCGCTGGGACGCGACGACACCGGCGCCGATGGCCTGACGCCGAAACAGGTACTCGACGAGATCGCACGCATCACCCATGAACAGATCGAACGCCAGTACCAGATCCTCAACGATGTGCTGTTGCCTGCCCTGGAAGAGCAAAACATCCGCTTCCGGCGCCGCACCCAGTGGACCGATGCCCAGAACGAATGGGTTCGTGACTACTTCGAGGAAGAGGTCATGCCGGTGATCAGCCCCATCGGACTCGACCCGTCGCACCCTTTCCCTCGGCTGGTCAACAAGAGCCTCAATTTCATCGTCGAACTGGAAGGTCAGGATGCCTTCGGCCGGGAAGGCGGCCTGGCGATCCTGCCCGCGCCGCGTTCGCTACCGCGCCTGATTCGCCTGCCCGAGGCGCTGGCCGAGGAAGGCTATGCCGATTACCTCTTCCTTTCCTCGATGATCCATGCCCATGCCCAGGAAGTCTTCCCTGGCATGAAGGTGCATGGCTGCTACCAGTTCCGCCTGACCCGCAACGCCGACCTGGCCGTCGATCCCGAAGAGGTCTCCGACCTGGCCTCGGCGCTGCGCGGCGAACTGCTGGCGAGGCGCTACGGCGATGGCGTGCGGCTGGAAGTGGCGGACAACTGCCCCGATGACCTGGCGGCCTTCCTGCTCAAGCAGTTCGAACTCGAGGAACAGGATCTCTACCGCGTCAACGGGCCGGTCAACCTGATCCGCATGATGGCCTTGATCGGCGACATGGATCGCCCCGACCTGCTCTATCGCCCGTTCACGGCCGGGATTCCCAAGGAACTCCGCTTCGAGGGCAGCCTGTTCGACACCATTCGCCAGGGCGACGTCCTGCTCCACCACCCCTTCCAGTCCTTCGCACCGATCGAGGATCTGCTTCGGGAAGCGGCCCGGGACAGCGACGTGCTGGCCATCAAGCAGACGCTGTATCGTACCGGCGCCGACTCGCCGATCGTCGGCGCCCTGGTCGATGCGGCGCGCAACGGCAAGGAAGTGACGGTGGTCATCGAGCTACGCGCACGCTTCGACGAAGCCGACAACCTGGCCCTGGCCTCGCGGCTGCAGGAAGCCGGTGCCATCGTCATCTATGGCGTCATGGCCTACAAGACCCACGCCAAGATGGTGCATATCGTGCGCCGGGAAAAGGGCGAGCTCCGTTATTACGTTCACCTCGGAACGGGCAACTATCACTCCAAGACGGCCAAGCTGTACACCGATTACAGCCTGCTCACGGCCAACGAGACCCTCTGCGAGGATGTTCACAGGGTCTTTCAGCAGCTCTCGGGCATGGGCAAGCCCCGCAACATCGACATCCTCTTGCATGCTCCCTTCGTGCTTCACGAGCGCCTGGTCGAGATGATCAATCGCGAAGCCAAGTTCGCCGAGAAAGACAAGAAGAGCCATCTGATCATCAAGTGCAACTCCCTCACCGAGCCACGCCTGATTCGCGCCCTCTACCGCGCCTCCCGGGCCGGCGTGAAGTGCGACCTGATCATCCGCGGCATGTGTTGCCTGCGCCCTGGCGTGCCCGGTATCTCCGATAACATTGCCGTGCGCTCGATCATCGGCCGCTTCCTCGAACATACCCGGGTGTTCTACTTCCACAACGACGGCAAGCCGGAGGTGTGGGCCTCAAGCGCGGACTTCATGGAGCGCAACATGTTTCATCGGGTGGAAACCTGCTTCCCGATCCTCGACAAGAAGCTCGCCCAGCGTGTGCGCAAGGACCTGGAGACCTACCTGGTGGACAACTGTCAGAGCTGGCTGCTGCGCGAGGATGGCAGCTATCAGAAGCAGGAACCCGACGACGCCGCGCCGATCAGCGCTCAGGAGACGTTGCTTTACGCCTATGCCGCCAAGCCTTAGTCTTTGTCCGAAAAGTGCCTGCGCTCGCCCATACAGCGTTAAAAATCAACTCAAAGTACTCATTTACACCACGTAAACTCCGTCTTTTCGTCGATTTTTTGATTTGTGACCCACAGGGATGTGGGAAATGCGTTAGCCCGCAGGGAGCGGGCTTAGCGCTGGCCATCGCTCGTCGACTTTTCAGACATAGCCTATTCATGCCTCGCGAAACGCCTTCACCGCCTGGGGATCGAGACCTGAGACCTCGGCCGGCATATTCAATGACTCACGAGCCTGACGCACCCTCAGACGCTCGGCAAGGCGCTCGCTGTCGTCGTCCGGGGTGCGACCATTGAGTTCGGCCATTTGTTGCATACCCTGATGATAGAATGCCAGCAGATCCAGGGCGCGCGGATCATGACCCTCCAGCCCCGCCTCCCGTAGCGTCGACAGGTGCCCACTCACGCGCGCCAGATGATGCTTGAGCTCCCAGGCATAGCACTGATCCTGTAACCAAGGTCGTTCGCGCAGCACGGCCACCACTACACTGGTTGCCAGTAATCCCAGCAACACGCCCAGTGCATTCATGGCCAAGCTGGAACCGAATTTTGCAGTCAGCAGCTGCGAGAACAGAAGACCAAGAACTATGAACTGGGCCGCCACGATGATCGCCATGAGGCGTGACTTGCGACGAAACTGCTCGGGGTCGTGATATTCGAAGCGAAAATTCATGCCTGCCGTTACTCACTCGATTCGTTGCGCAAGCGCTCCGCCGCACGCCGCAGCAGATCGGCGGTGGTCTCCCATCCCAGGCAGGCGTCGGTGACCGATACCCCATAGCGCAGCGCGTCAAGATTCAGGGGCTGTTTGCCTTCATGCAGGTGCCCTTCCAGCATCACGCCTATCAGGCTAGTGTCACCGCCCAGACGCTGTGCCAGCACATCGAGCAACACCTCGCTCTGACGACGATGGTCCTTGCGCGAATTGGCATGACTACAGTCGACCATAATCCGTGGCTCGAGCCCTGCGTCCAGCATCGCTCGGCGGCAGGCCGCGACACTGACAGCATCATGATTGGGCTGTCCATGACCACCGCGCAACACGAGGTGGGTGTGCGGGTTGCCCTGGGTCTCGCGCATGATCGGTCGTCCCTGCACGTCCATGGCGAAGTGACATTGTGGATGAGCTGCGGCATGCATGGCGTCGATGGCCACATCTATTCCACCATCGGTGGCGTTCTTGAACCCTACCGACGCTTCGAGGCCACTGGTCAGTTCGCGATGCACCTGGGACTCGGTGGTGCGTGCGCCGATGGCTGCCCAGCTCAGCAGATCCTCGAAATAGGGAGCCGCCATGGGCTGTAGCAATTCGGTCGCCACCGGCAAGCCAAGGGCGGCGACATCCCGCATCAGTCGGCGTGACAGCGTCAGACCGTGGGCCATGTCGTCGCTGCCATCCAGGTGCGGATCATAGGCCAAGCCCTTCCAGCCTATCGTTGTACGCGGTTTCTCGACATAGACTCGCATGACGAGCTGGACACGGTCGGCGACTTCCTCGGCCAGTCCGGCGAGACGCTCCGCGTATTCGAGGGCCGCCTTGGGATCGTGGATCGAACAGGGGCCGACCACCACCAGCAGGCGATCATCACGACCGTCGAGAATGGCGCGTACCGCCTGGCGCTGGGCGGTGACCCGGGCACGAAGTTCGGCATCGACGGGAATCCTTAGACGCAGCTCCGCGGGGGTCGGTAACACCCGCTCATGGCTCGGGATACAACGTGACTCGATAGCAGTTTCGATCTTGGGTAATTGTGCGTTCATCATTCTAATTCCTGACCGGCTATGGGTGACATCGGGATTGTCGTGGGCCACCGATGAATTCCCGGCCAGAGGTGGCAGATTGCACCGACCGGGCGACGTTAAATCGCCAATAACCTTCGTCACGATAACCGGTTGTATCAGCACGGTAGGCGAAGGATAAGAGGGTCATGTGCAGTCTCCTTGAAACCTGTTTATGTCGCGAGTCGTGTTCATGGTCAATAAAAACCCCCCGATGGGGTTGCCACCGGGGGGTCAATGATTCAATGGAGGCAACCCTGCTGTTCAGGGTGCGCCTCTTGGTTCAGGTCATCTGGCTCAACTTCTCGGGACCTGACCGTCGGGCGCACCATCTCTAAACCAGCGCCAATATCCCGCCGGATAGCCGACATGCTCCACACCCGGCGAAGGCTGGGTTGTGATCACAATATGGCTACATTGGGCAGAAAGCATGGTCGTCTCCTAGATACCTTTTCTATCCTACACGGCTTGCCTGCGTTGGCAACCGTCATTCAAAATATTGGACCCAGACGATGGTCGCGGGCAAGGCACTCATGCCCAACAGTACTACCAGACCAAGAAAGAGAGACATGAAGCCGCTTTTGTCCTTGAAATTGGGATCGTATTCCGACATGTATTCGTCTCCATCAGGTGAGTGTAATCAGAGGGATTTATGATTTTAGCTTGTCACGGCAACTCTGACGACTCGCGCGGCGCGTAGGAAAAGACATCCGAAAACACGCGCTCGAGCTTGAGCCCCAGAGGCCTCAAGGTATCGATGCAGGCATAGACCATACCCGGAGAACCGGACAGATAGACATCGTATTCCGAAATATCCTGCAGATTTGCCGCCAGGGCCTGATCGATACGCCCCTGATGACCAAATACGCGCTCCTCATCGAAGCCTGCTTCTATAGGCGCTTCCGATACCGCGTGGAAACAGAAGTTGGAATGGGTTTCGGCCCACTCTCGCGCCAGGCTCTCGAGATAGAAGTCACGGCGTTCGCGCACCGCCCACCAGAATGATACCGGCAACGCCTGGTCCGCGGCGAGGGCGGCTTCCAGCAAGGCCTTCATCTGGGCGAAACCGGTACCGGCGGCGATCAGCAGCAGCGGACGCGAACTGTCAGGGTCCAGGCGACATTCACCGCCGGGCAAACGCACCCTCAGCACTCCGGACTTTAGAACCAATTCCCTCAATCGCTGGGAATTGTCGTGTTCCGGCCAGTGCTGAATATGCAACTCGATAGTGCCATCACCGCGGTGGGCGTTGGCGATAGAAAAGGGTACCCAGATGTCATCCTCGAGATTAAGTTCCAGGTACTGTCCTGGGGCATGGGCCATCGCTTCGGCGCGGCCTTCCAGATGTACACGAAAGACATCGGATGTCAGGTCTTCCACCGCGCTCACGTGACAGGTCAGAGTCCTTGCCGTCATGCTGTCCTCATAAGATTATCGAAGCGATTCATCGCTCTGTTGCGTTGGGCAAGACAATGCCCAGCTCTTCCCAGCGTGCATCGACGCTTTCCTTGACCGCGGCGTCCATCTGGATCGGCACTCCCCACTCGCGATCGGTCTCGCCGGGCCACTTGGCGGTCGCATCCAACCCCATCTTCGACCCCAGACCAGCTACCGGGGAGGCGAAATCGAGATAATCGATCGGCGTGTTCTCGACCATTACCGTATCACGCGACGGGTCCATGCGGGTGGTGATGGCCCAGATCACGTCTTCCCAGCATCGCGCATCGACATCATCATCGAGCACGATCACGAACTTGGTGTACATGAACTGACGCAAGAAGCTCCACACGCCCATCATCACTCGCTTGGCGTGGCCCGGGTACTGTTTTTTCATGGTCACGACCGCCATGCGATAGGAGCAGCCCTCCGGGGGGAGATAGAAATCCACGATCTCGGGAAACTGCTTGCTCAGGATCGGCACGAAGACCTCGTTCAATGCCAGTCCGAGAATCGCCGGCTCGTCCGGCGGGCGCCCGGTATAGGTGGAATGATAGATCGGATCGCGACGGTGGGTGATGCGCTCCACGGTAAAGACAGGGAAGGTCTCGACTTCGTTGTAGTAGCCGGTGTGGTCCCCATAAGGGCCTTCCGGGGCCGTGTCGTCGGGATAAATGAAACCCTCCAGCACGATCTCGCTTGATGCCGGCACTTGAATATCCGCATGCCCGCACCTGACCAGCTCGGTACGCGAGCCGCGCAGCAATCCCGCGAAGGCATATTCCGATAGCGTATCCGGCACCGGCGTAACCGCACCGAGAATGGTCGCCGGATCGGCGCCCAGGGCTACCGCCACGGGAAAGGGTTCGCCGGGATGCGCCGTGCACCACTCCTTGAAATCCAGCGCCCCACCGCGATGGGAGAGCCAGCGCATGATCAGGCGATTCCGAGAGAGTTTTTGCTGGCGATAGATTCCCAGGTTCTGGCGTTCCTTGTGCGGCCCCTTGGTGACCACCAACGCCCAGGTTACCAACGGCGCCACGTCGCCGGGCCAGCAGTGCTGGATGGGAATGCGATCGAGATCGACGTCGTCACCCTCGAGTACCACCTCCTGCACCGGGGCGCGCTTGAGCGTCTTCGGCCCCATGCTCATGACCTGGCGAAAGACCGGCAATTTGTCCAGCGCATCGCGAAAACCCTTGGGCGGCTCCGGCTCCTTGAGAAACGCCAGCAGCTCGCCCACTTCACGCAAGGCGGCTACCGAGTCCTGGCCCATGCCCAGCGCCACTCGCTTCGGCGTACCGAACAGATTTCCCAGCACCGGCATGCCGTGGCCCTTGACGTTCTCGAACAGGAGCGCCGGCCCGCCGGCACGCAGGGTGCGATCGCAGATCTCGGTGATTTCCAGATAGGGATCCACCTCGGCGGTCACGCGCGTGAGCTCGCCGCTCTTTTCCAGCGCCGCGATGAATTCGCGCAAATCCTTGTACTTCATGCGGTTTTCTCGCTTCCCAGACGACAGAAGAGGCAGCATAGCATGCCGCCCCTTCTTTCAATGCCTGGCCTGGTGGCAATATTCATCGAGGCTTTTACGAGGCCAGGTCTTTGCGAAGGCGCTGTGAACCCCTCCCTGGGCGCTACCTTTGCTATCTGACCGCCATGGATGGCGGGAATGCCGGAACTGCATGGAGCTTTTTCCGGCCATGAAAAAGGACCTTCGCGCCGACCTGGCCTCGGCGCCGCTCGTGCTGGAATTCTTCAGAGAAGACGTTGAAAGCTGGCCGTTGCGAGCGAAGACGAGACAAGGCGGAAAACGGCGACAGCACGGAGTTTACTTTAGTAAATGAGTAGCTTGAATCGTTTTCCAACGCCGTATCGTCAAGCGCAGCAGGTCAGAATCAACGTCTCTTCATGGCCTCGAAGAACTCCAGATTAGTCTTGGTATCCTTCAGCCGATCGATCAGGAACTCGGTGGCCGCGGTATCATCCATGGGATGAAGCAGCTTGCGCAGGATCCACATGCGCTGCATCTCGTCTTCCGAAGCGATCAAATCTTCGCGGCGGGTACCGGAACGGCGAATGTTGAGTGCCGGGTAGACGCGCTTCTCGGCCAGCTTGCGATCGAGATGAGCTTCCATGTTGCCGGTGCCCTTGAACTCCTCGAAGATTACCTCGTCCATCTTCGAACCGGTATCGACCAGTGCGGTGGCGAGAATGGTCAGGCTGCCGCCCTCCTCGATGTTACGCGCAGCGCCAAAGAAGCGCTTGGGCTTCTCCAGAGCGTGGGCGTCGACACCGCCGGTCAATACCTTGCCTGAGGACGGCACCACGGTGTTGTAGGCTCGCGCCAGACGCGTGATGGAGTCGAGCAGGATGACCACATCCTTCTTGTGCTCGACCAGGCGCTTGGCCTTCTCGATGACCATCTCGGCGACCTGCACGTGACGCGCCGGCGGCTCGTCGAAGGTCGAGGCGACGACCTCGCCGCGCACAGTGCGCGACATCTCGGTCACCTCCTCGGGTCGCTCATCGATCAGCAGCACGATCAGATGGCACTCGGGATTATTGCGGGTAATCGAGGTGGCGATGTTCTGCAGCATCAGCGTCTTGCCCGCCTTGGGTGGCGAGACGATCAGGCCACGCTGGCCCTTGCCGATGGGGGCGGTGAGGTCGATGATGCGCGCGGTGAGATCCTCGGTGGAGCCATTGCCGATCTCCATGAACATACGTTCTTGAGGAAAAAGGGGCGTGAGGTTCTCGAACAGGATCTTGTGCTTGGCGTTCTCGGGCTTGTCGAAATTGATCTGGTTGACCTTCAACAGCGCGAAGTAACGCTCGCCCTCCTTGGGCGGACGAATCTTGCCGGCGATGGAATCGCCCTTGCGCAGGTTGAAGCGACGTATCTGTGACGGCGAGACGTAGATATCATCCGGCCCGGCAAGATAGGAGCTGTCGGCGCTACGCAGGAAGCCGAAGCCATCCTGGAGAATTTCCAACACGCCATCGCCATAGATGTCTTCACCACTCTTGGCGTGCTTCTTCAAGATGGCAAAAATGATATCCTGCTTGCGGGAACGGGCCAAATTATCAATGCCCATCTGCTGAGTAATTTCCAGCAGTTCCGGCACGGTCTTTTGCTTGAGTTCGGTAAGATTCATCGGTTTGTTCAGAAGTTGCTCTTGTCAGCGTGGCGGCGTGCGCCGAAATAGGACAGGAGGCGGTGTTATACGCCGCACAATGCGTTCAGAGCCCTGAGGGTTTTCGCTCGCCAATAAGCATATTGGATGGCGGCTCCAGGGGAGACCATAATTGCTATCGGGAGAGGTACTGTTCTTGTTGCCTGATGTTATCAACCACAACCGATGTGTCGATAGGCATAGGTTGAATCAGTGGGCTACTGACGACTTGGAAAATTGATCGCAAAACGACCGGGAAGTATTTAGAACAGGCGAACGTCTCGATGTTAGTTAAGCTCGCCGCCAAACGCAAGCCCTGTCGTCAAAGAGTAGACATAATCAGAGCCTCGAGCTGCTCTTCATTGACGGCTCCCACACGCGAGGCTTCGAGATCGCCATCGACGAACATGAACAGCGTCGGCATACCACGGACATTGTACTTGTGTGTCGCCTCGGGATATTGGTCGATATCGATGAGATAGCAGCGACATCGCGCCGCGTGCCGCTCGATCACCCTCTCTAAACGAGGTATCAGCGCTTGACAAGGAGCGCACCAGTTAGCAGTAAAAACCACTAGCGTCGCACCGGGAAGTACCAGCACATCTTCCAGCGCCGTATCAGAAAGCCATTCCATGGCGCTATCAGTCATCTTCATCCTCGTCCCACCTGTTTATTGCGCAATGCCATTGAACGATGCACATGCACGATTGACAAGCTCTGTAGCGCCCAGCAACCTTGCAACATCACCAGTACAGGGACAGCGTATGAGCAGGATGCCACAGGCCGAGGTAAAGCAGCCACGACGTCTGGCGGCTATCGATCTAGGCTCCAATAGCTTTCATCTGTTGGTTGCCAATTATCAAAATGACCAGTTGCAGGTCGTCGCCAAATTGGGCGAGAAGGTACAGCTGGCTGCCGGCATCGATGAGGATGGTAACCTGAACGAAGCCGCTATGCAGCGCGCGCTTGAATGCCTGACTCGCTTCGCCTCCTTCATCGAGGACATCGCTTCGCCTGACCTGCGGATCGTAGGCACCAATGCGCTGCGCGCTGCCTACAATAGTGAGGTGCTGATCGAGCGTGCCGAAGAATTGCTGGGTCACGAGATCGAGATCATCGCCGGGCGCGAGGAGGCTCGTCTCATCTATCTCGGGGCGGCCCACGCCCTGGCGGATGTCCACGGGAAACGGCTCATCGTGGATATTGGCGGCGGTTCAACGGAGTTCATCATCGGCGAACGCTTCGAACCCTTGGTGCTGGAAAGCCTGCACATGGGCTGTGTTACCTATACCCGACACTTTTTCGGCGATGGTGATATCACTGAAAAACGCTTTCGCCAAGCCGAACTGGCGGCACTGTCTGAACTTGCCAATATCCGACGTCCTTATCTTGAACTGGGCTGGTCCGACCCGGTGGGCTCGAGCGGCACGATCAAAGCCATCGCATCGGTACTCACCGCCAAAGGTGACAGCCCTGAAGGAATGATTCGTGTGGAGGGGTTACGCGCCCTGCGCGACCAGGTCATTGAGTTCAAGCAGCTCGACAAGGTTGCCATGGCAGGCCTGAAGGAGGATCGTGCCAAGGTCTTCCCGGCAGGCCTGGCCATTCTCTGCGCGATCTTCGAGGCCTTCGACCTGACCCACATGCGCTACTCGGATGGCGCCTTGCGTGAAGGCGTGCTTTACGATGTCGTCGGTCGTAACACCGCCGAGGATTCGCGGCTGAAGACCTTGCATGGTCTTCAGCGCCGCTACAGCATCGAAACGCGCCAGGCCAATAATGTAGCCACTAGCGCCGCCATAGCCTTCGATCAGGTACGCGATGTCTGGAACCTCAGCAATGTACAACGCCAATTCCTGGTCTGGGCTGCCTGGCTGCACGAGTTGGGACTCGCCGTGTCACACAGCAAGTTTCATCGTCATGGCGCCTATCTGATCGAAAACTCGGATCTGCCCGGCTTCTCACGCCCCGAGCAGCGAGCGCTGGCATTTCTGGTCCTGGCCCACCGCCGCAAGTTTCCGCACAAGGAGCTTGCGGCGCTGCCGCGTCTGGTGCGTTCGCACTATGCTCGGCTTGCACGCCTGTTGCGTCTAGCAGTGCTTCTCAACCACTCACGCCCGGAACAGCCCATTCAGGACTTCGTTCTGCGCGTCGAAGACGAAGCCCTGCATCTCTCGCTATCCAATGAGTTATCGGAACGAATGCTGCTGCTCGACGATCTCAGACAAGAAAGCCGCTATCAACAAGCTGCCGGCCTCCTTCTGGAAATCGATCAGCTCACGACAGAGGCCTGACCGGTCTGTCTCCACCCTTGAGCAACAGCGACGCCTAGCACCGCCACCAGGACACCCTCATGCCAGGCCAATAATTGCCGAGAGCGCTGCCAGGGCGGGATAGCCGCCTCCTGGAGGAGGCGCTTGACGTCCCGTCGACCGCGACCCGCCACCCTCAACGACTCGCCACCACGGCGCAAGGTCAAGCGCAATGCAGCTCCCGGCGCTCCATTGCTGGGAAACAGACCTTGTTCGATGCGCCCCACCGGGGTCATCAATCCGGGCCGACCATCCCAATCACATTGCCAGTGTGCCGGTAGCTCGCTCATAGGCGCCTGCAGGTACAACCTGTCGCGCCAGCAACGCGCTTCAGCACCGGGCCAGACGACCCGTACCTGGGCACCGTCCCGAGCATCGAGTTGTTCGAGCAAGGTGGCCAGTCGCGCCGCCGGTGGCGTGGGCAGCTCAAGTCGCTGGCACGCATGACGGATCAACAGCCGCTGGCGTGGTGCGGATAGCGTTCTCAGTGCCTCAATCCGCAAACGGTGCGGCTCGCCCCCGGCCGCTGCGAGATCCAGTGCCGCCAGCTCGTCGAGTAGTTCATCGGCTTCACCGGCCAGATGGGCGCTCTGGGCGAGCGAACGAAGGGCCTGTGACCAGCGGGATGTCAGTAATGGCATAACCCTGTGGCGCAGGAAGTTACGATCAAGATCGATGTCTGCATTGGTCGGGTCCTCGATCCAGTCGATATCCAGCTTCCGCGCCACACCCTCGAGCTCACTGCGCGAACGCTCGAGCAACGGGCGCATCACGCACCTACCCTGCCACTCGCGTACCGATGGCATGCCCGCCAGACCTCGCACCCCACTGCCACGTAGCGCAGCAAGCAACAGCGTCTCGGCCTGATCATCCGCGTGCTGGGCCAGCCATAGGCTCTCGCCTTCCCGCACTCGCCGTACGAAGGCCGCATAACGGGTCTCTCGAGCCGCCGCCTCGATCCCCTGGCCTCTCGCATCAACCTGCACCTGCTCAACGAATAGCGGCACACCAAGACGCCCACACAGCCTGCGACAATGCCACTCGAAGTCGATGGCAGCGGACTGCAGCCCGTGATTAACATGCACGGCGTAGACGGGACGAGGAAATCGATGGGCGGCACGCGCCGCCAGCGTCAGCAGTAGGCAAGAATCCAACCCACCGGAAAGCGCCACCCAGACGGGCTTGTCTGGAGGTGACTGCGCAAGCGCATTGGCGATCAAGGAGTCAGGGGACATGGAGTAGGCAATTATCCAAGCCCAGAAGTGGGCTTCGAGCAGTTATCGAAAAGATAACCTGGTCAAGATAGCGGCATCGCGGGCAACTGCACACCTTGCTGATGAGCGATCGAACCCGCTTCGAGCGATGGTCAGGCCAGGCAAAAACCGGTGAGAAAGCGGAGTTTACGTTAGTGAATGAGCATTTCGACCGGGCTGGCGCACCAGCCGGTTTTTAATGCTGCACGATTGAGTACAGAAAGGCGAGCGCAGAAAGGGTCGTTAACTCGGAGCGCCGTAGCTCATCAGGCGTTCATAACGTCTTTCCAGCAATGCCTCCGTCTCCATTCCCTGCAACCGCTCCAGGCTTTCCAGGAGTTTTTCCTTGATGCGGTCCGCTGTGATCTGCGGGTAGCGATGCGCCCCACCCAGCGGTTCATCGATCAATGTATCGACGAAGCCCAGCTCCTTGAGGCGTTCGGCGGTGATGCCCATGGCCTGGGCCGCATCGGAGGCCTTTTCAGCACTCTTCCACAGGATCGAGGCACACCCCTCGGGGGAGATGACCGAGTAGGTCGAGTATTGCAGCATCTGAAGCTCATCGCAGACCCCGATGGCCAGGGCACCACCAGAGCCTCCTTCACCGACGACGGTGGAGACGATCGGCGTCTTCAGCCGTGACATCACCGCCAGGTTATAAGCGATTGCTTCGGACTGGCCGCGTTCTTCGGCGCCGATACCGGGATAAGCCCCCGGTGTATCGATGAAGGTCAGCACCGGCATCTTGAAACGCTCGGCCATTTCCATCAAACGACAGGCCTTGCGGTAACCCTCTGGCCGCGGCATGCCGAAGTTGCGGCTCACCTTGTCGTGCACGGTACGACCTTTCTGATGGCCGATGACCATCACCGGCTTGTCATCCAGCCGCGCAACGCCTCCCACGATGGCGGCGTCATCGGCGAAATGGCGGTCACCATGCAGCTCATCGAAATCGCTGAAGATGGTCTCGAGGTAATCGAGGGTATAAGGGCGCTGCGGGTGACGCGACAACTGAGATACCTGCCAAGGCGTCAGGTCGCGGAAAATCGACTCGGTGAGTTTCTTGCTCTTCTCTTCGAGCCGTGAAATCTCGTCACTGATATTGATCTTGCTGTCATTATCAACCAACCGCAGTTCTTCAATCTTGGCCTGCAATTCAGCGATCGGCTGTTCGAAATCCAGATAATTGGGATTCATAGCGCATCTGCTTGTTGAAATAGGCAGCCGGTATCATTGGCTGTGAGTCATATACCTGTAATCCCATACATCCATGCTTGTGACTAGCTGTCTATAGGGTTGTACATTTTATGGCTCGCTGTAGGTGCGCATTATCGCACCTTGATTCGATCACGCAAGACAAGGAGATGACACAGAGATCATCCACGGTATTTCAGGCGTACTCCGTCTTGCCCCTCGACCTCGCGTAGCGCGATCATCAGCTCGTCCGCAGGCGATACTCTCCAGTCGCTTCCCAATTCCAGCCAGCCGCTGGCCTCGGCGTTACGATACCGAACCCGTACCGGCAGACCGGCGTCATTACGCCAAGGGTCGAGACTATCCCGCAGGCTGGAAATGAAACGACCATTGAGGCGTCGACCATCCACCGATAGCTCCAGCGCCTCACCGTACCGGGCGCGTGCGTCCATCATCAGGGTGAACTCCTTGCCGCGTAGGCGCAGCCCACCGGAGAAGTCATCGCTCTGTACCTCACCTTCGACGATCAGCACCTGATCCGGAGTCAGGGAACCGCGCACCTGATCGAATAGCTCGCCGAACAGAGAGGCCTCGATACGCCCGGTACGATCGTCCAGGGTCACGAAGGCCATGGTATCGCCGCGCTTGGACTTCATGGTGCGCATCGCCACCACCAGCCCGGCGACGCGCTGAGGCTCACGGGACGGCTTGAGATCGCGAATGCGGGTCGAAACGAAGCGCGCAAGCTCGGCCTCGTATTCGTCGATGGGATGCCCGGTCAGATAGAGCCCCAGGGTGTCTTTCTCGCCGGCCAGACGCTGTTTGTCGCTCCACTCCCGGGCATTGCGATAGGCTTGATAACCATCACCGGCCTCGGGTTCGGCGAAGGCCTCGCCGAACATGTCGATCATGCCCAGATTGGCGTTGGTCGAACTCTGGGCCGCCGCCTTCAAGGCATCCTCCAGGGCCGCGGTCAGCACCGCCCGGGATGGCCCTAGATTATCCAGCGCGCCGGAGCGGATCAGGGCCTCCAGGGTGCGCTTGTTCAGCCGTTTGGCATCGACGCGGCGGCAGAAATCGAACAGATCGGCAAACTCACCGCCTTGGCTGCGAGCCTCGACGATGGCGCCTATCGGCCCTTCGCCGACCCCGCGAATCGCCCCCAGACCATAGACCACCCGCCCCTCGGTATCGACGGTGAACTTGTAGCTGCCCATGTTGACGTCCGGCGGCGTGACCGTCAGACCGAGACTGCGGCACTCCTCGATCAATGGCACCACCTTGTCGAGGTTGTCCATTTCCGTGGACAGCACCGCCGCCATGAAGGGCCCCGGATAGTGGGTCTTGAGCCAGGCGGTCTGATAGGAGACCAGCCCGTAGGCCGCGGAGTGGGACTTGTTGAAGCCGTAACCGGCGAACTTTTCCACCAGGTCGAAGATGTTGCCGGCGAGATCCTCCTCGATGCCGTTGGCGGCGCAGCCCTCGAGGAAGCCGGCGCGCTGCTTGGCCATTTCCTCCGGCTTCTTCTTGCCCATGGCGCGGCGCAGCATGTCCGCCTGACCCAGGCTGTAGCCCGCCAGCACCTGGGCGATCTGCATCACCTGTTCTTGATAGAGAATGACGCCGTAGGTGGGCTCGAGCACCGGCTTGAGCCAGTCGTGCTGATAGTCCGGGTGCGGATAGGACAGCTCGGCGCGACCGTGCTTGCGGTTGATGAAGTCGTCCACCATACCGGACTGCAGCGGCCCCGGGCGGAACAGCGCCACCAGGGCGATCATGTCCTCCAGGGAGTCCGGCAGCAGGCGCTTGATCAGCTCCTTCATGCCCCGGGATTCGAGCTGGAAGACCGCGGTGGTCTCGGCCTTCTTGAGCATGGCGAAGGTCGGTGCATCGTCCAGCGGGATGCTGGTGATATCCAGCGGCCCCACGCCGTCCCGAGCCCGCACCGTATCGACCATCTCCAGGGCCCAGTCGATGATGGTCAGGGTGCGCAGGCCGAGGAAGTCGAACTTGACCAGCCCTGCCTCCTCGACATCGTTCTTGTCGAACTGCACCACCAGACCGTTGCCTTCCTCGTCGCATAAAAGCGGCGAGAAGTCGGTGAGCTTGGTCGGGGCGATGACCACGCCCCCGGCGTGCTTGCCGGTGCCCCGGGTAATGCCTTCGAGCTTGAGCGCCATGTCCCAGATCTCCTGGGCTTCCTCGTCGCCGGTCAGGTAATCGCGCAAGGCCTCTTCCTGCTCATGGGCCTTGGCCAGGGTCATGCCGACCTCGAAGGGAATCAGCTTGGAAAGCTTGTCCCCCAGCGAATAGGGCTTGCCCTGGGCACGGGCCACGTCCCGCACCACCGCCTTGGCGGCCATGGTGCCGAAGGTGACGATCTGGGAGACCGCGTTGCGGCCATAGCGCTCGGCGACATAGTCGATGACGCTATCGCGCTTCTCCATGCAGAAGTCGACATCGAAGTCCGGCATCGAGACCCGCTCCGGATTCAGGAAGCGCTCGAACAGCAGATCGTATTCCAGGGGATCGAGATCGGTGATCTTCTGGGCGTAGGCTACCAGCGAACCGGCACCGGACCCCCGCCCCGGCCCCACCGGCACATCGTTGTCCTTGGCCCACTGAATGAAGTCCATGACGATCAGGAAGTACCCCGGAAAGCCCATCTTGATGATGATGTCGAGCTCGAAATCCAGACGCTCACGATAGGTGGGCTCATGCTCGGCGCGATCGCGACCCGCATAGATCGCATTGGGCCCTTCGAAAAGCTGATCGAGACGCTCGGTCAGGCCGTCATGGGAAATCTTGCGAAAGTACTCCTCCAGGGACATGCCCTCGGGGATGGGAAATTCCGGCAGGAATATCTCGCCCAGGCGCACCTCGACGTTGCAACGCGCCGCAATCATCACACTGTTTTCCAGCGCTTCGGGAATGTCCGCGAAGAGCTCCGCCATTTCCGCCGGGCTCTTGAGATACTGCTCTTCGCTGTAGCGCTTCTCTCGGCGCGGATCGTCCAGCGCTTTACCCTCGCCGATGGCGACCCGCGTCTCGTGGGCCCAGTAGTCTTCCCGCGAAAGAAAGCGCACATCATTGGTGGCCACCACCGGCGTACCGGTGCGGGCGGCCAGGGCCACGGACAGGTGCACGCACTCCTCGTCGTACTGACGTCCGGTACGCTGCAGCTCCAGATAGAAACGATCTGGGAAATGCGCTTGCCACTCACCGAGCAGTGTGTCGGCATCGTTCTCGTGGCCTGCCAGCAGGAAACGCCCGATCTCGCCCTCCCGGGCCCCGGAAAGCGCGATGAGCCCCGCGCTTTGTTCGAACACCCAGTCCTTCTTCAAGATCGCCAACCCCTGGCGCTGGCCTTCGACCCAGCCGCGCGAGATGAGCTCGGTAAGGTTGCGATAGCCCTCGTCATCCATCGCCAGCAGGGTCAGTCGGTATGGATGACCTGTATCGTAAGGATTTTCGAGCCATAGATCGGCACCGATGATCGGCTTGAGGCCAGCCCCCTGAGCCGCCTTGTAGACCTTGACCAACCCGAAGAGGTTGGCCTCATCGGTGACAGTGACCGCGGGCATACCGGTTTCGACGGTCGCCTTGACCAGGGGCTTCAGGCGCACCAAACCATCGACGAGAGAGTATTCGCTGTGCACACGAAGATGGACGAAGGGGGTAGTCATAAATCGGACTCGTTGCAAAGCATGAAATCGACGCGATGTAGCGTTGCGCCTAAAGAATATCGAGCAGCTTTCTCACCGGCGCAAAGGAGCGGCGATGCTCGGGAAGTGGCCCAAGCCGGGCCAGGGCCGCCAGGTGTTCGGGGGTCGGGTAGCCCTTGTGGCGTGCAAACCCATACTCAGGGAAATGCTTATCAAGCGCCACCATCTGCGCATCCCGAGCCACCTTGGCCAGGATCGAGGCCGCGCCGATCGCCGGATGACGGGCATCGCCCTTGATCACCGCCTGCCCGGGAACATGATGCCCGGGCAGGCGATTGCCGTCCACCAGCAGATACTCGGCAGCGACCTTCAAACCATCGATGGCTCGGCGCATGGCCAAATGCGTCGCGTGGTAAATGTTGAGCTCATCGATTTCTACAGGGGATGCCTCAGCCACCGCGAAGGCCAGCGCCTGACTGCGGATCTCGGCATCCAGGGCCAAGCGGCGTTTTTCGGTGAGCGCCTTGGAGTCGCCGAGCCCGGTGATGACACGCCGTGGGTCGAGAATCACCGCCGCGGCGACGACCGATCCGATCAGCGGGCCGCGGCCGACTTCATCGACACCGGCCAGGCGCTCCCCCGCATAATCGATGATCAGAGGAGGAAATGCCTTGGCACTGCTGTGCTTCTGCTTGACCGACGTCCTCATGGTCGTTCGATCCGTCTCGATTGTCATGAGATGCTCTCTAACTTCTTTCTAGTCGCTTTCTATTGGCTATCAGGCTCTTGAGGCAGCACTTTCGCGGGAAGGGGTCGCCTATCGGCCACCGCAATCACCGCTTCCGCTGCGCGTTGGCTGGCGCCACGCTGCAGGGAAGCATGCATCGTGGCGAAACGTTTCTCCAACGCCTGGCGGGCCTCGGCGTCCTCGAACCATACGGCCAGATGATCGGCGATCGCCTCCGGTGTCGCTGCCTGCTGAATCAGCTCTGGTACCAGGGTTTCCTGGGCGATCAGATTGGGCAGCGAGATCCATTCGGTCTTGACCAGATACTGCGCCAGCCAGTGAGTCGCCGGTGCCATCTTGTAGGCCACCACCATGGGCCGATGGCACAGCATCGCCTCCAGAGCCGCCGTACCGGAGGCAAGCAGCACGGCGTCGCTTGCGATCATGGCCTCGCGGGATTGGCTATCCAACAAATGAGTACGGTGACTCAACTGCGGGTAGTCGGTCAGCAACGTTTCCAACTCCTCGCGCCGCTGGGCGGAGGCCGCCGGAATCACCAGTTGCAGATCGTCGACACGCTGGCATAGACGTTCGGCGGCATCACAAAAGGTCGCCCCCAGAAAGCGGATTTCATTGGCCCGGGAACCGGGAAGGATGGCCAGCAGCGGCGCGTCCAGACTCAACCCCAGTGCGCGGCGAGTCGCGTCGCGCTCGTTGACCAGCGGCATGTCATCGGCCAGCGGATGCCCGACGAAGGCGACCGGCACCTGGTGGCGTTCGTAGAACGCGGCTTCAAAGGGCAGGAAGGTCAGGATGGCGTCCACTGACCGGGCGATCTTCTTGACCCGCCCCTGGCGCCAGGCCCATACCGAGGGGCTGACGTAATGCGCGGTGGGAATGCCTGCCTCGCGCAATTGTCGCTCGAGCCCCAGATTGAAATCCGGTGCATCGATGCCGATCATCACGTCCGGACACCAGCGCATGGCATCACGCTTGAGATGACGACGTACCCGCAGCAACTCGGGCAAATGCTTGAGCACCTCGACCAGCCCCATCACCGACAGGGTTTCCAGCGGATAGAGGCTTTCGAGGCCCTCGGCGATCATGCGCGGACCGCCGATACCACGAAACTCGATATCCTCCTGGCGGGCCTTGAGGGCCTGCATCAATCCGGCACCGAGAATGTCACCGGACAGCTCGCCGGCTACCAGATAGACACGCATCCCTAGCGCGTGATCCCTCGGGTGGAGGCTCTCAAGGAAGCAATGAAGATGTCTAGCTCCGGGAGTCTGGCATTCTTTGCATCGAGTTGCTCGAGTGCCTGCTCCAGGGTCAGCCCTTGGCGATAGACAATCCGATAGGCATCGGTCAGCGCATGCAATGCCTCTCGCGAAAATCCGCGGCGTTTCAGTCCTACCAGATTCAGACCATGAGCCTGGGCCGGATGGCCGTTGATCATCAGATAGGCGGGCACATCCTTGGTGACGATGGAGCCACCGCCACACATGGCATGCTCCCCCACGTGGCAGAACTGATGTACTGCGACCAAGCCACCAAGAATGACGTAGTCACCGATCTTGACATGACCGCCGAGGGTCACCTGATTGGCGAGGATGCAATCGTCACCAATCACGCAATCGTGCCCGACGTGCGTGTAGGCCATGAACAGGTTACGACTACCGATGGTGGTCACACCGCGATCCTGAACGGTGCCGCGATGCAGCGTTGCCCCCTCACGAACGATATTGTCGTCACCCATCTCCAGGCGCGTCGGCTCCCCGGCGTATTTCTTGTCCTGGCAATCTTCGCCGACCGAGGCAAACTGAAAGATACGCGTACGACGGCCGAGGCGCGAGGGCCCTTTGATCACTACATGCGATCCGATGCGGCTACCGGCACCGATTTCGACGTCCGCACCAATGACGGTGAATGGGCCAATCTCCACGTCGTCGGCGAGTCGCGCAGAGGGATCGACGATGGCGTTGGGGTGAATCAAGCGACCTTCCTCTCGGCACAGATGATGTCGGCCTCGCAGGCCAGTTCGCCATCGACGGTGGCACGGCAGGCAAACTTCCAGATCCCTCGTTTACCACGAATCACCCGCGCCTCCAGACGCAGTTGATCACCGGGCATGACCGGGCGCTTGAACCGCGCATTGTCACTCCCCACCAGGTAGTAGACGTAGCCATCTGCGGGCAACTTGTTGACCGTCTTGAAGCCAAGGATACCGCAGGCCTGAGCCATCGCTTCGATAATCAGAACGCCGGGCATGATGGGATGGTGCGGAAAGTGACCATTGAAGAACGGCTCGTTGATGCTGACATTCTTGTACGCGACGATCATTTCGCCTAGTCCGAGCTCTACCACACGATCCACCAGCAAAAAGGGATAGCGATGAGGTAGATATTCTCGGATCTCGTTGATATCCATTACCATCGGTGCAACCTCTAAAAGTACGTAATGCCCGCCCTCAATGGGCAGACATCGTTTGGCGAGTCAAAGACGGCCAGACTCGGCGGTGGATTATAGCGCCATCTGTGATATCTAGCAGCCGTTTACTCGCTCCGCCCGTGATGACGTTCGAGCCGTGTCACCCGCTTGGCGATATCATCGAGCTGCTTGAAACGCACGGCATTCCTGCGCCATAAGCTGTTATCCATGGCGCCCGTCCCCGACGAGTAGACTCCCGGCTGGGTAATGGAGTTTGTCACCAGGCTCATGCCGGTGACCTGTACGCCATCGCAGATCCTGAGATGCCCGGCAAGTCCTACCCCACCGCCGAGCATGCAATGGCGACCCACCTTGGTCGATCCGGCGATCCCCACACAACCGGCCAGGGCGCTATGGTCACCAATCTGCACGTTGTGCGCGATCTGCACCTGACTGTCGATCTTGACGTCGTCGCCGATGAGGGTGTCACCCAGCGCACCACGGTCGATACTCGAACAACTTCCCACCTCGACATCATCACCCAGAATGACGCCGCCCAACTGGGCGATCTTGTGCCAGCGACCACCATCGTGGGCGAAACCGAAACCATCGCCGCCGATGACGCACCCACTGTGCAGAATCGCTCGTTCACCGACGACCACACCGTGACAGACCGTCACGTTGGCATGCAGTCGCGAACCGGCACCGATGATCGAATCCATGCCCACCACACTACCCGGGCCGATGACCACATCGTCGCCCAACGTGACGCCCGCCTCGATCACCGCCTGAGGACCGATCTCGACATTGCGACCCAAGGTCACATCGCCAGCGACGAACGCCGTGACATGGATGCCGGAGGGCTCTCGGGCCAACAGCGGGTCAAACAGTCGCGAGAGCTGGGCGTAGGCAAGATAGGGGTTATCGAGCTCGAGGCGTGCCGTGGTGTCGGGGCATTCACCGGCATGGGCCGGATGCAAAAGAACCGCGGCGGCTTGCGTCTCCAGTAGGTACTTGAGATACGCCTTGTTCGCCAGAAAGCTGATATCGGAAGGCCCCGCATCACTCAGTGTGGCAAGCCTGCTGATGCGTCGATTGCCATCGCCAACCAGGGTGGCTCCTAGGCGTTCCGCCAATTCAGCCAGTGAAAATGAGAGGCAGTTGGTCTTGTTCATGATCGTGTGCCAGCCCTGCGGTGCCCGATATCGGTTGACGTTGTGGCCCTGTCGTATGCTCCAGCACAGGCAGGGCCATCATCTGCCAGCGGCTGGCTCAGAATGTCTGGCCAAGAGAGAACTGGAAGGTCTGGGTATCGTCTCCGTCCTCATCGTTGAGAGGATTGGCCACACTGAACGTGAGCGGCCCCACCGGCGTCAGCCAGGTCAAGCCCAGACCGACACTGTAGCGAAGGTCACCGATATCCACGCCGCTTTCACAGTTCGACGTAACCCCATCTGGCACATCATAACATTCGGTCAAATAAGTGTTACCGGCATCGAAGAACACGCTGGTCTGCAGTGAGCGGCGATCCTCCACCCAAGGGAAAGGATAGATGAGCTCGACCGTGCCCTCTACCAGCACATTGCCGCCCAGGGTGTCATCGTCACCGAAGTTGCTGGCGGTGGTCTTGGGCCCTAGAGTATTGCCGGTAAAGCCACGCACCGAGCCCAGCCCACCGGAGTAGAAGTTCTCGTAGAACGGATAGGGGTCGTTACCGATACTGTCGGCGTAGCCCAACTCGGTGCCGAACTTGAGCGACCAATCGGGATTCAGCTCGAACAGCTTCTGCCCGCGGTAGCGCACCTTGTAGTACTCGGCATCGGAACCCGGCACTGCGGTTTCCAGGGAAACGCGCTGATAGCTGCCATCCGTCGGCATGATGCCGCGATTGAGCTTGTTGCGTGTCCAGCTGGCAGTGAGCTTGTAGCTCGTCGCATCTTCGCCCTGGGTATTGGTGTACTCGACGATTTCCGCCGGCGTGTCCCGATACGTCTCGATCGACAAGTCTTCGAGACCGACACCGAAGTTGAGCCGGCTGTACTCGTTGATCGGATATCCGAAGTCGATACTGCCACCGTAGGAATCGGTGGAGTAGGTCGAGACGTCAGAGTCCTCGTAATCGGTTTCGCGATAGAACAGGTTGTAACCCCGCGAAATGCCATCCAGGGTCCAGTAAGGATCGGTAAAACCGAAATTCACGCTGGTGAAGGTGTCGCTCTTCTGCGCGCCGACATTGACCTGGTTACCGGTCCCCAGAAAGTTCTTCTGCGCCAGCGAGGCACCATAGATGATTCCGGCACTTTGTGAATAACCGACACTCGCCGAGATCGACCCCGAGGGCTGCTCCTCGACGTTGTAGGTGACATCGACCTGGTCCGACTCGCCGGCGACGGGACGTGTCTCGACATCGACCTGACGGAAGAAGCCGAGGCGCTCCAGGCGCTGCTTGGACTGGCTGATGCGATCGGTGGAGGCCGGCGCACCCTCCATCTGGGTCATTTCGCGGCGCAACACCTCATCCTGGGTCGTGGTATTACCCTCGAAATTGATGCGGCGTACATAGGCACGACGGCCCGGTTCCACCAGGAAGGTCACATCGACCGTGTCGCCGTTTTCCGCCACATCGGGAACGCTTTCGACATTGGCAAAGGCATAGCCTTCGGCGCCAAGCTGCTGACGCAATGCCTCGGCGGAATCGGTCAGCGCACTGCGCGAATAGATCTCGCCGCTTTCGGTGGTGATCAGCGAACGCGCCTCTTGCTCGGGAAGCGTCAGTTCGCCGGCAAAATTGATCTTACCGATCCGGTAACGTTGGCCCTCGTCGACGTTGACGGTGACGAATATCTGCGAATTGTCGGGGCTGATCGCGACTTGAGTCGACGTAATTGCAAAGTTGACGAAACCACGATCCAGATAATAGGAACGCAGGGTTTCCAGATCACCGGAGAGCTTTTCACGCGAGTATTCATCATCGGAGAACCAGCCGAAGAACCAGCCCGGCCGATCCTCGAGCTCGATCAAGTCACGCAACGTCTCATCGGAAAACGTCTGATTACCGACGATGTTGATCTGACGAATCTTGGCGACCGCCCCTTCATCGACCTCGATATTGACCTGAACCCGGTTACGATCCACCGGTTCGATGGAGGTATCGATACTGGCACTGTAGCGCCCCTGGGAGTGATAGAGCTGCTCGAGCTGACGCTGCACCTCGTCCAAGGACGCACGCTGCAACACCTGACCTTCTGCCAGCCCTGCTTCCGCCATGCCCTTGCGCAAGTCCTCATCGGCGACCTGGGAGTTGCCCTCGATCTCGATGCGGGATATGGAGGGCCGCTCTTCCACCCGGATGATCAGTACGTCGCCATCTCGCGCCAATTGAACGTCGTCGAACAACCCGGTTGCGAACAACTCCTTGGCGGCGGCGGCCAGTTCGCGATCGTCCACACGCTCGTTGGCGCTCACCGGGAAGGCATTGAACACCGACGCTGCCGAAACCCGTTGCAGGCCTTCGACACGGATGTCAGAAACAGTGAAGTCGGCCGCCAGGGCCGTCTGGGTGCTTAACGTCAGTAATACCGCCAATCCGATGGTCTTAAATTTCATGCAATCGCTTCGCTCGAGTTGTTCCGCCGGCTCGCTGAACAGGCACCTTATACATTTCCCGGGGTGACTGACAAGCGTGGTCACACTGCTCATCAGGTGTTTGCCTCGGGACGATGGACGCCAGCGGCGCCACAGTTGTCGATACGTCGGTCACAGACGCATCAGATCAAAATAGATCGCCATCAGCATCAAGGTGCCGACCATGGCCATACCGATACGCAACCCGACCGCCTGGACCTCTTCGGATACCGGTCGGCCACGAACGGCTTCGATCAGGTAATAGAGCAAATGACCGCCATCGAGCACCGGGATCGGCAATAGGTTGAGCACACCGAGACTGATCGACAGATACGCCATGAAACTGATGAAGCTTTCGAAACCGCTGCGGGCGGTATCACCGGCAATGCGTGCAATGGTGATCGGCCCGGAAAGATTGGAGGGTGAGATCAAGCCCACGAGCATCTTGCGGATCGAATCCAGGGTCAATACGGTCATGTCAGCCGTGCGCGTCAGAGCGCGCCCCACGGATGCCAACGCGCCATAGCGAATCTCACGCTGGTACTCTTCGGGCCAGGAGACCGACTCGACACCGGCCCCGATATAGCCCATCACTTCACCCTGGACCTCGCGCTGGCCCGGGGTCAGGGTGAGGTCCAGGGTCGCTCCATCACGCTCGATGCGCAGTGCCAAAGATTCGCCGGGACGCGCACGGACGACCTCGACGAACGCCATCCAGCTAGTCACTTCATTGCCATTCAGCGCCAGGATTCGATCGCCGGCTTCGAGCCCGGCCCGGGCGGCTGCTTCACCCTCGAGCACCTGCCCCAGCACTGGCGGAATAGTCGGACGCCAGGGCGCGATGCCCAGGCTCTCCAAAGGCTGTGGGGGATCCTGACGGGCCAACCAATCGGAGACTTGAACCTGATGACTGCGCGCTTCGCTGCTGTCACTATCGCGCGTTGCCACCTCGAGCGTGCCATTGAGGCCAATCAGCGATATCAGTTCGAGATTGACGTCTTCCCAGGAGCGAGTGCGATCATTTTGTATCGACACGATTTCCTGCCCCGAGCTCAACCCGGCGCGGGCTGCCGGGGAGTCCGGCGCCACCTCACCGATGACTGGCGCAATCGCGGTGGTACCAATGACGAACAGCAACCAATAGGCCACCACCGCCAGCAAGAAGTTAGCCAAGGGTCCAGCCACCACGATAGCGATACGCGCCCAGACACTCTTGCGATTGAAGGCCAGATGCTGCTCCTCGGGAGCGACCGGCGCTTCGCGCTCATCGAGCATCTTGACGTAACCGCCCAAAGGAATGGCGGCAATGGCGAATTCCGTACCCCGGCGGTCGAACCGCGACCACAGCGGCTTGCCGAACCCCACCGAGAAGCGCAATACCTTGACGCCGCAGCGGCGTGCGACCCAGAAGTGACCGAACTCGTGAAAGGTGATCAGCAGTCCCAACACCACGATGACCGCCAGCACGTTCTGTACCACGCTCATATGCATTCCTCTCTGGTCAGCGTGTCAGATACCGCTCGGCGACACGACGCGCCCTTGCATCCTCGTCAAGTATCACTTCCAGCTCGTCCGCCCTACCTACGTCACAGGCTTCAAGTACCGACTCGACGACCCGGGCGATACCGGTAAATCCCAGGCGTCCATCAAGGAAAGCCTCGACTGCTACTTCGTTGGCCGCATTGAGCAGCGCTGGCGCCGTGCCACCTGCAAGCATAGCGTCACGGGCCAGGCGCAAGCAGGGAAAGGCCGCCTCGTTCGCAGGCTCGAAGTCGAGTCGCGCCACTCTGAATAAGTCGAGACGCTCGACACCCGCCGCAATGCGATCTGGCCAGGCCAGGCCGAAGGCGATCGGCGTGCGCATGTCCGGATTGCCCAGCTGGGCGATCACCGAACCATCACTGTAGGCGGCCATGGAGTGAATCACGCTCTGCGGATGCACGACGACTTCGATCTGCTCAGGGCGCGCATTGAACAACCAGCACGCCTCGATCAACTCGAGCCCCTTGTTCATGAGGGTAGCGCTGTCCACCGAAATCTTGCGCCCCATCGACCAGTTGGGATGGGCACAGGCCTGTTCCGGGGTGACGCTCTCCAACTGGTCGGCGCTCCAACCCCGAAACGGGCCACCGGAGGCGGTGAGCAGCAGTTGGGTGACACCTGCATCGGCGAGGCCATCACGTCCTCCCGAAGGTAGACACTGGTAAATAGCATTATGTTCGGAATCGATGGGCAGAAGCACGGCATCATGACGCGTCACCTCTTGCATGAACAGCGCACCGGACATTACCAGCGCTTCCTTGTTGGCCAGCAATACGCGCTTGCCGGCACGCACCGCCGCTAGAGTAGGCAACAGACCGGCGGCACCGACGATGGCCGCCATCACCACATCCACCTCGGCCGCCTCGACCACTTCCAACAGTGCCGCCGCGCCGGAACGCACTTCGGTAGCGAGCCCGGCACCGTGCAGTTCAGCGCGCAGCCAAGCCTCATCGCGATCATCCGCCAGCACCGCCAACGTGGGTCGATGAATTAGACATTGATCGCGCAGCGCTGCGCTGCTGGTGGAGGCCGTCAGCGCATGCACACGAAAGCGATCGGGATGTTGGCCCAGCACATCGAGAGTGCTGGCACCGATCGACCCGGTCGCACCGAGTACGGTGACCGTTTGCACATTGGAAGCGAAGGAATCGTTTAGCACGATCTTCTCACCCCCACAGCCGCAATAAAGCGAACAGCGGCACTGCAGCAGTGAGACTGTCGATACGATCGAGCACGCCGCCGTGACCGGGCAACAGATCGCCGGAATCCTTGATACCGCGTAGGCGCTTGAACATGCTTTCCATCAGATCCCCAAGCACCGATACCAGGGTGACGACTATCGTCGTGACTATCAGTCCCAGACTCCTGCCGAAACTCAGTTCGAGGACAACGGCGAAACCGATGGCCAGCACCGCGGTGGCGATCATACCGCCATAAACGCCTTCCCAGGATTTGCCGGGACTCACGGCCGGCGCCAGCTTACGCCGGCCAAAACGGCGTCCGGCGAAATAGGCCCCGATATCCGCCAGCCAGACCATCAACAGCACATAGAGCAACCATTCGGCGCCGCTCGAGCGCAACTGCACGAATCCGATCCAGCAGGGCAATAGTACCCATAGCCCGGTCAGCAAACGCAGCCACGAATGAGACCATTGCTTCAGGCTCTCGGGATAAGTCGCTATCCAGTAGAAACTCACCAGCCATCCAAGTAGCGCAATCCATAATGGCCAGGTCGCCATCATCACATTCATGTGCCAGGCAGCCAACATCGCCATCGCCAGTACCAGTACATAGCCCAGCCGCGGGCCGAGCCGCTCGAAACCGGAAAGGTTGGCCCATTCCCAGGCAGCCAGTAACACGACGGCACCGGTGAAGAGCGCGAAGGCGCCGCCGGTCAGTCCGAACAGTCCCAGCAAGGCCAGAGGAATGAGCACCATCGCGGTCAGTATGCGTTGTTTAAGCACCCTGGGCCTCTATCTGTTCCTGGGTCATACCGAAGCGGCGTTGGCGATTCAGGAAATCATTGATAGCGTCGTCGAAGGCATCGGCATCGAAATCCGGCCACAGCAGCGGCGAGAAATGAAGTTCAGAATAGGCTAGCTGCCACAGCAGGAAATTGGAGAGACGCTGCTCGCCACTGGTGCGAATACATAGATCGACCGGTGGTGCGCCATTCAGACCGATTTCATCATCCAGGCGCTGTTCATCGATATCCTTGGCACTCAGCTCACCGGCTTCGACCCGTTGTGCCAGGCGCTTGGCGGCCCGGGCCACATCCCAGCGCCCGCCGTAATTGGCGGCAATGATCAAGTGCAAACCACTATTATGACGCGTCAAGGCCTCGGCACGCTGGATATGCTGCTGAATAGACCGGGAGAACGCCTCACGCTCACCAATGATCGTCAGGCGAATATTGTTGTCGTGAAGCTTCTTGACCTCTCGCTTGAGCACCATCAGGAACAGCTCCATCAGCGCATTGACTTCACCTGCAGGACGCTTCCAGTTTTCGCTGGAAAAAGCGAACAAGGTCAGAACGCCTACCCCGCGTTTAGCGGCGCGGCGAATGACGGCGCGCACCGGCTCGACACCGGCTCGATGTCCGCGCACGCCGGAAAAGCCCCGGGCCTGGGCCCAGCGGTTATTGCCATCCATGATGATGGCGACGTGATGCGGTATTTGAGGGGACTGCGGTGACGTCATGATAGCTCGCACGGAGAAATGAACACGAACGACGAATCAGCCGTTCGTCACCGCTCAGACCTGCATCAGGTCGTGTTCCTTGGAGTCCAGAAGCTTGTCGATCTCGGCGACATACTTGTCGGTCAGCTTCTGAATGGCCTCCTCGGCGCGGTGCTCGTCGTCCTCGGAGATTTCCTTGTCCTTAAGCAGGGACTTGATGTCGCCATTGGCATCACGACGCACATTGCGTACGGCAACCCGTGCGTTTTCCGCCTCGGCACGCGCCTGCTTGGTGTAACTCTTGCGCGTCTCTTCGGTCAGCGGCGGCATCGGGACCCGAATCACGGTGCCTGCCGTTGCCGGATTGAGCCCCAGATCGGAGGTCATGATCGCCTTTTCGATCTTGGTCACCATGGACTTCTCCCAGGGCGACACGGCCAGGGTGCGGGCATCTTCAACATTGATGCTGGCCACCTGGTTGAGCGGCATCTGCGCCCCATAATAGTCCACGGTCACGGCATCCAGGATACTGGGATGGGCACGCCCGGTACGAATCTTGTGAAAATTGGCCTGCAGTGATTCCAGGCTTTTCTGCATGCGCTTTTCAGCGTCTTTCTTGATGTCATTGATCACGGTTTCAACCTCTGTCTATCAGCGTGCCTTCCTTGCCACCCACCACCAGGTTAAGCAATGCACCGGGCTTGGTCATGTCAAACACACGCACTGGCATGTCATGGTCCCGTACCAGGCAGATGGCGGTCAAATCCATGACCCCCAGCTTCTGATCAAGCACCTCGTCGTACCCCAGACGCTCATATTTGACCGCATCTGGATACATGACCGGATCGCGGTCGTAGACACCATCGACCTTGGTCGCCTTGAGCACCACGTCGGCATCGATCTCGATGCCCCGCAGGCACGCGGCGGAATCGGTGGTGAAGAAGGGGTTACCGGTGCCCGCGGAAAAGATGACCACATCACCTGACGTAAGATAGCGGATACCGGTACGTCGATCATAATGCTCGACCACGCCGCTCATGGGAATGGCCGACATGACCCGCGAACGAATATTAGAGCGCTCCAGGGCGTCACGCATCGCCAGGGCGTTCATCACCGTTGCCAGCATTCCCATATGATCGCCGGTCACCCGTTCCATACCTGCCGCGTGCAAGGCTGCGCCACGAAACAGATTGCCGCCACCGACCACAATGCCAATCTGAACGCCGATGCCCACCAACTGACCAATTTCCAGTGCCATGCGATCCAGCACCTTGGGATCGATACCGAACTCGGCATCACCGGTCAACGCCTCGCCGGACAGCTTGAGCAGGATACGCTTGTACTTTGACTTGGCATGACGCTCGGTGGCAGACATACAGGATCTCCTGTGAACAGGGCAATTAAGGACGGCGGCTGATACTCACCGGTCAGATACGCAATGGCGTGCGCTCACGCGCACGCCATTGCGAGGACTGAAAACAAGGCCTTAGCTACGGCGAGCCTGTTCCATGACCTCCTTGGCGAAATCGACTTCTTCCTTCTCGATGCCTTCGCCCACCTCGAAGCGGATGAAATCGACCACCTCACCACCATTGGCCTTGACGTACTCGGCCACGGAGGTGTTCGGGTCCTTGACGAAGGGCTGCTCGGTCAAGCTGTTCTCGGCCAAGTACTTCTTGAGGCGACCCTGCACCATCTTTTCGGCGATCTGCTCGGGCTTGCCCGCCATGTCCGGCTGCGCCAGGATGATGCTCTTTTCCTTGTCGAGCTGCTCCTGAGGCATCTGCTCGGGGCGCGCCACCGCTGGATTGATCGCGGCGACATGCATGGCGATGTCCTTGGCCACGTCTGCATTGCCGCCCTTGAGCAGCGTCAGCACGCCGATACGGCCGCCATGAACATACTCGCCTACCACGCCACCCGCCGGGGCATCGACAACCGCGGCACGACGCACGGAAATGTTCTCACCGATTTTCTGCACCAGTTGCTGACGAGTCTCTTCCATCCCGCCATCCATGATGGCGGAAACGTCGTCGGACTTGGCTTCGAAGACTTTTGCCAACACTTTCTCGGCGAAACCCTTGAAGTTGTCGTCCCGAGCGACGAAGTCGGTCTCGGAATTGATCTCGACCATCACGCCAAAACTACCGTCCTCGGCCACGCGGGTCACGACGGCCCCCTCGGCGGCGGTACGACCGGCTTTCTTGGCGGCCTTGAGACCGGAGTTCTTGCGCAGATTCTCGATGGCTCGTTCGATGTCACCATCGGCTTCGGTGAGCGCCTTCTTGCACTCCATCATGCCGAGCCCGGTGCGCTCGCGCAGTTCCTTGACCAGAGATGCGCTGATAGCTGCCATGATAATTAACCTCTGAGTAATTCGATATCGGGTAGTCAAATAGCGCCGGCCAACACAGGCGATACGGGAGCTTTCCAGCGCTTTCGATCGAACGGCCCGATACATAGAGTCATCGGGCCGGCATGACACCGTTACTCGGCAACGGCGTCGTCGTTTTCGGTCACCTCGACGAATTCGTCGGGACGTCCTTCCTTCGCCTTGGCGCAGGCGTCGGCAATGGCCTGAACATAAATCTGGATCGCACGAATGGAGTCATCGTTGCCAGGAATGATGTAATCGACGCCATCTGGATCGGAGTTGGTATCGACCACACCGATGACCGGGATGCCTAGCTTGTTGGCCTCGTTGATGGCGATGCGCTCATGATCGACATCGACCACGAACAGCGCGTCCGGCAGACCACCCATGTTCTTGATACCGCCGATGGAGCGCTCGAGCTTGTCCTGCTCCCGGGTCGCCATCAGGACTTCTTTCTTGGTCAGCTTCTCGAAAGTACCGTCTTCGCGCATGGTTTCGAGATCGCGCAGACGCTTGATGGACTGACGGATGGTCTTGTAGTTGGTCAGCATGCCGCCCAACCAGCGATGATTGACGAAGGGCTGACCGACCCGGTTGGCCTCTTCCTTGATGACCTTGCTGGCGGAACGCTTGGTACCGACGAACATGATCTTGTTGTTGGAAGCGGCCATCTTCTCGACCACGCCGATGGCATCGTTCAACGCCGGCAGGGTGTGCTCGAGATTGATGATATGGATCTTGTTGCGGGCACCGAAGATGTATTTGCTCATCTTCGGATTCCAGTACTTGGTCTGGTGACCGAAGTGGGCGCCTGCCTTGAGCAGGTCGCGCATATTGACTTGTGCCATGGATGACTCCTGATGTATCGGGTTAGGCCTCCACGCACCCCATGGATCCGACCGCGTATCGTGTCTTGCAAGACGATTACGCAGCACCCGGGACCATGTGACGGTGCATGTGTGTTTTCAAGGCATTTAAGCTCGTTGACGCTTCGCTGCATCCGACAAGGTCAGATGCGAACGCAAATGCTGTGGATTGCAGGAAAGCGCGCGGCTTTATACCATACAATGGTGTCAAGATGAAGCCGTTACCGCCTTTCAGCCACTTATCACTGCCTGGCGGATGGCTTGCCATTTCCCGAATCGAGACCCCATGAACATTCCCATCAAAACACCCTCTGAGATCGAAAAGATGCGTGAGGCCGGTCGCCAGGCGGCTTCCGTCCTGGAGATGATCACCCCTTACGTTCAGCTCGGCGTCAGTACCGGTGAATTGGACCGTCTGTGCCATGAGTACATCGTCGATGAACTGGGCTCGACCCCTGCCCCGCTCAACTATCACGGCTTTCCCAAGTCGATCTGCACCTCGATCAATCATGTGGTCTGCCATGGCATCCCGGACGAGGCCAAGAAGCTGAAGAATGGCGATATCATGAACATCGATATCACCGTGAAAACCGCGGACGGCTACCACGGCGATACCAGCAAGATGTTCATCATCGGCGAGAATACCCAGGGCGAGCGGCTGTGTCGTATCACTCAGGAATGCCTTTATAAAAGTATCGCCGCGGTACGTCCCGGCGCTCGTCTTTCCGAGCTTGCCAAGCCAATCCAGCGACACGCCGAGGCCAATGGCTACTCGGTGGTGCGCGACTTCTGCGGTCACGGCCTCGGCGCCGTATTCCACGAAGACCCTCAGGTGCTGCACTACGACGGCTACTCTCCCGAAGCGGATATCGAATTGGCCGAAGGCATGTGCTTTACCATCGAACCGATGATCAATGCCGGCGGCTATCGCACCAAGGTGCTGCGCGATGGCTGGACCGCCGTGACCCGGGACAAGAGTCTTTCCGCCCAGTGGGAGCATACCTTGTTGGTCACCGCCAGCGGTGTCGACATTCTGACACCCCGAGGCGAGGAAGATCTGAGCTTCCTCACGAACTGACATGCTCCTACACCACTACCGCTTCGAGCCCGACGAGACGCTATTCGATACCGATGACTTGCGCAGCGAACTTGCCGCCAGCAGTTCACCGGTAGTGCTGTTCAAGCAGGCACTGGATACCATTCAGAGCCGTCTCGACGAACGCTTTCATGGCGGCGCGGACATTCGTGATCTGGTGCATGGACGCGCCTGGTGCCTCGATCGTCTGCTCGAGCTCGCCTGGGCACGTCACAACTGGCCCGATGACGGCATCGCTCTGCTTGCGGTGGGGGGCTATGGGCGGGGCGAACTGCACCCGCATTCGGACATCGACCTCATGGTGTTGCTGGAGCGGGATGACGATACCCCTTATCGCGAGCCTTTGAGCGATTTCATCACCCTCCTGTGGGATATCGGTCTCGAGATCGGCCACAGCGTGCGCTCCCTGGCGGATTGCCGGCGCGAGGCGGAAGCAGACGTCACGGTCATCACCAACCTGATCGAGACCCGCACCCTGGCCGGCCCCGACCGGCTACGCGAGACCATGCGCGAACAATTGTCCTCGCGCAATATGTGGCCTTCTCATCGCTTTTTCGAGGCCAAGTGGCAGGAGCAGATAGCGCGGCATCGACGTCATAACAACTCCGAATACCAGCTCGAGCCCAATATCAAGAGTTCCCCCGGCGGTCTACGCGACATTCAGATGATCGGCTGGGTCGCCAAGCGTCATTTCAGCCTGCTGCGCTACGAAGACGTGGTCGCCCAGGGTTTCATGAACGACGCTGAGCTGCGCATCCTCAGCCAGGGGCAGGCATTTTTATGGCAGGTGCGCTATGCCCTGCACATGCTCACCGGCCGCGCCGAGGATAGACTGCTGTTCGATCATCAGCGCGCCATCGCCGAACTGTTCGGCTTCCGCGATACCCCGGAGCGTCTGGCCGTGGAGCAGTTCATGAAGCGCTACTATCGCCATGTCACGGCGCTGGCAGGACTCAACGACATGCTGCTGCAGCATTTCGACGAGGTCATCCTGCGCGCCGACGAGATGCTCGAGACCGAACCGCTCAATGCGCGTTTCGAGATCAAGGGGGGCTATATCCAGGCCCGTGACGACCGGGTATTTCGCCGTCGTCCCGCCGCACTGCTCGAGCTCTTCCTGCTGATGGCCCAGCATCCTCGGATCGAAGGCGTACGCGCCCAGACCATTCGCCTGATTCGCGATCAACGTCATCAGATCGACGACGCCTTCCGAAACGACGTTCGCCATCAGAGCCTCTTCATGGAACTGCTGCGCAGTGGTGGCAACGTTCCCCGTCAGCTGCGGCGCATGAATCGCTACGGCGTGCTCGGCAAGTACCTTCCAGAATTCGGCCAGGCCGTGGGCTTGATGCAGCATGATCTGTTTCACATCTATACGGTAGACGCCCATACTCTGCGCTTGCTGAAGTTCGTGCAGCATTTCCGTGAGCCCGAGAGCCGCGAGGCATTCCCTGTCGCTGCCACTCTAGTCCATCAGTTGCCCAAGCTGGAACTCCTGTGGATCGCCGGGCTGTATCACGACATCGGTAAGGGGCGTGGTGGCAATCACTCCTTGCTTGGCGCCCGAGACGCCGTGGAGTTCTGCGAGCGTCATGGCCTATCGGCACGGGACACGCGTCTGGTCAGCTGGTTGATCGAGCAGCATCTGCTGATGTCGATGACCGCTCAGAAGCGTGACATCAGCGATCCGGACGTGATCCGCGAATTCGCCGAACAGGTAAGTGACGAGATACGTCTCGACTATCTCTATGTCCTTACCGTGGCGGACATCAACGCGACCAATCCGACATTATGGAATGGTTGGCGCGCCACGCTGCTGCGCCAGTTGCACGGCGAGACCAAGCGTGCGCTACGCCGAGGACTTGAAAACCCCATCGATCGCGATGACTGGATCGCCGAAACTCGTGCCGAGGCGCTGGCGCTATTGCGCACCCTGGGTACCGATGTGGCGCGGGTCGAGCGCCTCTGGGACACGTTGGGCGACGACTACTTCGTGCAATACCAACCCAGCGAAATCGCCTGGCAGACCCAGGGCATTCTCGAGCATGGTGACTCCACGTTGCCCTTGATCATGATCAGTGCGCCGGCGGAAGACTCAAGCGAAGGCGGTACCAAGGTCTTCATCCATACCCGCTCGGTAAACGACCTGTTCGCCGCCAGTGCCGCCGCCATCGACCAGTTGGACCTGTCGATTCACGATGCGCGCATCGCCACCTCGAGCAGCGACTGGACGCTCAATACCTTCATTGTGCTCGACAATCACGACGAGCCGATCCGCGACGCCTCCAGGCTCGAGGACATTCGTCGCCACCTGGTGGAAGAGCTCGATGACCCCGATGACTACCCTCAGATCGTCAATCGCCATACGCCGCGACAACTCAAGCATTTTCGGGTGCCGACCCGAGTGTTGATCGAGCAGGACCCGGCCAACGAACGCACCGTGCTCGAACTGATCGCCCCGGACCGACCCGGCTTGCTGGCCCGGGTCGGGCGTATCTTCATGGAACAGGAGATTGCCCTCTCGGCGGCCAAGATCGTTACCCTTGGCGAACGCGTGGAAGACGTCTTCTTCATTACCGATCGCAACGGCGCCCCCCTCATGGATCGCTCGCGCCAGACTCGTCTTCGTGAGCGTCTGTGCGAAGCGCTGGATGTGTGATTCAGCAATCTAAATCGGCTATTCGTTCCACGATTTGTGGCGCCCTCGCCGCTTCCCTATAATCGAGTGCTTCACCACTGCCACCGGCCAATGTCGGCGGGCACCACTGGATCGTTCATGAACCCGGAACTCGACGCCCTCAGGCCCTACCCTTTCGAGCGACTCAAAGCGCTCATGGCCAGCGCGAATGCGCCCACCGATCTCGCGCACATTCCGCTCTCGATCGGCGAACCCCAGCATGCTCCGCCGACCTGCGTACTCGACAGCCTCAACCGCCATGCGGGCGAGGCGGCTCGCTACCCGACCATTCTGGGATTGCCGGAACTTCGCGGTACGATCACCGACTGGGCGACCCGGCGTTTCGGTCTGGTACCGCAAAGCCTCGATCCGCAGCGCCAGGTGCTGCCGGTCAACGGCACCCGGGAGGCGATTTTCGCCTTCGTCCAGGCCGCACTGGACCGCAGCCGCCCGGCCCGGGTTGCCATGCCCAATCCGTTCTATCAGATCTACGAAGGCGCCACGCTGCTCGCCGGTGGTCAGCCGCTGTACCTGGATTGCCATGCGGAGAACGGCTTTCGGCCCGATTTGGAGGCCGTGCCTGCAGAAACCTGGAGCGAGGTGCAACTGGTCTTCGTGTGTTCACCGGGCAACCCTACCGGAGCGGTGACACCGCTTCAGGATTTCAAGCGGCTGATCCGTCTGGCAGATGAACACGACTTCATCATTGCCTCGGATGAATGCTACTCCGAGCTCTATCTCGACGAGTCCGCGCCCCCCCCAGGGTTGCTTGAGGCCTGTGTCGCCCTGGGCCGTCACGACTACCGACGCTGTATCGTCTTCCACTCGCTATCCAAACGCTCCAATCTGCCCGGATTGCGCTCCGGCTTCGTGGCCGGCGACGAAGCGTTAATCACCCCCTTCGCACGCTATCGCACTTATCACGGGTGCGCGATGCCGTTACAGGTACAGCAGGCGTCCATCGTCGCCTGGCGTGATGAGCCCCATGTGCTGGCCAACCGTCACGCCTACCGGCAGAAATTTGCCGCCGTGAGCGAGTGCCTTGCGCCGGTGCTGGACTTCGCACCGCCCCGGGCCAGTTTCTATCTGTGGCCGGCGGTGCCCGACGGCGACGATGAGGCTTTCGCTCGGGAACTTTACGCCGAGCAGCATGTGACAGTGCTGCCAGGACGCTATATGTCCCGAGACAGCCCTCAGGGGAATCCCGGCGCCGGGCACGTACGCATGGCATTGGTGGCCAACGTGGATGCCACTCTGGAAGCCGCCCGACGTATTCGCCGCTTCGTCGAACGGCGTTATTGAACATTCCCGGCATTCCTGGCCTGGCATTTGTGGAGAGACCCGCGAGATGATCACGCTTTATGGTATCAAGACCTGCGACACCTGCCGCAAGGCACGCAAGACACTCGATGCCCAAGGCACGTCCTATCGCTATCACGATCTGCGCGAACAGGGGCTTGACGAGGCGTTACTCGAGCGCTTCATCGATCACGCCGGTCTGGGGGCACTGTTGAATACCCGCAGCACCACCTGGCGAGCCCTCGCCCCCAGCGAACAGCAAGCGGCCAAGGACGATGCCGCCCGTGCCCGCACCCTGATGCTGACACACCCGACCCTGCTCAAACGGCCATTGCTCGACACCGGCGAACGATTGATCGTTGGTTTCAAGAGTGACGATTACAGGACGCTGACCCACTAATCCCCTTTATCACTTTTCAGGAGATCCCCATGCTGAGCTTCGCTTTCGGAATCGGCAGCCAGAACACCCAAGGCGATTGGCTGGATATTTACTACCCGGCCCCCTTGTTCGAGCCGGATGACGCCTTGGTCGTCGCGGCTCGCAAAGCCCTCGATGCTCCGTCCGGTAATACCGTGGTCAGCTTTCTGCCCGAACACTGTGCCGCACTTTCCACGGCATTGAAGGAGGCCGGAAGCCAGGAACAAGCGGAGCTGGCCGAAGCGCTTACCGCCAGTCAACGCCCTTTGGTCGCCGTTTTCATCGAGTCCGACCAGCCTCCGGAAAGCGTGCCGGAGGTATATCTCAAGCTGCATCTGCTCTCGCATCGACTGGTCGAGCCCCATGGCGTCGATCTCAGTGGCATGTTCGGCGTACTGCGCAACATCGCCTGGACCAATGAAGGCCCCATCGATATCGAGGAGTTGCCGGCACGCCGCCTCAGAGCGCGCCTGGAAGGTCGTCCACTATCCGTGGACTGTGTCGACAAGTTTCCCAAGATGACCGACTACGTGGTACCCGCGGGCGTGCGCATTGCCGATACCGCCCGGGTACGTCTCGGCGCCTATCTAGGCGAAGGCACCACGGTGATGCACGAAGGCTTCGTCAACTTCAATGCCGGTGCCAAAGGGCCGGGCATGGTCGAAGGCCGGATCTCCGCCGGCGTGGTGGTGGGCAAGGGCTCGGATCTGGGCGGAGGCTGCTCGACCATGGGCACCCTTTCCGGCGGCGGCAACATCGTCATCAAGGTCGGCGAGGGCTGTCTTATCGGCGCCAACGCGGGTATCGGTATCCCGCTGGGAAATCGTTGCACCGTCGAGGCAGGACTCTACATCACCTCCGGCGCCAAGGTGGCGTTGCTCGACGATCAGGGCCAAGAAGTGAAAACCGTCACCGCTCGCGAGCTGGCGGGTCAGGATGATATGTTATTGCGCCGCAACTCGGTCAGCGGCCGCATCGAATGTCTGACCAACAAGAGTGCCATCGCCTTGAATGAGGCGCTGCATGCGCACAATTGATCGCCGGCGCCCGCACAGCGGGCGCTGCTTCATCCCTTTTCAGGACTCTACATGCCCTCGTCGGATACTGCCCTGACCTCCACCGCTCTCTCACCCACCCTTGCGCTTGCCATCGACCTGATGCAGCGCCCTTCGGTCACCCCGGATGACGCCGGTTGTCAGGAGGTCATGATCGAGCGTCTGGCGCGCCTTGGCTTTCGCATCGAGCGCTTGCCCTTTGGTGATGTCGATAACGTCTGGGCGGTACATGGCCATCACGGGCCGGTACTGGCATTTGCTGGCCACACGGACGTAGTGCCCAGCGGCCCCGAAAACCAGTGGCAATATCCGCCCTTTGAACCGCATATCGATGACACCGGCATGCTATGCGGTCGCGGCGCTGCAGACATGAAAGGCAGCTTGGCGGCCATGATCACCGCAGTGGAGCGCTTCGTGACCGCACATCCCGATCATCCCGGCAGAATCGCCTTTCTGGTTACCTCCGATGAGGAAGGGCCAGCCCGGGACGGCACTCGAGCGGTGGTCGAGCATCTACGCGAGACGCATGAACGCATCGATTACTGCATCGTCGGCGAGCCATCGTCCAGTGAGCGGCTGGGCGATGTCATCAAGAACGGTCGCCGCGGCTCCCTCGGCGGGGTGCTGCACGTACACGGCATTCAAGGGCATGTCGCTTACCCCCAGTTGGCGCGCAACCCCATCCATGAAACCGCGCCCGCCCTCGACGCCCTATGCCGTGAGCACTGGGATGACGGCAACGACTTTTTTCCCGCGACCAGTTTCCAGATATCCAACGTTCGCTCCGGAACCGGCGCCACTAACGTCATCCCCGGCGAGTTGGAGGTGGTGTTCAACTTCCGCTATTCCACCGAGATCACCCAGGAAGCGCTTCGTGAGCGCACCGAGTCGATCCTGGACGCGCACGGTCTCGATTATCGTCTTGACTGGACGCTCAACGGTGAACCCTTCCTGACCCGCGAGGGAGCCCTGCTTGAGGCTGCGGTAGCGGGTGTCGAGGAGATCACCGCTCAACGACCCGAGCTATCCACCTCCGGCGGCACCTCGGATGGACGCTTCATCGCCACCCTGGGGTGTCAGGTAGTTGAACTGGGACCGCTCAACGCGACCATTCACAAGATTGACGAACGAGTGCCCGCCGCCGACCTGGACACGCTTAGCCGTGTCTACGAAGCGATCATAAAACGGCTGTTCAGCTGAGGTGCCCATGGAGCGCTATCCTGACATCGAAATCTACCTGTCTGAAGTCATCATCGAGCGGCTTGATACCTGGTTAGGAGAAAAGCTGAACGCCTCCCCTCTCACCCCGGCCGGTAAGCGCAAGTGGCGCAGTCACGGGCATTGTCATGGTGAGCGCATTCCCATCCTGCTTGTCGAGAAAGCGGCGGATGGCTATGCCAGCCTATGGTTCGACAGCCCCACTACTCCCTGGCAACGCGATGCGGACTGTGCCCGCCAGGCTGCCAGGGAGCTAGGCTGCGAGGTACGCTGCTCCCTAGGTGGCTGGCAACCCGGTGACGACCCGGATCGCTTCTGGCAGGTGCATCCCGATGCAAGCGAAGGCGTCATCGAATGGCCGGACTCGGGACGGTAGGCAGAAACGACAACGCCTCACCCTATCGATCAGGGCAAGGCGTTTTGGTGTCATTACAGAAGCGACCAATTCATCCAGGGGTTGAGAATCGAGCGCAACCTATCCCTAAGTAATGACGGTGACGTCATCGGCCTGCAACCCACGCTCGTTCTCCACCACGTGATAACGCACCTTCTGCCCCTCAGCGAGGGTGCGATGCCCTTTGCCGCGAATGGCGCGAAAATGCACGAACACATCGTCGCCGTCTTCCCGGGTGATGAAACCATAGCCCTTATTGACGTTGAACCACTTGACCTCGCCAATCTCGCGATCATCATTCTCGACGTCTGCCAGGTTGACCAGTTTCGGGGTCAACAGATGCAGGGTCAGTGTCGCAATCAACAATACGACCAGCACCGCCAGCGCAGTGGCAAAATAAGCCGACAATACGCCGTTCGATGCTAGGGCATCCAATAATAAATCGGCGACAGGGCCGCCAAATAACGCGATAAACAAGGCGATCAGCACAGGAGCGACAGCGGCAAGCAGAAGACTGACGATACTACAACGGATTACAACCTTACGATTCATGGCCCTCAGATTCTCTTGTTGTGATAAACAATGACCGCCCCGAGCCACACCAAAAAGGGTATCCGGGGCAAAGATGCAAAGGTATCGCGATGACCGGCGACCCATAGCGCAAGGATTCTAGCATGACGAAAGAGACTACGCTTGCCCGCCTGGAACGGCGATTTGAAGCACTGGAAAGCCGGCTGGCTCATCAGGAGCATTGGCTGGACACACTAGATCAAACAGTCGCGAGGCAGGAGCAACGGTTAATGCAACTGGAACGGCTCAGCGATCTGATGCGCAGGCACCTGCGAGAACAGCATCAGTGGCTGAAAGGCATGGACCCGGACGGGAACGACTACTCCCCAGAAGACGAAAAGCCGCCCCATTATTGAAGAAGACGGCTGAAGAAGACCTCAATCGATACCGTCGAGATATCGCTCCACGTCCAACGCTGCCATACAACCACTGCCGGCGGAGGTAATCGCCTGACGATAGACATGATCCATGACATCACCGGCGGCGAATACGCCAGGCACACTGGTAGCGGTGGCATTACCCTCGAGCCCCGACTTGACCTTGATGTAACCGTTCGCCATCTCCAGTTGCCCTTCGAAGATACCGGTGTTGGGGGTATGTCCGATGGCGATGAACACCCCAGGAACCGACAGCTCCTTGATGCTGCCATCCAAAGTGGATTTAAGGCGCACACCGGTGACTCCGGAACCATCTCCCACTATCTCGTCGAGGGTATGATTCCACTCGATATGGATATTGCCGTCATCGACCTTCTCGAACAGCTTGTCCTGCAGGATCTTTTCGCCCCGCAAACTGTCGCGACGATGTACCAGAGTAACCCTGGAAGCGATGTTGGACAGATACAGCGCCTCTTCCACGGCGGTATTGCCGCCACCCACTACCACTACTTCTTGATTGCGATAGAAGAACCCATCGCAGGTAGCACAGGCGGATACACCCTGACCCATGAACTGCTGTTCGGAGGGCAGACCCAGATAGCGCGCAGTCGCGCCGGTAGCGATGATCAAGGCATCGCAGGTATAGGTAGCGTTGTCGCCCTTGAGTGTGAAGGGACGTTGGCGTAGCTCGACCTCGTGAATGTGATCGAACAGCACCTCGGTATTGAAGCGCTCGGCATGTCGACGCATGCGTTCCATCAGTTCGGGCCCCTGCACTCCAGCATCGTCTCCGGGCCAGTTATCCACATCGGTGGTGGTGGTCAGTTGCCCGCCCGTCTGAATACCGGTGATCAACAGGGGTTTGAGGTTGGCACGCGCCGCGTAGACGGCAGCCGAGTAACCGGCAGGGCCGGAACCAAGGATGATCAAGCGTTCGTGACGAGCTTCGCTCATACAGGGATCTCACATATCTCGCCGAAGACCGCTACGCACGGCTTGCAGGCTATCGTATTAGACAATCTGGGGGCTGAACTCGTTGCGCCATGTAGAACCCAGTCCGCAGAAAGCCAGGAATCGTGCTGATCAGGCTCATACTAACAAAAAGGGCGACCCTGAGGGCCGCCCTGTGGCATCGAAAAACTTACAGTTCCGTGGAGTGAGTGCCCAGGTACTTGGCGACACCTTCCGCGTTGTCCTTCATGCCTTCCTGGCCTTCGTCCCAGCCTGCGGGGCAGACTTCACCGTGCTTCTGGTGGTGCTGCAGCGCCTTGACCATGCGCAGCATCTCATCGACGTTGCGGCCCAAGGGCAGGTTGTTGACGGTCTGGTGCTGAACGACACCCTCTTCGTCGATCAGGAAAGACGCACGAAGCGCAACACCGGCTTCCGGATGCTCGATGCCGTAGGCCTGTACGATCTCGTGCTTGACGTCGGCAACGATCGGGAAGCCGACTTCACCGATACCACCGTTGTCCGGTGATGTCTTGCGCCAGGCATAATGGGAAAACTGAGAATCGATGGACGCACCGATCACTTCGACACCCAACTCCTTGAACTGCGCCAGACGATTATCATGGGCGATGATTTCGGAGGGGCAGACGAAGGTGAAGTCCAGCGGCCAGAAGAACAGTACACGCAACTTGCCATTGCTGTCGGACAACTTGAAGTTCTCGACAATGTCACCGTTACCAAGAACGGCCGCAGCTTCAAAATCCGGTGCTTGACGTCCAACCAATACGCTCATTCATGTCTCCTTGTGATCGAGTTGATCGTTTCAAATGAATTCGGTGCATAGCCTAGGGGCTAAACCGGCATTTGCCAATTTGATTACCCCAATAGAACGCATAGCAGTAACCTATCGGAGTGCCGGTGATACAGGCGCTGGGAAAGCGCTGAATAAATCGCCGAGTGCGATGAAGTGCAAGGCGCACGGAGCACAGAAGACGAGACATAACATGGTGTTAGGCGAGTCTTCGAGCACCGCGCAACGCAGCAATTCGTTCACGCAGACATTTATGCAGTGATTCCTTAGATGACATCGTCGTCGCGGCCAAGCAGCAAGCGCTCCAGCTCACCTGTCACCTCCGACACCTCGACACCGATCTGGATCGGCGCACAACAGCGAGGACAGTCTTCCCAGGTGACATGGCTTCCCTGACTACCGTCAACGAGCAGTTCGAAACCCGTACCGCAGTAAGGGCAATCCACGGGATGCGCATTGAGCATTTCTTCGTACATGCCAAACTGCCTTGACGCCTTGTCCAACATTGGATGTGGTGTCTGTACAGCGCACTTTCAAGTGGCACTTACAAGCGACCCGGGCTTTTCAGGAAACGTAACGATGACGCCCATGCAGCCACTGCCACACCGCATCGCCACCATTCCAGCCTCGCGCTGCTGGCAGATGCTTGAATTTCCCCTCTATCATGCCCATGTAAGGAAGTAGTAAAGGACAGCAGACAGCCTCTTTGGCAGAGTATGCTGCTAAGCTGCTAAATAAGCACCGGACGTCCAAAATTCGGATAAGCAAGTGACCCGTATCCTCGTAGCCAAGTCAGTTGAAGCGGCATCATTTCGACGGACCAGTCAGCTACCGGGGACAATAAAGGAGGAGTTCCATGAGCACGGATAAAACACCGGATACCTTGAGCACCCTCGAGGCATCAGGTTCCACCTATCACTATTACAGCTTGCCCAAGGCCGCCGAGGCGTTCGGCGATATCAAGCGGCTACCCTTCACGCTCAAGGTGCTGCTCGAAAATCAACTGCGTTACGCCGACGACGAGAGCGTTTCCAGTGATGACATTCAGGCGCTGGTCGATTGGCAGAAAGAGGCCCGCTCCACCCGAGAGATCGGCTACCGTCCCGCTCGTGTATTGATGCAGGATTTCACCGGCGTTCCCGGCGTCGTCGACCTGGCGTCCATGCGCGATGCCTTTGAGCGTCTGGGAGAGGACCCCGCGCGCATCAATCCGCTCTCCCCGGTCGACCTGGTCATCGACCACTCGGTGATGGTCGATCACTTCGGTGATTCCTCAGCGTTCAAGGACAACGTCGCCATCGAGATGGAACGTAATCACGAGCGCTACGAATTCCTGCGCTGGGGCCAACAGGCCTTCGATAATTTCCGCGTGGTCCCGCCGGGCACCGGCATCTGCCACCAGGTCAACCTGGAGTATCTGGGCAGAACGGTATGGACCAAAGAGGAGGACGGCAAGACCTTCGCCTACCCCGACACCCTAGTGGGTACCGACTCTCACACCACCATGATCAACGGCCTGGGGATCCTCGGCTGGGGCGTGGGCGGCATCGAAGCCGAGGCCGCCATGCTCGGCCAGCCGGTCTCGATGCTGATTCCCGAGGTCATTGGCTTCAAGATCACCGGCAAACTCAAGGAAGGCATCACCGCAACGGATCTGGTGCTGACCGTGACTGAGATGCTGCGCAAGAAAGGCGTGGTCGGCAAGTTCGTCGAATTCTACGGTGACGGTCTCAAGGACATGCCGGTGGCGGATCGGGCCACCATTGCCAACATGTCACCGGAATACGGTGCCACCTGTGGCTTTTTCCCGGTGGACGACCAGACCCTAGACTACATGCGTCTAACCGGCCGTGAGGACGATCAGATCGCTCTGGTGGAGGCTTACGCCAAGGAGCAGGGCCTATGGCGTGAACCCGGCCATGAGCCGATCTATAGCGACACCCTGGAACTCGACATGGGGGATGTCGAAGCCAGCATGGCGGGCCCTAAGCGCCCTCAGGATCGGGTAAAACTTTCCGATATGAAAGCGACTTTCGAGAAGCTGTTGGATGACAATTCCCATAGTAAGCCCACCCCTGTGGGGGAAAAGGAAACGTCATCCGAAGAAAAGGGACGCTTGTTCTCCGAGGGCGGCCAGACAGCGGTGGGCGTCAAGGATAGCTATTTCGAACGCGACAATAGCCAAGACGTCAACCATGAGGGCCAGGAATTCAAGCTCCATCCCGGCGCGGTGGTCATCGCCGCCATCACCTCCTGTACCAATACCTCCAACCCTAGCGTGATGATGGCCGCCGGCCTGCTCGCCCGCAACGCGGTGAAGAAAGGACTCAAGAGAAAGCCTTGGGTCAAGACGTCCCTGGCGCCGGGCTCCAAGGTAGTCACCGAGTATCTGGCAGCGGCCGATCTGCAGGATGACCTCAACGAACTCGGCTTCAATCTGGTGGGTTACGGCTGCACTACCTGTATCGGTAACTCCGGCCCGCTACCGGATGCCATCGAGAAAGCTATCACCGACGGCGGACTGACCGTGGCCTCGGTGCTCTCCGGCAACCGTAACTTTGAAGGCCGCATTCACCCACTTTCCCCCACCAACTGGCTGGCCTCACCGCCCTTGGTCGTGGCTTATGCCTTGGCGGGTAACGTGCGCTTAGATCTTTCTAAAGAGCCACTTGGAGAAGACAAGGACGGTAAGCCGGTTTACCTGAAGGATATCTGGCCTTCCCAGTCGGAAATCGCAGAAGCGATAGAGAAGGTCAAGACCGACATGTTCCGCAAGGAGTATGCTTCGGTATTCGACGGCGACGAGCAGTGGAAGTCCATCAAGGTGCCGAAGAGCAAGGTCTACGAATGGTCGAAGGACTCCACCTACATTCAGCATCCGCCGTTCTTCGAAGGCATGGGCAAGGAGCCCGACGCCATCGAGGACGTCAAGGGCGCCAAGGTGCTGGCCATGCTTGGTGATTCGGTGACCACGGATCATATCTCGCCGGCGGGCTCGATCAAGCCCGACAGCCCCGCAGGGCGCTATCTGCAGGAGCACGGCGTCGAGCCCAAGGATTTCAACTCCTACGGTTCGCGGCGCGGCAACCACGAAGTCATGATGCGCGGCACCTTCGCCAACGTACGCATCCGCAACGAGATGCTCGACGATGTCGAGGGTGGCTACACTCGCCATGTGCCTTCCGGCGAGCAGATGGCGATCTATGATGCGGCCATGAAGTACGCCGAGAACGATACGCCGCTCGTGGTGGTGGCCGGCAAGGAGTACGGCACGGGCTCCTCGCGGGACTGGGCGGCCAAGGGCACGCGGCTGCTCGGTGTGCGTGCGGTCATCGCTGAATCCTACGAGCGTATCCACCGCTCCAACCTGATCGGCATGGGAGTGTTGCCGCTGCAATTCCCTGAAGGAGAGGATCGCAAGTCCCTAGGGCTGACCGGTGACGAGACCTTCTCCATCGAAGGGCTCAACGATCTCGAGCCAGGCGCCAGCGTCAAGGTAACCATCAAGAGCAACAAGGGTGAAAAGACTCTGGATGCCAAGTGCCGCATCGACACCGTCAACGAAATGGCCTATTACCGCCATGGCGGTATCCTGCACTATGTGCTGCGCAATATGCTGTAACCATGATGTGGGCATCCATGATGCCCGCTCGTATTGTCAGTAAATGAACGGCCCATCGACATTGTCGATGGGCCGTTTTCCATTATAAGAGAGGAGCACAAACTTCGTACTCGTGCTTAGAACGCGTTGCGTCGATAATCCCGATAGCGCGGATACCAGAAGTTACGCTCGATGAGCTCTCGCAGCTCCTCGTCGCTAGAGCGCAGCGCCACGCCTTCTTCCTGGGCCTGCTTGGCCACATCGAAAGCAATCAGCATACTTACTTCGCGAATGTCACCCAAGGACGGTAGCAAGGCGCCCTCGCCCTTCACGACGATGGGGGCATTGTTGGCCAGGGCATTGGAAGCGGCCATCAGCATGGTATCCGTCACTCGCTTTGCCCCGGAGGCCACGACCCCAAGACCAACACCAGGAAAGATGTAGGCGTTGTTGCATTGGGCGATAGCAACCCGCCTTTCACCCACTCGCGCCGGAGGAAAGGGGCTACCGGTGGCTACCAGCGCCTCGCCATTGGTCCAGTCGAGAATATCCTGAGGGGTTGCCTCCACCCGGGACGTTGGGTTCGATAAAGGCATTACCAGCGGATTGGGGCAGTTTGCATGCAGGGCGCGAATGATCGTTTCCGTGAAAAGCCCTTTCTGACCCGATACGCCGATCAATACCGTGAGTCCGGCATTTTCGACTACATCAAGTAGCGCAGTACCTGGCCAGTCGGATACCTCCGTCCTGGGATGCGCCAAACGTCTCTGGAAACTATGCAGGCCTTCCATATCTTCGGTCACCAGGCCATGACGGTCGATCATATAGATACGTTTGCGTGCCTCGGCATCGCTAATGCCTTCTTCGGTCATCGCCACGACGATCTGTTCGGCGATGCCACAACCCGCCGAGCCGGCACCCACGAAGGCGATGCGCTGATCGCTGACCTTGGCGTCCCGCGCCTTGCAGGCCGCCAATAAAGTGGCTACGCAGACCGAGGCGGTGCCCTGAATATCGTCATTGAAACAACACAGCTTATCGCGATAGTGCTCGAGCAGCGGCATGGCATTGGTCTGGGCGAAATCCTCGAACTGCAACAGCACATTCGGCCAACGCCGCTTGACTGCGGCAATGAATAGCTCGATGAACTCAGCGTACTCCTCCTTGCCGATACGCGGATGATGCCAGCCCATGTACATCGGATCGTCCAGCAGCGCCTGATTGTTGGTCCCGACATCGAGCATGATCGGCAAGGTGTAAGCAGGGCTGATGCCACCACAGGCGGTGTACAGCGCCAGTTTGCCAATGGGAATCCCCATGCCTCCGATACCCTGGTCGCCCAACCCCAGGATGCGCTCACCATCGGTCACGACGATGACCTTGACCTTGTCCTTGGTGGCACTGTGGATGATATCGTCAATGTGCTCCCGGTCGGGGTAGGAAACGAAGATGCCGCGATGATTGCGATAGATGTTGGAGAACTGCTCGCAGGCCTCTCCCACCGTTGGCGTATAAATGATCGGCAGCATCTCCTCGAGATGGCTCTCGAGCAACCGAAAGAACATCGTCTCGTTATCATCCTGAATGGCACGCAGATAGATATGGCGGTCGAGGTCGCTCTGGCATTGGCGATACTGGCGATAGGCACGTTCGACCTGCTCTTCGATCGACTCGACATCATGGGGCAGCAGACCCACCAGGTTGAAGTCGATGCGTTCTTGCGGGGAGAAAGCACTGCCTTTGTTGAGCAGCGGCATCTCCAGCAGGGACGGACCGGCGTAGGGGATATAGAGGGGGCGTTTTACTGGCTCGCTCATGGCTCGGCTCTTTTTAAATTAAGTTTTTAATTACGTTCATTAATCAAGAAGATCAGAATTGCGACCGCCAGAGCATCTCGATCCTGGCAGTTGAGAGCGGTCTTATATCTTAAAGATAACATGCCCTGCCGTTTTCGGCCTGTACCCAAGCATCAGGGATAACACCATCTTTCTATGCCGCAAAAAAACGCCCCGGCCATAAAGGCCGAGGCGTTTCTTCAAGAATAATTTACCGGCTAATTGCTGCGCACCCAGGGTCGAGCCGGGCTCGCAAAGAACAGCGGCCGCAGCTTCACGCCCAGCATGTTGCCAGCGAAGGCCGCCACCAACCACAGCCAGCCATGCAGGCTGCCAGAGGCGATGCCGCCGAAGTAGGCGCCAATATTGCAGCCGAAGGCCAATCGCGCCCCATACCCGAGCAGCAAGCCACCGATAACCGCCGCGATGGCCGAGCGCAGCGGAATGTGAAACCTGGGTGCAAACTTGCCGGCCAGCGAGGCCGCCGTCATGGCGCCGAGAATGATGCCGATATTCATCACCGTGGTGACATCCGACCACACACTGGCCTTCAGCGCCGCGGCGTTACCCGGATTTTGCCAATACCCCCAACCGCTGACATCACCCCCCAGCGCCTCGAAGCCCTTGGCGCCCCATAGGGCGAAAGCCGAGGTAATTCCCCACGGGCGGCCTGCCAATGCCAGAGTCAAGAAGTTGAGCAGTGCCAGCGCCACGGCCCCAAACAGCAGCGGCCACGGACCTTGTAGCCAATGCGAGGGACCCGTATCGATTCGTGGTGTCTGCTCGAGCTGGCCATGACGACGCTTTTCCATCACCACGGTAACCGCCGCGATGGCAGCGAATGCTAGCAAGCTGATCGCAATGCCACCGGCAGCGCCAAACACATCGACCAGCGAGGTCGGCTGGAAGGCCGGCAGGTTCGTCCACCAGGAGAAATGCGCCGTGCCGATCAACGAGCCAACGACGAAGAACGCCAGGGTAATCACCATGCGCGCATTGCCGCCGCCCACGGTAAATAGAGTGCCCGAGGCGCAGCCACCGCCGAGTTGCATACCGAGACCGAACAGGAAGGCACCCACCAACACCGAGACGCCGATGGGCGCCACATAGCCGGATACCGGCGTACCGAACAGCGTCCCTGCCCCGAGCGCAGGGAAGAACAGCACGACGGCAATGGCCAGCATGACCATCTGCGCCCGCAGCCCACGCCCGCGACGCTCACTGATGAATACCCGCCAGGCCCCGGTAAAGCCGAAGGCGGCATGATATAGCACCGCCCCGAAGGCGGCGCCGACCAGCATCAAGGCGCCAAGGCGAATGCCAGAGGTGGCACCAACGGCTACAACGGCGACGCCCACAGCAATGGCGGCCAGTGACGGAAAAGAAAGCTGGTGAGGATGCTCCTCGGTCAAAACGAGTTCGCGCATGATGAGTTCCCTGAGGACGTTAGGGCCTACTAGCCAGTCGTCCTAGGTTAACGAACTCACAACCTTTTAAAAAAGTATTTAAAACAGTACATCTATTCCAAAAAAGAATAAAAACCGGATCAAATAAATCGCCCCAATCCCACGGCATGACGCAACTCATCCATCAAGGGCGCCGCCTCGGTCCGGGCGCGCTCGGCCCCTTTTTGCAGCACGGCTTCGATATGGCCCGGATCCTCCATCAGCGCCATATAGCGCTCCCGCGGCTCGCGAAGATGAGTGTTCAGGTAGTCGAAGAGTGCGTCCTTGGCCTCGCCCCAGCCGATACCCTCGAGATAGCGCCGCCGCATGTCAGCGGTCTCTTCCGGGGTGGCAAAGGCCGAGTAGATCTGGAACAGCGTGCAGCCCTCCGGATCCTTGGGCTCGCCCGGCTCCAAGGAATTGGTCTTGATCTTGCGCACCAGCTTCTGAAGCTTCTTCTCGGCGGCGAACAGCGGAATGGTGTTGTTGTAGCTCTTCGACATCTTGCGCCCATCGAGCCCCCCCAGCACCTCGACCCTCTCGTCGACCACCGCCTCGGGCAGCGTGAAGTATTGGCCCTTGAAGAGATGATTGAAGCGTCCGGCCATGTCTCGGGCCATCTCGATATGCTGAATCTGATCGCGTCCCACCGGCACCCGATTGGCATTGAACATCAAAATGTCCGCGGCCATCAGCACCGGGTAACCGAACAACCCCATGGTCACGCCCTTGTCCAGATCCTGCTGACCGGCCGTCTCGTTCTCCGCCACCGCTGCCTTGTAGGCATGGGCGCGGTTCATCAGACCCTTGGCGCAGACGCAGGAGAGCATCCAGGTCAGTTCGGGAATCTCGGGAATGTCCGACTGGCGATAGAAGATGGCATTGTCCGTATCCAGGCCCAACGCCAGCCAGGTGGCAGCGATCTCTCGGCGAGATTCCTGTACGCGCTTGGGATCCTGGCACTTGATCAGGGAGTGCAGGTCGGCGAGGAAGTAATAGGACTGAACATTGGGATCCTGGCTTGCATCGATGGCCGGCTTGATGGCCCCGACATAGTTGCCGAGATGCGGGGTACCACTGGTGGTGATACCGGTAAGAACACGGGTCTTTTGCATGGGAATGGCGTATCTGCTTGGTCGTTGGCAAATGCGCCCAGTGTACAACGCGGGGGCTTTTCAACGCGACTGCGACCTCGGCCTGTCTGCCGAGGTCGCAGCGTACTCAAGGCTCAGCCAACGATCGTATAAGGATCGACGCTATCCAGCCCGAAGGCTTCCGCCACCGCCGGATGAGTGACCTGACCGGCATGCACGTTGAGTCCGGGCAGGAAGTGTTCATCCTCTGCCAATGCTCGCTTCCACCCCTTGTCCGCCAAGGCCGTGATGAAGGGTATGGTGGCATTGGTCAATGCCTGGGTCGAGGTGCGCGCCACCGCACCGGGCATGTTGGCCACACAATAATGCACTACGCCATCGACGATATAGGTTGGCTCATCATGCGTAGTCGGTTTGCTGGTCTCGAAGCAACCGCCTTGATCGATGGCCACATCCACCAGCACGCTGCCAGGGTGCATATCGGACAGCTGCTTGCGAGTGATCAATTTAGGGGCTGCGGCACCCGGTATCAGTACAGCGCCGATGATCAGGTCGGATTCATTGATCGCTTTTTCCAGCGTGTCGGTCGTGGAGTAGACGGTATGCAAACGCCCCTGATAGCGATGATCGAGGGCCTCGAGGCGGGACAACGATTTGTCGAGCACCGTGACGTCCGCTCCTAGTCCAAGCGCCATACGCGCGGCGCTTTCACCCACCACGCCACCCCCGATGACCGCCACCTTGGCCGGTGCCACTCCGGGCACACCGGGCAGCAATATTCCTGAACCACCCTGGGCCTTTTCCAAGCTGTGCGCCCCGGCCTGCACGGCCATGCGTCCGGCAACACGACTCATCGGCGCCAACAAGGGCAGCCCACCTTGGTCGTCGGTAATGGTCTCGTAGGCGATACAAGTCGCTCCGGTCGCCATCAACTCCTTGGTCAGCGTCTCTTCGGCAGCCAAATGCAGATAGGTGAACAGCGTCTGGCCTTCGCCGAGACGAGCGACTTCTTCACTCTGTGGCTCTTTCACCTTGAGGATCAATTCGGCGTCGCGCCAAAGCTTGTCCACATCGGCTTCTAGGGCGGCGCCAGCCGCTTCGTAGTCCGGATCGGGAAAGCCCGAGCCATCACCGGCGGAAGATTGCACCACCACCTGATGGCCACGCTCGGTCAGCTCCCGCACTCCGGTCGGGGTCAGAGCAATGCGATATTCATGATTCTTGATTTCCTTGGGAACGGCTATCTTCATGGAAGCTCCTTGGTTGAAGATCGAGAATGACATCGATACTCAGTACAGCACAGGTAGGAAATCACGACAAAACCGTGCGATAGGAATCAGGTCTTGTCCTGCCACACTTCCAACAAGTATCGAATACACCCTCGAGGCATTCGTTGCACTGCGGGCAACGCCATACCTGGGAGGGTTCTCGTGGGCCGTTCAACGCCTCTTCGATCAATGTCTCGGCACGCGCGCGATTGTGCGCAGCCACCCATACTTCAGGCTCACACTCTCCGAGAGGCAACTCGCCGGCTCCGCCCCCTAGCGTCATGTTGCGCAGTTCACAGGGCAGACCAGCGCTCTCCAGCACATTGCGTACATGACCGACTAGCAAGGCATTGGAATGAGCGAAGACCCGAACATACTGGGATACCACATTGCCTCCAAAGTAAGGAAATGAGCGAGCGAAGCCCTTTCCTCGATCAATCAATCGCGGAAGACTCGCACACCAAGCGCCTTCAGATAGGCCGTCTCGGGAATCGCCGGATGCACCGGATGATCAGGCCCCTGGCCGCCCTGATAGATTACCTGGCCGTGACGATCCTGGTGCCGCACCGCGCCGCGCACGCACTCAATCAGACGCTCCGGAGCAAGATGCATCGAGCAGGAAGCGCTCAGCAGCAATCCGTCGCGACCAAGTAGCCTCATCGCCTCCCGATTGAGACGCGAGTAGGCTCGCTCGCCGTTGGGAATGTCCTTGCGCTTCTTGATGAAGGCGGGTGGATCGAGAACGACCACATCGAACTGCTCACCCTCGGCCTTGAGCGCCGCCAATGCTTCAAAGGCATCGGCTTCGGCTACCGCCACCTGTTCGGCAAGGCCATTGAGCGCGGCGTTTTCGACAACCTGCGCCAATGCCTCGGCGGAGCTGTCCACGCACAGCACTTCGTTGGCCCCATGAGCAGCCGCCTGTACTCCCCAGCCGCCCACATAGCTGAACACGTCGAGTACCCGCTTGCCTGCGACCAGTTGATTGAGCCAGGCACGGTTGGCACGGTGATCGAAAAACCAGCCGGTCTTCTGCCCCGCCATTACCGGCACAACGAAGCGCACGCCGTTCTCTTCCAGCAACACCTGTTCCGGCAAGGTGCCCTGTACCACTTCCACCTGATGTTCGAGCTGTTCCAGGCGACGCCCCGAAGAGTCGTTCTTGAACACGATCGCCCGGGGAGAAAACACCTTGTTCAGCGCCGCCACGATCTCCTCACCCAGATGTTCCATGCCCAGGGTATTGAGCTGGACCACCAGTACATCATCGAAACGATCGACGATCAGCCCCGGCAAAAGGTCCCCCTCACCGTGGATCAGCCGATAGAAGGGTTTTGAAAACAATCGCGTGCGTAGTGCCAATGCCTGATTGAAGCGATGCACCAGCAAGGAGCGATCCAGACGCACGTTGGCATCGCGGGACACGACTCGAGCACAGATCAACGAATGAGGATTGACGTAGGCGATCCCCATCGGCTTGCCATTGGCGGCTTCCACCACGGCTTGAGCACCGGGCTCGAGGCCCTTTAACGGCGTCTCTCCAATATCGATCTCGTTGGAATAGAGCCACAGATGACCGGCCTTCAGACGGCGATCGGCATTCTTCTTCAGGCGCAGACGTTCGGACATGAGAGGCTCCAGCAGACCGAGGATCGGGTGGTAGGCATTCTAACCGACCCGGAGGATGACAATAGGGATGAGAAGAGAATAGGACAAGGCGCACAGCATTCGCCTGAGGCATCTCATGGTAGCCTACCTGTTATTTCTGACAAACGGGGCAGAACACACTCGCCCGCTGGCCCAATGTCACCAGACGCAGCTCGCCGCCACAGCGTCGACAGGCTTGCCCTGCCCGGCCATAGACATTGAGGCGCTGGGCAAAATAGCCGGGCTCACCGATGCCGCTGACGAAATCGCGCAGTGTGGTGCCGCCTTGAGTAATGGCCGCAGCGAGCACTTCACGCACCGCTGCAGACAATCGCCTGTAGCGCTCCCGGGAAATGCGGCCCGCCGCGCGCCGCGGATCGATACCGGCAAGGTATAGCGCCTCGCTGGCATAGATATTACCCACGCCAACGACCACCGCGTTATCCATCAGGAACGGCTTCACCGCCATCCGGCGCCCCCGGGACACTCTGTACAGGTGATCCTCATTGAAGTCGGTTGACAACGGCTCCGGCCCGAGGCGTTTCAGCCGCGGATCTTCGAGTACACTACCCTGCAGCCAATCGACGAAACCGAACCGTCGTGGATCGTGGTAACGCAAAATGGCGCCACCCTCGACCACCACATCAATATGATCGTGTTTCTTCGGCAGATCGCCGATACGCGCGATACGCAGGCTGCCGGACATGCCCAGATGCCAGATCAGCGAGCGCGTTCGTCCTCGGGAATCCGCAAGGGGCACCAGCAGATACTTGGCCCGCCGCCCCAGTCCGCCGATACGCCGGCCGATCAGAGCATCGGCCAGGTCATCGGGCACCGGTGTGCGCAAACGTCGTTCACGCAGGATGACCTCGCGAACCTCACGCCCTTCGATATGGGGAGCGATACCACGACGGGTCGTTTCGACTTCGGGAAGCTCGGGCATGGAAAGTTCCCAACCAGCGATAGATGTCCAGAGACGAAAAGACCCGGCATTGCCGGGTCTTTTCAGAAAAGCACAAGAGCAATTTACTTGATCTTGCCTTCCTTATACATCACATGCTTGCGCACCACCGGATCGAATTTCTTGAATTCGAGCTTGTCCGGTGTATTACGCTTGTTCTTGTCGGTGGTGTAGAAGTGGCCGGTACCGGCACTGGAAATCATTCTGATCTTGTCACGCATGACTCACGTTCTCCTGGATTACTCTTCTTGAGCTAGAAGCGCTCGCCACGCTTACGAAGATCGCTTAGCACCTCATCGATACCCTTCTTGTCGATGATCCGCATACCCTTGGAGGAGATGCGCAGCTTGATGAAGCGCTTCTCGGACTCCACCCAGAAGCGGTGGGTATGCAGATTGGGCACGAAACGACGACGCGTCTTGCGCTGAGAGTGGGATACATTGTTTCCGGTCACCGGACGCTTGCCGGTAACCTGACATACTTTGGACATTGAAAGCCTCCAACCGCTGGGCGAGTTGTTCAAAACCTGTCGGGCAAACCGCAAGAGAGAATGGCAGCGACCGCTTTACGCCCCCTACTTCAACCCAAGTCAACCCAAGAATTCAAAGGGTGCACTTTATACCAGACGGCGCGAAAAACGGCAAGATATTCCTGCTACAAGAAACGCCACATCAATCATATAGGACTGAGCGAGCGACGGTCAGGCTAGGCAAAAATCAGCGCGGAAGCGGAGTTTGCTGTAGCAGATGAGCATTCCAAGCTGGTTTTTAACAACGCCTGCCCGAGCGCAGCCAGTCCTCCACTTATAGCCAGCCGCGTTCGGCAAAGGATACAACCTCCCCATCGCCGACAACGAAATGATCCAGCACCCGAATCTCGAACAATTCGAGGGCCTCGACAAGCCGCCGGGTGATGCGCCGGTCCGCATCGCTGGGTTCCGCCACTCCGGAAGGATGGTTATGAGCGAAGATGATGGCGCCGGCGCTCAGTTCCAATGCGCGCCTTGCTACCTCCCGGGGATAGACCGAGGCGCTGTCCAGGGTACCGCGAAACAGCGACTCGAAGCGGATCACCCGGTGCTGGGTATCAAGAAACAAGGCGGCGAACTCCTCGTGTCCGAGATGGCGCATCTGAGCGATCAGATAGGCCCGCACCAGCGCCGGCGAGGTCAAGGCGCCGCCACGTTCGAGCTGACAGGCCAGATGCCGCCGCGACAATTCGAGTACCGCCTGCAGTTGCACGAACTTGGCTTCCCCCAGGCCGTGTTCGGCGCAAAAGCGTGTCTTGTCCGCCTCCAATAATTGACGCAACCCCCCGAAGCCGCTCAACAGATCCCGCGCGAGATCCACCGCCGAGCGCCCCTTCACACCGACACGCAGGAAGATGGCCAACAACTCCGCATCCGATAATGCCGCCGAGCCCAGTGACAACAGTTTTTCCCGGGGGCGTTCACCCTCGGGCCAATGACGAATCGACATTTATATTCCCCGCATTTTTCTTATATAAGCAACTGCTAGCGTGACGATTATAAGGGTTCATCAAGAACGGCGAACTTTGCTCTTTAAACGGCTTTCTGGGCTAAACTGGCGATGGCTACGCAGGGCCGAAAATCATCAGACCCGAGAGAGAATCATGAGACGATCTTTTTTATTTCTGCCACTGGTCATTGGATGTCTGCTGGCAACATCGAGCCTGGCAGCGGAGGAAGAGACCTTCGGTCCGTCCCAATGGACCCAATATCGTATTAACGCCAGCAACAATGCCGTCTTTGATAACGGCGCCGAGCCACTGCCCCGCATGATGTTTCGTACCGGCGATCAGGTGCGTGCGACGCCGGTAGTGGTTGGCAATGCCTTGTACATCGGCAATCACGCCTCGGGTGGCATGTTTCGCTTCGACCTGCCCAGCGGCAAGGTGGCCTGGGATGACGACAACCCCTGGTATCGTCATGCGCCCAACTGGATTCATTCGGAGATGATCCAGGCCGACGGACGCATCTTCGTCGGCTACGGCAACCGTGCCTTTCAGAATGGAAAATTGCGAGGCACTGGTGAAAGCGGAGTCATGGCGGTGAATCCAGAGAATGGCGAAACCCTGTGGAATCATCACACCGAGGGCGAAGTCATGCCTACGCCGGCACTCTGGAACGGCACCCTCTACATAGTGACCGGCGGCGGCAAGCTCATTGCCCTGAGTCCAGACAGCGGTGAACGCCGGTGGTCTATCGATCTGCCGGGCTGGGTGAGCATGTCCTCCCCGGCAATAAAGGACGGTGTGCTCTATGTGGGATCTCTCGATTCGGTGGTTGCGATCGATCTACAGCGCCAGGAAACACTCTGGACCTTTGAGCGGCAGGCCTCCTTCACCGATGTGCCGCCAGCGGTCTCGGAAGATGGCATCGTGGTCATCACCGCCATGGTCGAACCCAACAAGCTCACCGAGGAGCAGGCCCGTCAGTACTCGAGCCACCGCGGTTACTTCCACTTCATCTATGCCTTCGACGCAGACTCCGGCGACCTGCTCTGGAGCGATCTGCTCGGCAGCGGCCCCCAACAGGACAACAACACCTCGGGAGCCCCGGTAATCGCCGATGGCAGCGTCTATGTCGGCAGCCCTTATACCTGGTCATTCTTCGCCTACGATCTGAAGAGCGGTGAGCGACGCTGGGAGTACCCGGTAGGCGCCAAGATCAAGGGGGCGCCGGCCATCGTCGATGGCAAGGTGATCTTCGGCGACACAGCCGGCTTTCTGCATATGCTGAATGCCATGGAAGGCAAGACACCGGCCTGCGAACATCGTGCTGGCAAACTCAAGGTGGGTGGTTCAAATAGCGGCGGCCCGAATGTCGCCCTGGCCCCGGGTGGCCCCATCGTCATCAACCGTACCGTCTTCGTCGGTAGCCATGACCGCTTCGTGCATGCCATCCCCCTGAAACTGCTGGAATGCCGTGAGTGACTCGACCCGTTGCCTGCCCTGGTAAGCATCCTCGAGCACGCAATGGTAAAGTGGGTGATCGCTACCTGGGGGTAATCACACATGTCGCGACGCAAAGAAGCATCGCTGGTGGGAAGGCGCATTCTGCTGGGCATCAGTGGCGGTATTGCGGCTTACAAGAGCGCGCAGCTGGCACGGCTTTTGAAGAAAGCCGGTGCCGAGGTACGGGTGGTCATGACTGAGGGCGCTCAAGCCTTCATCACGCCGTTGACCTTGCAGGCGCTGACCGGCGAGGCGGTACGTACCTCGTTGCTCGATCCCGAAGCGGAAGCCGGCATGGGCCACATCGAACTGGCGCGCTGGGCGGAGCTGATTCTGATCGCTCCGGCTACTGCCGACCTGATGGCGCGACTGGCTCACGGCCATGCCGACGATCTGCTGACCACCCTGTGTTTGGCGAGTCACGCAGAATGTGTGCTGGCGCCGGCCATGAATCAGGCCATGTGGGGGCACCCGGCGACTCTGGACAACGCCCGCCGACTGCAGGATTACGGTTGGCGTCTTTTGGGGCCGGAGGCAGGTGATCAAGCCTGTGGCGATGTGGGCCCGGGACGGATGCTCGAGCCCGAGACGATCGTGGCGGAGCTGTTTCCCAAGGCGCCGCTTTATATGGGACCCGGAGACGCTCCGACTTCTAATTCTTCGTCGCCCCAAGAGGCCTTCGTGGCGGGTTCTCGTACGGGTGATGCCAGTGGATTGACCATCACCATCACCGCCGGGCCGACGCGAGAAGCGTTGGACCCGGTGCGCTATCTCTCCAATCACAGCTCCGGCAAGATGGGCTTCGCCCTGGCGCACGCCGCCGCCGAACGTGGCGCTCGCGTGCGACTGGTCAGCGGCCCGGTGGCGCTCGAAACGCCGCCGGGCGTCGAGCGTATCGACGTCGAGTCCGCAGTCGAAATGCTTGCGGCGGCACGCGAAGCCGCCGCCGACAGCGACATCTTCATCGGCTGTGCGGCAGTGGCGGATTACCGCGCCGAGCAGGTGGCCGAACACAAGATCAAGAAGACCTCGGATAACGATGCCTTGACCCTGCGCCTGGTCAAGAATCCGGATATCATCGCCACGATTGCCGAGAGCCCCACCGATGCCCGGCCCTTCGTCGTAGGGTTCGCCGCCGAAACCCAGGATCTCGAGCGCTATGCGCGAGACAAGTTGATGCGCAAGAACCTGGACATGATCGTGGCCAACGACGTCGGCCAGGCGGGATTGGGATTCGGTACCGACGACAATGCGGCCCTGCTGCTGTGGCGCGAGGCTCCGGACGCTCCGGGCCGCCTCGACCTGCCGCCTCAAAGCAAAACGGCGTTGGCCGCCAGGATCATCGACACGGCAGTGAAACGCCTGCACATGATCAATGAACAACCTCCTCGTACATCTTCACAGGTCACTCAATGAGCGAAAACGCACCATCGACCTTTTCCGGCCCTCGGCTCTCCGTGAGAGTTCTCGACGAACGGGTTCACGACTACCCGCTCCCGCATTATGCGACCCAAGGCAGTGCCGGCATGGACCTGCGCGCGCTGCTCGACACTCCCCTCGAACTCGCCCCGGGCGACTGCGAACTGGTGCGCACCGGCCTCGCCGCGCATATCGGCGACCCGGGACTCGCCGGCATGATCTTGCCTCGCTCCGGACTGGGCCATAAACACGGCATTGTGCTGGGCAATCTGATCGGGTTGATCGACTCCGACTATCAAGGCGAGCTGATGATCTCGGTATGGAATCGCGGCCGGACACCGTTCGTGCTCGAACCCGGTGAACGCCTGGCACAGTATGTGCTCGTTCCCGTGGTCCAGGCCCAGCTCGAAGTGGTCGAGGATTTCGCTGCCAGTCAGCGCGGGGCCGGCGGGTTCGGCCACTCCGGGCGCCACTAGCCCAACACGTTTCAATACGTTCTCTTCAATTCACTCTTTCAACTGAACTTTTTAACGACCCAAGGAGGGACCCATGACCCAGATAACACCATCCATTTTTCGCGCCTACGATATTCGCGGCATCGTCGACGACACTCTGACCGAGGAGAGTGTCGAATTGATCGGCCGCGCCATCGGCAGCGAGGCCGCCGCCCAAGGCGAATCCACGGTAGTGGTGGCCCGGGACGGTCGCCTTTCCGGCCCCAAGCTGAAGGATGCCCTGGCCCGCGGCCTGACCGCCGCCGGACGCGACGTCATCGACATCGGCATGGTGCCGACCCCGGTACTCTATTTCGCCACCCATGTGCTCGAGGGCACCGCCTCCGGCGTCATGGTCACCGGCAGCCACAACCCGCCGGACTACAATGGGTTCAAGATCGTACTCGGTGGCGTGACTCTTTCCGGTGATGCCATCACCGCTCTTTACGAGCGTATCAAGAACGACGATCTGGAAAGCGGCCAGGGTACGGTCAGCGAACAGGATGTGCGCGATGCCTATCTCGACCGCATCCTCGGCGATGTCTCCCTCGAGCGTCCGATCAAGGCGGTGGTCGATTGCGGCAATGGCGTGGCCGGCGAGCTAGGACCCAAGCTGATCGAACGCCTCGGAGCCGAGACGGTCCGGCTGTTCGACGAGATCGACGGCACCTTCCCCAACCACCACCCGGATCCCGGCAAGCTTGAAAACCTCAAAGACGTCATTCGTACTGTCAAAGAAACCGGTGCCGACATCGGGTTGGCCTTCGATGGTGACGGCGACCGTCTGGGTGTGGTCACGCCCAAGGGTGATGTGATCTATCCCGATCGGTTGATGATGGCCTTCGCCGAGGACATGCTGAGCCGCAACGCAGGCGCCAAGGTGATCTTCGACGTCAAATGTACCGGTAATCTGGCTCAGGTGATCGAGAACGCCGGTGGCACGCCGGAAATGTGGCGTACTGGTCACTCGCTGATCAAGGCGCGCATGAAGGAGACCGGCGCTCAGCTGGCCGGCGAGATGAGCGGTCACATCTTCTTCCAGGAGCGCTGGTACGGTTTCGACGATGGTATTTATGGTGCCGCGCGTCTGCTGGAAATTCTCTCCAAGCAGAACGATGATGCCGACACCTTCTTCAATCGCTACCCGCAGGATCTCGGCACTCCAGAGATCAATGTCGAGGTCACCGACGACAACAAGTTCGACACCGTCGAGCGCTTGGCCAAGGAGGGTGACTTCGGTAACGACGGCGTCAAGACGACGCTGGACGGTATCCGCGTCGACTATCCCGATGGCTGGGGTCTGTGCCGTGCCTCAAACACCACCCCCATGCTGGTGCTGCGTTTCGAGGGCAAGAGCCAGGAAGCACTGGATCGCATTCAGAATAGTTTCCGCCACGCCCTCAAGCAGGTCGCCCCCGACGCCGATATCCCTTTCTGACAGCCAATTGCTTCTAGATGGCCGGCCTGGGCCGGCCTCTCTTACTGTTACTTGCGCACTTTCACTCACGAAGAGGCTGTATGTCGATGACGCAACATTCTCGTGACCCGCGCCAGGTAGTCGAGATCCTGTCCGAGGCACTGCCCTATATCCAGCGTTTTTCCGGCAAGACCGTCGTCGTCAAATATGGCGGCAACGCCATGACCGAACAGACGCTGGTCGACTCCTTCGCTCGAGACATGGTGCTGATGAAGGAAGTCGGCATCAATCCAGTGGTGGTGCATGGCGGCGGCCCGCAGATCGGCGATCTACTGGCCAAACTCAAGATCGAGTCACGCTTCGTCAACGGCATGCGGGTGACGGATGCCGAGACCATGGACGTGGTGGAAATGGTCCTGGGTGGTCTGGTCAACAAGGGCATCGTGAACCTGATCAATCAGTGTGGCGGCAAGGCGATCGGCCTGACCGGCAAGGACAGTGGCCTGATTCGCGCCCGGCAACTCAAGGTTAGCCATCAAAGCCCGGAGATGACCGCCCCGGAGATCATCGATATCGGTCATGTTGGCGAAGTCGAGCGGGTCTCAACCGAGCTGATCGAGATGCTTACCGCGCGGGACTTTATCCCGGTGATTGCGCCGATCGGGGTCGATGGTCAAGGGCGCAGCTACAACATCAATGCGGATCTGGTGGCCGGCAAGGTGGCCGAGGCACTGCATGCCGAAAAGCTGATGCTACTGACCAATGTTGCCGGTCTCATGAACGGCGAGGGCAAGGTGCTGACAGGCCTGACCACCGAGCAGGTGGACGAACTGATTGCCGATGGCACCATCCATGGCGGCATGCTGCCCAAGATTCGCTGCGCGCTGGATGCCGTCAAGGGTGGCGTGATCAGCTCGCACATCATCGACGGTCGAGTACCCCACGCCACCCTGCTGGAAATCTTCACCAATGCGGGGGTAGGAACGCTGATCAGCGACGATGCCACCCCGTCCATTTCATGATCACACAATCCACAAAAATACGATTAGAAAAACATCATGACGCAGGCAACCACCCCCAAGCAGAGCCGACGAGATCAGATTCTTCAGGCATTGGCATTGATGCTCGAGGAAGATAGCGGCAAGCGCATCACTACCGCCTCGCTGGCCCGCCAGGTCGGTGTTTCCGAAGCCGCCCTGTATCGCCACTTCCCCAGCAAGGCTCGCATGTTCGAGGGGTTGATCGAGTTCATCGAAGAAAGCCTGTTCGAGCGCATCCGACTCATTCTCAACGAAACGCCGGGCGCCTTGTCCCGCTGTCAGCACATCCTCAAGTTGCTGCTCGGTTTTGCCGAGAAGAACCCGGGACTATGTCGGCTACTCAATGGCGATGCCCTGACCGGAGAGACTGCACGGCTGCGCCTGCGCATGAATCAGCTATTCGAGCGCCTGGAAACCCAGCTCAAGCAGGTGCTCCGTGAAGCCGAGATACGCGAAGGGTTGCGCACGGCCTTGCCGGCCTCCTCCGCGGCCAATCTGCTGCTGGCCACTGCCGAGGGTCGTATCAGCCAGTATGTGCGCAGCGACTTCAAGCGATTGCCGACCCAGAACTGGGATGAGCAATGGCAACTGCTGACGAAGGAGCTGCTGGTGCCCGTGGCGGCAGCACCCTCTAAGCAACGAACATAAAAAAAGCACCCGGACTTGACCGAGTGCTTTTCGTGCTGATGACAAATTCGCTGAGTGGCGACGATGCCTCAGGCTCAGGCCACCATTGAATCGCCCAATTGCTGGCGAATCTTCTTCATGGCGTTCTTCTCGAGCTGGCGAATACGTTCGGCGGAAACACCGTAGGTATCGGCCAGTTCGTGCAAGGTAGACTTGTTCTCGGTCAGCCAGCGACTGCTCAAAATATCCCGGGAACGCTCATCCAGACTCGCCAGGGCCGTCTGGAGTCGGCGTGAGGAATCTTCTTCCCAGTCGTTGTCCTCGAGCTGCGTCGCTGGATCATAGCGACCATCGTCAAGATAGTGCACCGGCGCCTGATAGCCCTGATCCTCTTCCTCGGAAGGAGAGGCATCGAAGCCGGCATCGAAGGCCGAAAGACGACCCTCCATTTCGCGCACCACCTCGGGCTTCACGTTGAGATCCTTGGCAATGGCATCGACTTCATCGCCATTGAGCCAGGCAAGCCGCTTCTTGGCGCTGCGCAGGTTGAAGAACAGCTTGCGCTGAGCCTTGGTGGTCGCAACCTTGACGATGCGCCAATTGCGCAGCACGAACTCGTGAATTTCGGCCTTGATCCAGTGCACGGCAAAAGAGACCAGGCGCACGCCCTGATGCGGATCGAACCGCTTGACCGCCTTCATCAGACCCACGTTGCCTTCCTGGATCAGATCGGCCTGGGGTAGACCATAGCCGGAATAGCTGCGGGCAATGTGCACCACGAAACGCAGGTGCGACATGACCAGACGCCGCGCAGCCTCCAGGTCGTTATTCTCATGCAGGCGAAACGCCAGCTCACGCTCTTCATCCGCGGTGAGCACGGCAATGCCGTTGACCGCTTGAATATAGCCATTCAGGTCCTGGCCCGGTGAAAGCTGGCCAATAGGCTGAAGACTGGTGCTCATGCAGGGTGTCTCCATGTTGGCTCAATAATAGGTAACCATGATCGGTTGACCGGAATAATCATTAGACTCCTAACATAATACTTCGAGAACTAGGACCGCAAATAGTGAACGAAGTTCCCTCCCTGGCGGGTACGGCGGACGCGCATTTGCCAATCTAGCGCGGTCGTATTTCTTTCAGATGACGATTCACGGCCATCCAGCCACCCAACCAGCCCAGTAGTGTACTCGAAATCAGCAAGGCTGCCGAGCCTTCCCAATCAAGTCGCGGCACCGCGAAATGAGCGCCATAACTTTGAGCCAGGGCCTGTACCGGCGCAGACAACCATTGCCCACCCAATCCTAGTAACAACCAGGCCAGCAGTCCACCGCCCAAGCCATACCAGGCGCCACTATAAAGAAACGGTCGACGCACGAAGGCATGGGTCGCGCCAATCAAGGTGACAACTTCAATCTCCTGGCGACGGTTCTCGACGGACAGGCGGATGGTATTGCCGACGATCAACAATACGCCGAAACCAAACAGCACCCCCAGCGCCAGGGTCAGGCGCTGTCCCAGCTCTGCCAGACGACGCAGACGTTCGAGCCAGGCCAGGTCGAGACGCACCTCATCGACTCCCGCGGCCTCCTCGAGTCGTTCGCCCAGTTCATGCACCGCTTGCGGCGAGGTATCCAGCGGTGTGACGACCACGCTGGCCGGCAACGGGTTCGCATCGAGCCGCATCAAGGCATCCTCGAGTCCCAGCGCCTGCTCGAATTCAGCCATGCCTTCTGCCGCTGTCACCAGGCGTGCCGCCGCGACCTGGGGATAGTCGCGTAGCGTGTCTGCCACCGACATGGCCTCACCTTCCTCCATCTCGGTATCGAGATAAACCGTCAGGCTCGCGCTATCCTCGAGCCCAGCGTCGAGCAACCGCGCGCTATCCAGAGTCAGCCATAGGGCGCTGGGTAGAATCAGTGCGATGCCGATCGCCAACATGGTCATCAGACTGCCCAGGGGGCGTCGAATCAAACGCCGCATACTGTCAAGTGCCATGGCGCGATGGTGGCGTGCCCAGGCCCTTACCCGGCTGTCGATGCCGGTACGCTGACTACGCGCACCTCGCCGCGATGTCGTTCGGCTCTCTGGCTGACGTGGCTTGGCAGCGCTCATGGTGCCTCCTCGGCGCTGTTGTCATCACCCACCAGGCGTCCCTCACGAAGCCTCAATACTCGGTGATGCAACCGCGCGATCAGGGCCAGATCATGGCTGGCAATCATGATCGTGGTGCCGATGCGGTTGAAGTCCTCGAACAGACGCATGATGTCGGCGGACAGTTGCGGGTCCAGGTTGCCGGTGGGCTCATCGGCAAGCAGTAGCGCCGGCTTGTTGACCACGGCTCGGGCAATACCGATGCGTTGTTGCTCACCTCCCGAAAGCTCGATGGGCAAGGCTTTTTCACGGTGCAGCAAGCCCACCTTGTCCAGTGCCGCGCGCACACGTCGAGCCGACTCGTAAGGCTCCACTCCCTGGATTTGCAGAGGTAGCGCTACATTGGCGAAGACATCGCGATCGAACAGTAGCTGGTGATCCTGAAAGACCACGCCGATCTGGCGACGATAGAAGGGGATCTGACTGGTATGCAAGCGATCGATATCGTGACCGGCGACCATTACCCGCCCTCGGGAAGGACGTTCGAGCCGCATGAGCAGGCGCAGCAACGAACTCTTACCGGCCCCGGAATGGCCGGTGAGAAAGACCATCTCACCACGTCGAATCTGGAAATCGATATTGGCCAAGGCATCGAAACGCCCACCGTAACGCTTGCCGACATGCTCGAAACGGATCATCCAGCGCTCTCGTCATCACCGGAAAACAGCGCCGCCACAAAGTCATCCGCCGCGAAGGGACGCAGATCATCCAGGGTTTCGCCCACGCCGATGAATCGGATCGGCGTCGCCTTCTGCTTGGCCAGCGCGAAGATGATGCCACCCTTGGCCGTGCCATCGAGCTTGGTCAGGATGATACCGGTCACCGGGATCGCTTCGTCGAAGGTGCTGGCCTGGGCGAGGGCGTTCTGTCCGGTACCGGCATCAAGCACCAGCATCACCTCCTGAGGCGCGGAGTCGTCCAGCTTCGCCATCACCCGGCGCACCTTCTTGAGCTCTTCCATCAGATGACCCTTGTTATGCAGTCGACCGGCGGTATCGGCAATCAGGACATCGATCTTACGGGCCTTGGCCGCCGCCAGCGCGTCATAGATCACCGAGGCGCTGTCGGCGCCGGTATGCTGAGCCACCACCGGCACCTTGTTGCGTTCACCCCACACCTTCAACTGCTCGACGGCAGCGGCACGGAAGGTATCACCGGCAGCCAGCATCACGCTGCGCCCTTCCGCCTGAAATCGCTTGGTCAGCTTGCCGATGGTGGTGGTCTTGCCCACGCCGTTGACACCCACCATCAGGATGACGAAGGGGCCCTCTCCCTTGGGCGGCAATGTCAGTGGCCTGGCCACCGGCGCCAGCAAACCGGTCAGCTCTTCCTGCAGGGCACGGTACAGCGCCTGCGGGTCCTTGAGTTCCTTGCGCGATACCCGCGCCGAAAGATTGTCGATGATGTCGCTGGTGGCCTCGATGCCCACATCCGCCATCAATAACTGGGTTTCGAGATCTTCCATGAGTTCATCGTCGATCTGCTTCCTGCCCAGAAAAAGATCGGCGAGACCATCGGTGAGATTGGCTCGCGTCTTGCCCAGCCCCGACTTGATACGGGCGAACCAGCCCTGCTTCTCCGCGCGGGGCTTGTCCTGAACCGGCGGCGTGGCCGCACTGGCATCCTGTCTGGCAGAGATCGGAACGTCACTCGCCGGGTCGGTGCCGGCTTGCTCCTGAAGTTCTTCCTGAGCCTCGTCGGCGGCCTGGGCCAGCACCTCGGCCTTGGCATCATCTTCTATGGGTGCGACGGATTCATCGGCAGCCGGGGCGTCCGCATCGGGACGAGGCGCCTCATGGACCAACTCCTCGGCGGAGGCATCCAACGGCTCCTCATCCAGGGCACTGCGCGCCTCTCCCGGTATCAGATCGTCATCATCGAGCGCTTCCTGCGCAGCCTTGCGCTCCAATGTATCCGGCTGATACTCGGCGGTCTGCACAGTATTGGGATCAAGCTCCTGTACCGCCTCTCGGGCGGCGACGCCCGCCTCGCTTTCTTGCGCTTCGGCGTCGGTCGTTTGGGATTCCAGCGCGTCCTGCTGGTCGGATTCCTGCTTTCTCTTGCGCTTGAAAAAACCGAACATGGGCGAATTCTGTCAGTTGAAAGATGAATAATGGCAATATCCTACCACTGTGCACTATCGCTGTGGACTAGCACTGCTGATAAGCCCGCCGTACAATCCGTCGATCATGAGTCGACGTCGTTCTTCCACTTCCCGCCCTAATCGTAGCGCTCCGGCCAGCTCCCGTGGCAGGAGCGGCGGTAAGCTGCGCATCATCGGCGGCAAGTTTCGCCGCCGTTTGCTACCGGTACCGGATAGCCCAGGCCTGCGCCCGACACCGGACCGCGTGCGTGAAACGCTATTCAACTGGCTGGCCTTCGAGTTGACGGGTCGCCATGTACTCGACTTGTTTGCCGGCACCGGGGCGCTGGGTCTGGAAGCACTCTCCCGGGGAGCGCGGGAGGCTCTGTTTGTCGAAGCCGATGGCGGCGTGGCACGCGCCATCGAAGCGAACCTGAAGACGCTCGATGCGGCAGGGCAAGTGATCACCCGCAACGCAATCACCTTTTTGAACGCCGCGCCACGTCCTTTCGATATCGTCTTTCTCGACCCGCCCTTCCGCCTTAACCTGGCTCAAGATATCTGCCTTTTGCTCGAAGGACAGGGCTGGCTCGGTGATCACGCCTGGATCTACGTCGAGACCGAAGCGCAGCTGGCGCTGGAGGTGCCGAACACCTGGAGGCTGCATCGCGAGGTGACGGCGGGAGACAGCCGTGGCCGGCTGTTTCGACGCACCGCGTCGCCATCCGGCGACGCTTGCCGAGACCATCACCGCAGCGTAGGCTGACGGCTGAAACCTGCGCCGCAACCCCCAGTAAAAACAGTAAGCGAACAGCAAGACATCAGGAGAACAGGATGAGCAACGAACTCTTCAATCAGCTGGAGCAGAAGGTCACCAACGCGGTCGAATCGCTCGAGATGCTGAAGATGGAAAGCGAAGAGCTGCGCGAAGAAAACGCCCGCCTCAAACAGGAACATCAAGAGTGGGAGCGGCGTCTGAACGGCTTGCTGGAGAAATTCCGCGAACTGGAAACCATGGAGAGCAGTGAAAGTAGCTTTTCCTGATACTTTGGCTCCCCGCCTGCAATCACCGCTGGCATCATGAAGCGCCGGCGGTGGCAAGACGGCGTGACATCAGCAGTGCATCCTCCCATCGCCCATCCAGGTCGCGATAGTAGCCGCGCCGTCTCCCGTCCAGCTTGAATCCCTGCTTCTCATACAGTTTGTACGCGGCCTGGTTCGAGGCTCTGACCTCGAGTAACAGACGCTCATTGTTCCAGCAATTCGCCTCCGCGACTAGCCGTTCGAGCAATGCCTGGGCGATACCGCGACGGCGCACTTCAGGAATGACGGCAATGGCCTGCAGTTCGGCGTCGAACGGAAGCCGGTAAAGCAAGGCATAGGCGACCAGAGCGTCGTCTTCGAAGGCGCCCCAGAGGATAGCACGCTCATCCTCGAAAGCCTGCCGAAACTGGGTACGGGTCCAGGGTTGTAGCTGACCGGCGTTCTCGATTTCAACCACGCGAGCCAGCCATTGCGATGTCAACGGCTCAAGTCGCAGCGTCATCGCCACCCTGCGCGCCTTGCGCAGCCTCATGCCAAGCCTGGCGCCATTCGATCAGCAGCGGCCACAATGCACGCTTTTCATCCACGGATTGAGAGAGCGACTGTAACGACGGGCCTTGCCAGCCGGGAACGTCCAGCAAGCGACAATATCGACCCTGCAAATCCAGCACCGTGTTCAGGGTGTCATCCTGACCAAAAATCAACAGGCGCTCGGGCCGCCAGCCACGCCGACGACGACCCTCGACGAAGGCGCGCAGTCCATCCTGCGCCTCTTCCAACGGTGTCTCGACGGGCAATCCTTCCATCATCGGCCAATCGAAGGCCTGGAAGTCGAGTGCCGTGCCCGGGGTGATATGCGCCGCCTGCAGAAGATTATTCAACAGATTCCTGGCCAAGCCAGCTACCGACGCACGCCCTGGTAACATCACCAACCAACGACCATCCAGGGCGGCAATCTGTAACGAAAAGCGTAGAGACGATTGAGTCGCCTGGTTGACGGCATTCGCAGCGTCGGTGGGCACGCCACCCGAGGATGGCTTGGCGCTGGATTCAATCACCTCATCGCCGTCATCGTTACTGTCACCAAGCAACGCCCGAGCACGCCGTGCATGACGCGGTGGCAAGGCCGGGGATAAGGCTGACGAGGTTGATGCTGCCGGTGACGATACAGGCTGCTCCTGGCCTCCCTTGAGCGGTGCCTCTTCGCGCGACGCCTGACCAAGCAATGCCTGTAGGCGCTGAGCCGGAGGTTGAATCAGCGGCGTCTCGGGCTCGAGCCACTCGCACTGCAGCGTGGGCGCCGCATTGGGCAGCCGATAACGACTGACCCAGGCGGTCAAGCCCATGGCCTCGAGATATTGCGAACGCTGCGGTTCGCCGATCACTAGCGACCACCACCACGGCAGTTGGGAGAGTCGGGGCTGGCACCACCCCGAGCGGCCCACTCCTGAGGCGTGTACAGATGCAACGCCAGCGCATGCACCGGCCCTGCCAATTCGTCGGCCAGGACAGCATAGATCTGTTGATGGCGCTTGACGGGCATCAGCCCCTGAAAACGCGATGAAGACAGGGTTACCTTGAAATGCGCCTCGGAATTGGGTGGTACGCTGTGCATATGGCTTTCATTCTCGACCGTAAGATAGTCGGGATCGAGCGTCTGCAGCTTGTCTTCGATACGTGCCTGAACACTCATGGAATCGACCTCCATTCGCTTGGCCATCCATTGTTTGGCGCTTTGAGAAGCCTCATTGTAACGCCTCATTCCACTCCGGACGATGACTTGCCCACGGTCTCTTTGCCACGCACCGAGCAATGCCATCAGCAAGACGGCCACTCCTAGCCATAAGGCGATATGCACGTTGCCAGGGTTGCCACCAGAGTTCTAAGCAGACACAAGACTGGATCTTGTTCCGAAAAGTCGGTTCGAAACATGAGGAAGCCCGGCAAGACCGGGCTAGGAACTGAAGGCCGTTGTTCACAAAACAGGTTGACCTGGCGTCGTTAGTCCTGCTCCGCATCCAGCAGCAGCGCATCGTCTATTTCGGCAATCTCCAGCGGGGTTTCGTCATCCAGATCGACCGCCAGAAAGCTGTACTCGACTCGGAGAAAGCGTTGGAACAGCGACCAGTCGTGAGTTTCCGGCCACTGGCGCTCGTCCTCTTCCCAGGCACGCAGCTCGCTCTCAAGAATTTCCGTGTGGCGTTCGCGCACAAAGGCGGAAAGCGCTTCCGGACTGTCCATCTCGGGAATCAGATAAACAGTGCTTTCGCGATCAATATCATCGAGAGTCAGATCATCGTCGCCGACCGTGGGTTCCAGCGAGTTGATCCAGTCGACGAACGCCTGGGTGGGCTTGACGCTCAGGGCTGAGCGGTTGAGCAGTTTCATCGGACTCTCCTCGACATACGCGCCTCGACATCGAAACGATGCTCATTATGGGCGCAAGTGCAACGGGTTACCATCGTCCAACGACAAGATTGATCAAACTCTTGGCGGCTTGGGGCCGTGCAAAGCGAACCTCTTTTTTCAGGGATGAAAAAAGGAGCGCCCAAGGAGGGGTTCACAGCGTGTTCGCGACGCCCTGCCCCAAGCCAATAATCAATCCGTAGACAAGCGCAGCCCTTTCACTCCACCTCGGGGCGCATAGCCGGGAACAGCAACACATCCCGAATCGACGGGCTATCGGTAAACAGCATCACCAACCGGTCGATGCCGATGCCTTCCCCCGCGGTCGGCGGCAAGCCGTATTCCAGCGCGCGCACATAGTCCGCATCATAATACATCGCCTCCAGATCGCCGGCGTCCTTCTCGGCTACCTGAGCCTTGAAGCGTTCCACCTGATCCTCGGCATCATTGAGCTCCGAGAAGCCATTGGCAATCTCGCGGCCGCCAACGAAGAACTCGAAGCGATCCGTGACAAAGGGGTTGGCGTCGTTGCGTCGTGCTAGCGGGCTGACCTCGGCCGGATATTCGGTGATGAAGGTCGGCTGGTCGAGCTTCGATTCGGCGACCTCCTCGAAGATCTCGGTCTGCAGCTTGCCCAGTCCCCAACCTTCCTTGACCGCGATTCCCAGACGCCTGGCAGTGGCTTGGGCCGCATCGAAGAGATCGATATCGCTCTCCCCGATGGGCTGATCCAACTGCCCGCCGTGCTCGAGAATCGCCTGGCGCATTGTCAGACGCTTAAACGGCTGACCGAGGTCATACTCGGTGCCCTGATAGGTCAATACACTGGTATTCAATACTTCCTGCGCAACCTGGCGAACCATCTCCTCGGTGAGATCGAGAAGATCATGATAGTCCGCATAGGCCCAGTAGAATTCCAGCATGGTGAACTCGGGATTGTGCCGGGTCGACAACCCTTCGTTACGGAAGTTGCGATTGATCTCGAAGACCCGTTCGAAGCCGCCTACCACCAGACGCTTGAGATACAGTTCCGGCGCGATGCGCAGGTACATATCGATGTCCAGCGCATTGTGGTGCGTAATGAATGGACGCGCCACCGCACCGCCGGGGATCGGCTGCAGCATCGGCGTCTCGACCTCCATGAAACCCCGTGCCTCGAAGAAGCGACGAATCGACGAGATCACTCCGGCGCGCACCTCGAAGGCACGCCGAGAGTCCGGATTCATGATCAGATCCACATAGCGCTGGCGATAGCGCGCCTCCATGTCGGTCAGACCATGAAACTTGTCCGGTAGCGGGCGCAGACTCTTGGTCAACAGCTTCGCCTCGATCATCATCACGTACAAATCGCCCTTGCCGGACTTGTGTACCGGTCCACGCGCGGCGACGATATCTCCGATGTCCCAGCCTTTGATGTCTTCGAGCACCTCGTCCGGCAATCCCTTCTTGCCGACATAGAGCTGAATCTGACCCGAAACGTCCTGAATCACCAGGAACGGACCGCGCTTTCTGAGAATACGCCCGGCCACCGCGGCCTGACGATTGCGGCTCTCCAGCTCGGCCTTGTCGAATTCCCCCAACTCCGCTTGCAACTCGGCCGCCAGGCTGTCGCGGCGAAAGTCGTTGGGAAAGGCACTGCCGCCCTGCTCGGCGGCCCGCTCGCGACGCGCGGCCAGCTTGGCCCGGCGCTCCGCGATCAGATGGTTTTCATCCTGCTGAGGGGAATCCTGATTCGCCATTGCTCTGCCTGTGAGTAAAAAGTCTCAAATACGAAAACTGTTCCATCCAAACTCTCGGAACCGTCGTGAGCGCCGCCGAGACAAGGCGGACCTCGGCGAGAAAGCGCAGTTGACTGGGGTGTCAATGAGCATTTTGAGGCGAGGTCCAACGCGGTATTCGGCAAGCGCAACAGGTTCTACAACCCTTGTTTCAAGCTGGCCACGATGAACTGGTCCAGGTCACCGTCGAGGACCTTCTCGCAATTGCTGGTCTGCACCCCGGTGCGCAGATCCTTGATGCGCTGATCGTCGAGCACGTAGGAGCGAATCTGGCTGCCCCAGCCGATATCCGACTTGCTGTCCTCGGCCTGCTGCTTGGCCTCGTTGCGCTTTTGCATTTCCAGTTCCCACAACTTCGCCTTGAGCTGTTTCATTGCGAAATCGCGGTTGGCGTGCTGACTACGCTGACTCTGGCAGGAGACCACGATACCGCTAGGCTCATGGGTGATCCGCACCGCCGAATCCGTGGTATTGACATGCTGACCGCCGGCGCCGCTGGAGCGATAGGTGTCGGTGCGCAGGTCCGCTGGGTTGATATCGACCTCGAAGCTGTCATCGATCTCCGGCGACAGGAATACCGAGGCAAAGGACGTGTGCCGGCGCCCGCCGGAATCGAAGGGGCTTTTGCGTACCAGACGATGCACCCCGGTCTCGGTACGCAGCCAGCCAAAGGCATAATCGCCTTGAACATGGACCGTCGCCGACTTGATGCCCGCCACCTCACCGGCGGAGAGTTCGACGATATCGGCTTTGAAGCCGTGGTGTTCGGCCCAGCGTAAGTACATACGCAACAGCATGTTGCCCCAATCCTGGGCCTCGGTACCGCCGGAGCCGGCCTGGATATCGAGATAGGCGTTATTGGCATCCATCTCGCCGGCGAACATGCGCCGGAATTCGAGCTTCTCCAGCGCTGCCTCGAGTTGGCCAAGCTCCTTGCTGACCTCCTCGACGGTGCCTTCATCCTCTTCCATCACCGCCAGCTCGAGCAGATCGGCATTGTCGGTCAGCCCTTGATCGAGTTCATCGATGGTGGCAACGATCTGTTCCAGGCGAGCGCGCTCCTTGCCCAGTTTCTGAGCGTAGTCCGGATCGTTCCAGACATCGGGATTCTCGAGTTCTCGTGTGACTTCCTCTAGCCGGTCTTTCTTTTCGGCATAGTCAAAGATACCCCCTCAGGACATCCGTCCGTTCGGACAGGTCCTTGATGAGGTTATTGATCGGATTGATCTCTTGCATGGTGATCCTGTTTTAGCGTGCCGCATGAACGTATCAAAAGGCGTATCAAAAGACGGGTCAAAGGCGGTCCATTGTAGCCAACCGGCGCTTGACCGTCATCCTGCGTACCGCGTCACCGGCATTCGCCAATCGCGCTCACAGCGATTTTTACTACCAGAAATGTACTACGATAGTGGAATACCCTGTGGCACATTCGCCATAGACAACCATGTTTCTGAAGAGAGAAGATTAGAAAAGACAAGTCTTTGTCAGTACGAACTTACTGACGAGTGTCTTTAGGACAACATCAACAAGGATGACACCATGCTACCCTTTCGACGTTCGCTTCTCGGCGCCTTGGCGCTCTCTTCAAGTCTTGCCGCCTTCCCTGGCTACGCCCAGACCCTGGATCTTGGCGTCATGGGCGAGCTTGCCTCCTTCGATGCCTCCCAGGTCTCTGGCGGGGTGTGGGAATCCCAAGTGCTGATGGACGTCTACGAAGGCCTGGTCAAGAAGGCACCAGACGGGGAAATCCTGCCGGGCATGGCAACCTCCTGGGACGTCTCCGAGGATGGCAAGACCTATACCTTCCAGATGCGTGAAGGCGCCAAGTGGTCCGACGGCGAGCCGGTCACCGCCGAGGACTTCGTGTTCGGCTGGCGCAATATGCTCGACCCGCAGAACGCTTCCAAATATGCCTACATGCTCTACCCGGTGGTCAATGCCAAGGCGGTCAACGTCGGCGACAAGCCCCTCGAAGCGCTGGGCGTGAAGTCGCTCAATGACGGCAAGACCTTCGAGGTCACTCTCAATTCGCCGACGCCCTACTTCATTCAGCTCCTGACCCACTACACTGCCTATCCGGCGCCGAAGCACACCGCCGAGGAGTACGGTGACCGCTGGATGAAACTCGACAACATCGCCACCAACGGCGCCTTCATACCCACCGAGTGGGTCTCGCAGTCGCGTATCACGGCGGTCAGGAATCCCGAGTACTACGAGGCCGATCAGGTCGCCCTTGATCAGGTCAACTACCACACCACGGAAGATCGTAATGCGGGCATCTCGCGCTTTCGCGCCGGAGAGCTCGACATCCTGCGCGACTATCCCTCGAGCCGCTATCAATGGCTGAAAGAGAATCTGCCCGACGCCACCCACATGGCCCCGTATCTGGGCTCCTACTACTATGTGCTCAATCATCGCGAGGGGCGTCCCACCGCAGACAAGCGGGTGCGCGAGGCGCTGAACCTGGCGGCACGGCGCAACGTGATCTCCAAGCAAATCATGGCCGGCACCTTCCTGCCCTCACAGTCCTTCGTGCCCAAGGGCACCGACAACTACGATGTGCAGACCATGAAGCTGAGCGAGGACATGGACGCGCGCATGGCGAAGGCCAAGAAACTACTCGAAGACGCCGGCTACGGCCCGAACAATCCGCTTAACCTCCGACTGCGCTACAACACCTCGGATGAGCACAAGAAGATTGCCGTGGCCATGGCCGCCATGTGGCGCCCGCTGGGGGTCAACGTCGAGATGGTCAATTCCGAGGCCACGGTACACTATCAGACCATCGCTCAGGGCGACTTCGACGTGGCCCGGGCGGGCTGGATCGCCGACTACAACGACGCCGAGAACTTCCTGACCCTGCTACGTAGCGGCGTCGGCAACAATTACGGTGCCTATTCCAATCCGGAGTACGACGCGCTGCTGGACAAGGCCTCCACCACCCTGGACGCCGAGGAGCGCGAGAAGGTTCTGGAGCAGGCGGAGCAGCTTGCCATGAACGACTACGCCCTGGTGCCGCTGCTCTATTATGTTTCGCGCAATCTGGTGAATCCCAAGCTCACCGGTTGGGAGGATAACGTCTCCGATGATCATCCGTCGCGCTGGATCAGCTTCGAAGAGTGATGTCTTTTCGTCGTCAGATATGCCTGGGCTTGATGGCACTGACCATGAGCAGCGTAGTGCAAGGCGCTACGCTGCGGGTCGGTAACGGCGCCGAACCCGGCACCCTGGATCCCCAGAAGGTCAATGGCACCTGGGAGACGCGGATCACCCGGGCGCTGTTCGATCGTCTGATCGGGTACGCCGCCGATGGCAGCCTGGTGCCGAGCCTGGCCGAGTCCTGGCAGATCAGCGACGATGGCAGGACCTATAGGTTCAAGCTGCGTGGCGCCAAATGGTCCGACGGAGTCCCGATCACCGCTGATGATGCGGTCTTCGCCCTGCGCCGGCTACTGACCCCCGCGACCGCCAACAACAACGCCACGCTCTATTACGCGATCCGCAATGGGCGGGCGATCAATACCGGCAACGCCGATCCGTCCACGCTCGGGGCGGAGGCCATCGGCGATCACACCCTGATCATCCATCTGAGCGAACCCACGGCCTATTTCCTGCAGGCACTGGCGATGAGCGAAGCCGCACCGCTGCCGGAGCACGCTCTTGAAGCCCAGGGCGATGACTGGACCGACTCGGGGCGCATGGTCTCGAGCGGTGCCTTCACTCTCGAAGAGTGGCGCCCTCAGGAGCGCATCGTGGTTGCCAAGAATCCACACTTTTACGCTGCCGATGAGGTATCCCTCGACGGCGTGGTGTTTTATCCCATTGAAGATACCGGTTCAGCACTCAACCGTTTCCGCACCGGGGCATTGGATATCGCCTATTCCAGCGTTCCTGCATCGCGCTTCTCCTGGGTCGAGGACAACCTTGGCGATGCCCTGCGTGTCGGCCCTCTGATAGCCGAGTACTTCTACATGTTCAACCTGCGCGAGGGTCAGCCGCTGGCGGACAAGCGCGTTCGCGAGGCGCTCAATCTGGTGGTGCGCCGAGATGTGATCACCCAGCAGATTCTCGACATGGGCCAACGCTCGGCGTACTGGTACGTGCCCCGTGCCACCGCCGGCGGCACACAAGGCAAGATGTCTTTCGCGGACTGGCCGATGGAGAAACGCCAAGCCCGGGCCAAGCAGCTGATGACGGAGGCGGGTTACGGTCCGGAGCGACCGCTGAATCTGACGCTGCGTTACAACACTCTGGAGGATCACAAGAAGATCGCCGTCGCGGTGGCGGCCATGTGGAAAGAGCTGGGTGTCAACGTGGAGCTGATCAATGCCGAGGCTGCGGTGCATTTCTCGACCGTCAATCAAGGTCAGTTTCAAGTTGCCCGCTACGGCATGGTTGCTACGGTCGACGACCCCTACGATTTTCTCAATGCCTACGCTCAAGGTGGCTCGGCGCGCAAGAGCAGCGGCTATCAGGACGGCCGCTACGACGCTCTGGTCGAACAGAGCACCCGAGAGCTCGACGAAGACAAGCGCGCCGCTCTGATGACCCAGGCCGAACAGCGTCTGCTCGATGATTATGCGCTACTGCCGCTGTACGACTATGTGAGCACCCACCTGGTGTCGCCACGAATCAGCGGTTGGCAGACCACACCGACCGACGTCCATCCGCTTCGCTACATCAACATAGAGGACTAGTCCCTTGCGCTACTGTCATCGTCCCTATCACAGCCGCCAGCGCCCCCTTTTACCGCGAAGGATCGCCACATGCTGAGCTATATTCTCAAGCGCCTGCTGATGGCGATCCCGACGCTGCTGATCGTCATCACCCTCTCGTTTTTCCTGATGCGCATCGCACCGGGTGGCCCCTTTGATGGCGAGCGCCAGCTCCCGCCGGAGATAGAGGCCAACCTGATGGCCGCCTATCATCTCGACGAGCCCCTGCCCATGCAATACCTGCGCTACATGGGCAATCTGCTGCAGGGCGACTTCGGCCCCTCTTTCAAATACAAGGATTTCTCCGTCACGGATCTGATCGCCCAGGGTTTCCCGGTCAGTCTGGAGCTGGGCTTCTGGGCGATTCTACTGGCCCTGATGATCGGTTTACCTCTCGGCGTAGTTGCCGCCCTAAAGCGCAATACCGCTGTGGACTATGCGGTGATGGGCACGGCGTTGGCCGGTATCGCCGTGCCCAACTTCGTCATCGCCCCCATTCTGGCGCTGGTCTTCGGCGTCACTCTCGCCTGGCTGCCGGTGGGGGGCTGGAACGGCGGTGCCTGGCAGAACATGGTGTTGCCGGTGATCGCACTGTCGATCCAGCAGATCGCCTATATTGCCCGCATGATGCGCGCCTCGATGATCGAGGTGCTGGGCAGCCACTTCATTCGTACCGCCCGGGCCAAGGGCCTCTCCGAGTCCAAGGTGATCCTGCGTCATGCGCTGCAACCGGCGCTTTTGCCGGTGCTCTCCTATCTGGGACCGGCCATCGCCGGGATCATCACCGGCTCGGTGGTCATCGAGCAGATCTTCGGCATTCCCGGTATCGGGCGCTATTTCGTCCAGGCCGCGCTGAATCGCGACTACACCCTGGTGATGGGCACGGTCGTGTTCTACGGCGCCCTGATCGTGCTGCTCAATCTGATCGTCGACCTGCTCTATTCGGTGCTCGATCCGCAAATCCGCTATGACGACTGATGCCCATGACCACTGACACCACTCCTTACAGCGGCGAAAATCTCCCCGCAGGCAGCCCCAACCCGCCGTCTCAACCTGACCCAAGCGCGGCCGACGAAAAAGGCCAGAGCCTGGGCCGGGAGGCCTGGCGGCGCCTCAAGCAGAACAAGGCGGCCATGGCCAGCCTGTGGCTTCTGATCGTGATCGCCCTTGCCTGTCTCGTCGGTCCCTATCTGCTGCCTTGGGGCCTGGCGGAGGTGGACTGGAGCGCCTTCAACGTCGCGCCCACCCTGGAAGGCGGTCATTTTCTCGGCACTGATGCCAACGGCCGCGACCTGCTCGCCCGCACCCTCTACGGCGGGCGTGTGTCGCTCTCGGTGGCCTTGGTCGCCACCCTGGTCAGCCTGGTGATCGGCGTGCTTTACGGCGCCGTCTCGGGCTATGTAGGGGGGCGCACCGACAATCTGATGATGCGCTTCGTCGACATCATGTATTCCCTGCCCTTCATGTTCCTGGTGATCCTGCTGATGGTGGTGTTTGGGCGCAATATTTTCCTGATCTATGCCGCCATCGGCGCGGTGGAGTGGCTCGACATGGCGCGCATCGTGCGCGGCCAGACCCTGGGGCTCAAGCGCCGGGAGTTCGTCGAGGCCGCCCATGCCCTCGGGGTCAGCAACCGCGCCATCATCACCCGCCATATGATTCCCAATGCCATCGGCCCGGTGATCGTCTACGTCACCCTCACCGTGCCCAAGGTGATCCTGCTCGAAAGCTTCCTGTCGTTTCTTGGCCTCGGCGTGCAGGAACCCTTGACCAGTTGGGGCGTACTGATCAGCGAGGGCACCGACATGATGCAAAGTGCCCCCTGGATGCTACTGGTCCCGGCGGTGTTCCTGGCACTGACGCTGTTCTGCCTCAACTTCCTGGGCGATGGGCTGAGAGACGCCCTTGATCCCAAGACCCGCTAGAGGGATGAAAAGCCTGTGCTTACCTATATTTTGCTCGTCAATTTTTCGATCTCCACCAGGATTCTGTCATGACCTCACTACTCGAAATCGACGACCTATGTGTCGATTTCCATCTTCCGGATGGCGATGTGTCGGCGGTCAAGAATGTCAGCCTGAGCATCAAGGAGGGCGAGACCCTGGCCTTGGTCGGGGAGTCCGGCTCCGGCAAGTCGGTGACCAGCACCGCCATCCTGCGTTTGCTGCCGGAACTGGCCGGTATTCGCGGTGCGATCCGCTTTCACGGCGAGAACCTGCTTGATGCTTCCAACCGACGCATGCGCGAGCTTCGCGGGGACCGTATCGCCACGATCTTCCAGGAGCCCATGACCTCCCTCAACCCCCTGCACCGTATCGGCGATCAGATCGGGGAGGTGCTGCGCCTGCATCGCGGCCTGCGCGGTAAGCGGGCCAAGACCAAGGTGATCGATCTGCTCGAGCAGGTCGGCATCCCCGAGCCGGCGCGACGAATGAAGAGCTATCCTTACGAGCTTTCCGGCGGCCAGCGTCAGCGGGTGATGATCGCCATGGCGCTCGCCTGCGAGCCGGAATTGCTGATTGCGGATGAGCCCACCACGGCCCTGGATGTCACCGTGCAGGCACAGATCCTGAGGCTGCTCAAGGAATTACAGCAGCGCTATGGCATGGCGATCCTGTTCATCACCCACGACCTGGGTATCGTGCGCCACTTTGCCGACCGGGTCTGCGTGATGCGCCAGGGCGAACTCCTCGAACAGGGCAAAACAGGAGAGGTCTTCACCAACCCACACCACGACTACACCCGTGCCTTGATCGATGCCGAACCCAGCGGCAGCAAGGCACCGGTACCCGACGATAGCCCGGTATTACTTGAAGCCAACCATGTCCAGGTACGCTTCACCACCAAGCGTCGCTGGTTCGGCCACAATGACTATTTCGAAGCCGTGCGCGGCATCGACGTGACCTTGAAGCGCGGTCAGACCCTGGGCATCGTCGGCGAATCCGGCTCCGGCAAATCGACCCTGGGTCGCGCCCTGCTGCGTCTGCTCAAGAGCCGCGGCGAGATCCGTTTCGACGACAGCGACATTGCCCATCTGGAGGCGGCAGCCATGCGCCCCCTGCGCAAGCGTATGCAGGTGGTATTTCAGGACCCTTTCGGCTCCCTGTCGCCGCGCCTGACCGTCGGCGAGATCATCGGCGAAGGTCTTCGCGTGCATCATCCGGAACTCAAGCGTGCCGAGCGGGATCAGCGGGTGCAGGAGGCGCTCAAGGAAGTCGCGCTGGACCCGGCCATGCGCAAGCGCTATCCCCATGAATTTTCCGGCGGCCAGCGCCAGCGCATCGCCATCGCCCGCGCCTTGGTGCTCAAGCCGGAGTTCCTGCTGCTCGACGAACCCACCTCGGCGCTGGATCGCTCGGTACAGGCCACGGTGATCGACCTGCTACGCGAGCTGCAGCTCAAGCACGATCTGACCTATCTCTTCATCAGCCACGATCTGGCGGTGGTGCGGGCACTCGCCGACAGCGTACTGGTAATGAAGGAGGGCCTGGTCGTCGAGCAGGGCACGACCCAGGCGTTGTTCGACAATCCCCAGGAATCCTATACCCGGGAGCTGATGCAGGCGGCCTTCATGGCGGATGTGGCCTAAGATCCACCGACCAATATTGAAAAACCCGGCACGAGACCGGGTTTCAATGCTGTCAAGTTTTAGTGATTGATCAGAAGCGGTAAGTCGCCTGGGCGCCGAAACCGTGGGCTTCGTTCTTGTAATCGGCGCTGTAGGAGACAGAGCCCAGTTCATTCAAGGAGTCATCACGCGACTGGCTAATGCTCGTGCCCCGCTCGGTGAGATAGGAGTAGGCCAGATCGACGGTCAGATCCGGAACCGGGGTCCAGCCGGCGCCGAGCGAGAAGATACGGCGATCATCCGAGGGAATCCGGACACTGCGATCCTCGTCGTTGGTCGGCGTGTTGTCGAGAGCAAGCCCGGTCCGCAACACCCATTGCGGATTCAACTGATACTGGGCGCCTACCGCAAAGTTCCAGGCATTGGCGTAGTTTTGCTCCTCATTGGTAATGGTATCGCCCTGACTGCCCTCGACGAGAATCCGTTCGAAGCGGCTCCAGCGTGCCCAGGATGCGCCGAACATCAGCTCCAGCCGATCGGTCATCTGCTGCGTCACCGAGAAGTTGACGGTCTCCGGCGTGGTCAGATCCAGGGTCGCATCGTCAGCGCGCACGACATTGCCACCGGGGGCGATCGCCTCGAAGTCCCCCTCGAGGGTGTAATCCACCTTGGAGCGATAGGTCAGTCCGAGGGTGGTTTCCGGCACGGGACGATAGATGATGCCGACATTGTAGCCCCAGGCATCATCGTCACCATCGACACGCGCATCGATATCGCCTTCTGAGCTGAAGGCCGCGGACGTGGGAAGCTGTCTTCTCAACTCCCCTTCCACCTGGTTGTAGGTGACCCCGGCGCCAATCGCCAATTGATCGTTGATCTTGTAGGACAGCGTCGGCTGGGCACTGATCACCTTGACTTCGGTGTAATTGCCGAAATAGCGTCCCTGAAAATCGTCTTCATAATCGGTCTTGGAGCCGAAAGGCGCGTAAACACCAAAGCCGAAATGTACTTTCTCGGAAAGTGGTTGTGCGTAAAAGGCAAAAGGCACGGCGGTGCCTGGCACCATATCGCCGTCACTACTGCCGGATACCGGCCCCAGCGGGAATTGGACGCCATTGGGCGTGCCACCTTGAGCGACCCCCGAGTCGATGGAAGTACTCGACTCAACATTGTCGATATCGCTATTGACGTTCAGATAGGTCGCCCCGCCAGTCACCTGAGCGCGATCGAGAAACGACATGCCCGCCGGATTGCCGAAGACGATGGTCGCATCCTGAACGTTGGAGCTGCGACCGGCGTGACTATAGCCTTGGCCGCTGACACTCTGCTCGTTGAGCTGGAACCCCCCGGCCATGGCTTGTGAAGAGAGCGCCGCGGCGGCTGCGGCAATCGCGAGGGTCAGCTTGTTGATCTTGTTTTGCATGGTACCTGTCCTGTTCCCGTGAAGAGAGTCGTTATTGTCGTGTTATCGGCGGATAACGAGATACTTGAAGGGTTGTCACTCATCCCAATAAACAAGTCAAGGTCAAACGTCCGTTTCAATCATTTAGCGATTAGTCAATTAGTAGTAGAGCCGTCTTCATGCCGCTCCAAGGTGAACCCCCCACACCTCTAATGGCAGGGACATCCTCTCCTTGACCTTTGTGTTAGGCAAAGGTTTTAGAGTATCTGTTAGATGAAACTCTTTATTGGAGGCATGCCATGAAAGTCGGCGAACTGGCAAAGAGCGCCGGCGTCACCGCCGAGACGGTACGCCACTATACCCGGGAGGGGTTGCTGCAACCCCGTCGAGACCCGGACAACGGCTACCAGCTCTACGACAGCGACTCCCTCAATCGGCTGCGCTTCATTCAGCGAGCGCGCACCCTGGGATTCAGCGTACGCGAGATCGCGGAGATCCTCGGCCACGCCGACCACGGCGACTCGCCCTGCCCGCTGGTACGCGACCTGCTGGCCAGCCGGCTGCCGCAGATTCAGGCTCGCATCGCCGAGCTCCAGGCATTGGCCGAGCGCATGGAGCAGGCCCTGGTCACCTGGCAGAACATGCCGGACGGCACGCCTGACGGCCACAGCCTGTGCCGACTGATTGAGAGCCTGCCCGACGACCATTCGGCAACCGTCGACGCTCGCACCTTGGGAGAACACTGATGAACGCCTCTTTTCATTATCAACGCCAGGTACCCGGCATCAGCTGCCAGGGTTGCGTCAGCAAGATTCGTCGTACCGTCCAGACTCAGGACGCCCAGGCCGAGGTCACCGGCTATCCCGACGAGAAGCGCGTCGAGATCAACACGACCCTCTCGGGAGAGCGTGTCGATGTCCTGCTCGAGGAGGCCGGCTACCCCGCCGATAGCGGCGAACCCGGCGAGCCCGATAGCGAGCAGGAGGCATCGCCCACGGCGCCCGATTCGCCAACAGCCGAATCGCCATCGGAGCCAGCGAGAACAGGAAAGCCGGCTCAGAGGCTGTCGATTTCCGGCATGACCTGCGCCGGCTGCGTCAATACGGTGCAGAAGGCTCTGAATGCGGTCCCCGGCGTGAGCCATGCCCAGGTCAACTTCGGCAATCACACCGCCGAGGTTCGAGGCAGCGCCACCCCCGAGCAATTGATCAAGGCGGTGGAAGACGTGGGCTATGGCGCCAGCACCATCGAGGATCTGCGCCAGGCCCAGCAGACCAAGCAGGAGCAGGACGCCCGGGAGTATAGGAAGCGCCTGCGGGGCAGCCTGATGGCCCTTGCCCTGGGGGTGCCGCTGATGATCCTGATGTTCATCTTCCATCCTCAGCCCCAAGGCTGGGGCAAGCTATTCTGGCTGGTGATCGGGGCCCTGAGCCTGGGGGTACTGGCCGGCCCGGGACGGCATTTCTTCGTCAATGCCTGGAAGACCTTCACCCATCACCAGGCCAACATGGATACCCTGATCGCCCTGGGCACCGGCGCCGCCTGGCTCTATTCCATGGTGGTGGTGCTGTTTTCCGCCTGGCTGCCCGAAGTAGCCCGAGGCATCTATTTCGAAGCCTCGGCCATGGTCATCGGCCTGATCCTGCTGGGTCAGGCCCTGGAGTTGAAGGCCAAGGGCCGCACCAGCGACGCCCTGAAGCGCCTGCTGGACCTGCAGAGCAAGACGGCACGGGTGATTCGCGACGGCCAGGAGCAGGAAATCAATATCGACGAGGTACGCGAAGGCGACCAACTCCGGGTACGCCCCGGGGAACGGCTGCCGGTGGACGGCGATGTGGTGGAAGGCTCGAGCTATATCGATGAATCCATGCTGACCGGAGAGCCCGATCCGGTGTCCAAGCGAGTCGGCGACGAGGTCAGCGCGGGGACGGTCAACGGCCGCGGCGGCCTGGTGTATCGCGCCACTCGGGTCGGCGACGATACCCGGCTGGGCCAGATCACCGAACAGGTGGCCAAGGCACAGAACTCGCGTCCGCCCATCGGCAAGCTGGCGGACCAGGTCTCGGCGATCTTCGTGCCCAGCGTGATGATCATCGCCGTGATCACCGCGTTGATCTGGTTCAATTTCGGCCCGGCGCCGGCGCTGACCCATATGCTGGTCACCGCTACCACGGTGCTGATCATCGCCTGCCCCTGTGCCCTGGGTCTGGCGACGCCGATCTCGACCATGATCGGTGTGGGCAAGGCCGCGGAGCACGGCGTGCTGGTAAGAAGCGGCGAAGCACTGCAGACCGCCAGCAAGCTCACCACCCTGGTGGTGGACAAGACCGGCACCCTGACGGAAGGCAAGCCGAGGGTCACCGAGGCGGAGGTTCTCGAGGGCGACACCCACGAGGCGCTGGGGCTGGTAGCCGCCCTGGAACAGGGCTCCGAGCACCCCCTGGCGGCGGCACTCATGGAATATGCCGAGTCGCAGGGCGCCACGGCCGCCCGGATCGACGCCTTTGAGAGCGTCACCGGGCGCGGGGTCACGGCAAAAACACGTGATGGTCACTTCCTGCGCCTGGGCAACGCGAAGCTGTTGAGCGAGGCGGGCATCAACCTGAAGGCCGGCAACGAGATCGCCCGGCGCCTCGAAGAGCAGGCGCGCACGGTCATCTATCTCGCCGTGGATGAGCGCCTGACGGCGATCTTCGGCGTCAGCGATCCGCTGCGCTCGGACACCGTGGCCGCGGTCAAGCGCCTGCAGGAAGATGGCCTCAGGATCGTCATGCTCACCGGCGACAACGCCCATACCGCCGCCGCCATCGCACGGGAAGTCGGCATCGACGATTATCGGGCGGAACTGATGCCGGAGGACAAGCACGCGGAGATCGAACGCCGCCAGGCGAACGGCGAGGTGGTCGGCATGGTCGGCGACGGCATCAACGACGCCCCGGCCCTGGCGCGAGCCGATGTGGGCTTCGCCATCGGCCAGGGCACCGACGTGGCCATCGAGAGCGCCGGCATCACGCTGATGCGCGGCTCGCTGCACGGCATCGCCGATGCCATCGAATTGAGCCGTGCCACCCTGAGCAACATCAAGCAGAACCTGTGGGGCGCCTTCGGCTACAACGCCCTGTGCATCCCCATCGCCGCCGGTCTTCTGTACCCTTTCACCGGCGCCCTGCTCTCGCCGGTGATCGCCGGGGCCGCCATGTCGCTCTCCTCGGTCACCGTGGTCAGCAACGCCAACCGGCTGCGGCTGTTCAAGACCTCGGCGCAATACGGAAAATCGCCCCAGGCACCACAGCAACGCCAACAGGAGGTAATGTCATGAGCTGGCTGGTCAATCTCGGCGGCCTGGCGCTGATCGCGCTGATCGTGTGGTGGTTCTGGTTGGCCAGACGCTAGCGACATTGTCTAGGCTGAAAGCAGAAAACAGCGGCAGGAGAACGGCATGCCAACGCTCAACGGGGTACTGGAGACGGCGCTCTACGTCGAGGATATGCCGCGTGCCCGCGCCTTCTTCGAAAAGGTGATGGGGCTTGCGGCTTTTACTGCGGATCATCGCTTCACCGCCTACGATGTCGGACGCAGCAGCGTGTTGTTGCTGTTCCTGCAGGGCGAGACCCTGGAGACGGTCGTCCTGCCCCGGGACATGGGCACCATCCCGCCTCACGATGGCCAGGGGAGGGTGCACATGGCGCTTGCCATCGACGCCGACCAGCTCGCGCCCTGGGAGAAGCGCCTCGTGGCGCATGGCGTCGAGATCGAAGGTCGCACCCACTGGCCCCGTGGCGGCGAGAGCCTCTATTTTCGCGATCCGGACGGGCATCTTCTGGAGCTGGCGACGCCGGGAGTATGGCCGAATTATTGAGGCCGTACGTCGAAGCCTGCTCTCTATTTACCCGCCGCAAACCTACCCTTGAAAATCGAGCAAGATATTGCCTGTCTGGGCAAAATCTTGCTCGATTCGGGCAACTTATTGCCTAATTTTGCTTAATCTTTCAAGACAAAAAACTTCAATACGTTGTTTTATAAAAAACTAATCTTACATTGGCGCGTTTCCTGCATAGAAAGCGAGGTTCACAAGGACATTCTTACCTATTTCTTGAGAAATAGGCCACGTCAGTGCTAGAAGAAACAAATTCATGAACAATCTCGATCTTCCCTTTCAGCCCAGTTGCCAGAATGGCAGCGGCGCGATCTACCAGGCCGAATGCGTCTCCCAGGTCTTCGTCACCCTCGAGCACCAGGACACCCTGGGGCGGCCACTTCCCGCCGGCATCGAGGTCGAGGTGCGCGACGCTCGCCAGCGCCGCTACCCGGGCAAGACCGACGAGCACGGCATCAGCCACCACTATGGCGTGCTCGCCGGTCCCTTCGCCTGGCAATTGCTGAACGCCCCGGGGCACCATCTGGTCGCCATCGACGAGGTGCCGGTGCATCCGGTCGCGGCGGGGCTAAGCGCCCCGGAAGCCCTGGCGGTGATGAACGAGACCACGGTGGTCGCCACCTATCTGCCGCCGCCGATCCTGGTGGATCTGCATGCCCCACTCGCAGACGGCGAGGTGGACCGGCTGAGCGACGATCAGCTCGAGCAGCTGCGCCTGGCCGGCCACAACGCCACCCTGTTCATCCACGGCTACAACGTCGAACGCGGTGACTGGGCACGTTTCGATCC